>NZ_BAABDD010000031.1:0-55806 GCF_039539445.1 Salinactinospora qingdaonensis
GTGCCAGCGCATCTGCGCCCTCAACGCCGCGATCTGGCACAACTGGCTCATCGACGCCCCCGTCAAACGCTCCCTGACCGCCTACGACCACTGACCAGCAACAACCATTCCCCATCAACGATCTAGGGCCGGCCAGTTCGCGCTACTTCGGTGACGGGTTCAAGTTCCGGCGCCAGTCGATCGAGGACGTCCACGTCGATATGGATGCCCTCACCGCTGCAGCCACCGTGGGCCTCCATACAGTCCAGGGCGCCAGGCCCACCCCTGAAGGAATCGAAGGTGACTACCAACCTTCGGTGACAATGGTCGATTGCTTCGTCGTCAATCTGCAACTGGCCCAAGTGCTGATGTACGAGATGGATGGGATTCGCCGTAGCGACAGCAACACGCTGTGGATGCTCAACACCGTTCTCGAAGCCCAGCACCCCCATCGCAGCACTGCCCCGCCGCTGAGGGCCCACACCAACGTGACTAATAAGCACCTGCTCACGCTACGCGGCGACACCTGGCGCAACGTCGACCTTGCCGGCACTCTGGCCGGTGTTGAACTGCGCTGCTCTTTTGCCCACCAGTTGCCCGCCTCGGCCGTACCCATCACCGGTTGATCTCGACCGAAACGGTTTTGCCACCAAGATAGGAGCCCCACCAATGAAACTAGCGATCTCTGGAACCTACTCCTCCGGCAAGACACTGACCGTGATGGCGCTGTCGCACTACACGGGCATCCCGCGCACACTGGCCAAGACCATTCGCGAAATTCTTCCCGAAGCCGTGCCCGGCAAAAGCCTAGCCCAATGCACCTGGGCGGAGTTCCTACAGCTCATGGTGCGCCGCCATGTTGAGCGCGCCGTACACGAGAAACTACAGCCCGGCAGCTTCATCTCCGACGGATCGTCGTTGCAGGAATGGACCTTCGGCAAGGCCCGCACCTTCTACGGAACCATGAATCCCGCCGAGGTCGCGGAGCTGACGCCAGCAGCTCACCATCGCACCGAGGACGTCCAGATGCGCTACTTCGACGAAGCCCTCGACCAGTTCGGCCACGCCTTCAAGCAGCATGTGGCTGCTACCTTCGACGCCTTCGTTCACCTTCGCCACGAACTCCCCCTGGCCGACGACGGTCACCGTCCCATGAACGAGAGCTTCCGCTCTACCTGCGACCAGATGTTGCAGACCATTCCAGAGGAGATCGGGATTCCCCACTACGTCGTTTCAGGCAATCTGCACGAGCGTCTCAACACCATCGTCGATCTTTTCGAGTTGCCCACCGTGCGCGACATAGACGGAGCGATCGCACTGGCGGAAAAGGAACACGCCAAGCTGGACATGCGCTTCGAGACCGAGCGCGTCCGCGCATGACCGACCCGTGCGGGGGGCGACCAGCCTGGCGGCGCTCGCCTCCCGCGCGGACGGTAGCGGCTCCCCGACTATGCTAGATTGACCTTAACGTCAACGTTTAACTGTGTACCGTGTCTGAGTGAAGTATGGACGCTGCTGAGCCTGAGGTCATGCGGATCGGCGAGCTGGCGCGCCGCGCCGAGGTCACACCTCGGACGATCCGCCACTATGAGGAGCTGGGGCTGCTGTCCCCTGGAGAGCGGGCATCGTCGGGTTATCGTTACTACACCGAGCGTGAGCTAGCGCGTCTCAACAAGATCGGCCAACTCAAGGACCTTGGCCTGACGTTGGAGGAGATCGGCTCGGTCATCGACCTCTACTTCACCGACCCCACCGGCGCTCAGGGCAAACGCAAGGTGTTGCAGATCCTACGCGGCCATCTCAGCCAGACACAGGCACGCCGTGAGAGCTTGGAGCGCTTCGAGCGCGAGCTGAAAGAAAACATTGCCAAGGTCGAACGGTTGCTTGCCGAAGCCGAGAGCGGGCAGCCGTAATTTTTTTCGCAACTAGTTTAACGTTAACGTAAACGACGTTTCGCTCAGGAGCTCGTATGGGAAAGTCGACTTCCCCTCTGTCATCACGCGCGCACGCAGTGGAGGTGGGAAGCGACCAGGCACCGGTGGTCGCTCCGCTGACAGCACTGGTCATCTGCGCGTTGCTGGTACTGATGCAGCTCTACATGGCCATCCCGCTGGCACCGATCGTCGGCGCCGACCTGGGAGCCGCAGGAGCCTCTGCGGCGCTAGCCACAGCCTTCGGCATCCCCTACGCTGTGGGCTTTCTCATCTACGGCCCCCTTTCTGACCACTATGGGCGCAAAGCGATCCTCGTGCCGGGCATGGCCGCGCTAGCCGTGATCACCGCTGTACTGGCCCTGGCGCCCTCGTTGCCGGCGGTGGGCAGCCTGCGCGCCCTCCAAGGGCTCGTGGCGGTGAGCTTCTCTCCGGTGGCACTGGCCTACCTGTCCGAGGCGCTGCCGCCCCGCTGGCGCACCACCGCCATCGGCGCGGTCTCTACCGCCTACATGGTGGCCGGAATCGCCGGCCAGGTCTATGCTTCAGCGGTGGCCCTGGCGTGGGGATGGCGGTGGACCTTCGGCCTTGCGGCTGTGGCCCTGGGGGTAGTTGCCCTAGCGTTGATGGCGATCCTGCGCGAACCTCCTCGCTCGAGCGGCGCCGCGACGCTGGCCCAACGCTTCCGCCAGCTCGGTGCCTTGGTCAGACAGCGTGCCCTGGCCCTCCCATGCCTGTCCGCCTTCACCATGCTGCTGACGTTTGTGGCCATGTACTCTGCGCTCGGCCCCCACCTCCAGGCCCGATTCGATCTTGCCCCTGACGCCGTGCTGCTGGTGCGGCTGGCCGGGTTGCCGGGGATGCTGGTCGCTCCCCTGGCCGGTGCCCTGGCTGGGCGCTTCGGTCTGGCGCGCGTTGCTATCACCGGTTTCCTGGTCGCCGCTGTCGGCCTGGCCATCGAGGCCCTTGCCAGCGCCACCCTGTGGGCGCTCGTCTTGGCCAGCGTGGTCTTCGTAGCCGGCATCGCCACCACTGTGCCCGCCATGATCGCGCTGTTCGGTGCCCGTGCCGGACAGGCACGGGCAGCAGGGATCGCTCTCAACGGGTTCATGCTCTTTCTGGGCGCCAGCGCCGGCCCTTTCCTGGTGGAACTGCCACTGGAGTTCGCGGCGCTGCTCGCCGTCTTGGCCGTGATTCTTGCCTGCGGGGCGGGGCTGGTGGCGTTGAGCACTCCCTCGTCGCGCTCTCCCGCCTCCCCTGCCCGCAGGTGAAACGGTAACTAGCAGGGAAACAGGGGAGTCACCGATGAACAAGATCGTGGTGTTTGGCGCCGGCGGGCGGAGCGGGCGGGCGATCCTGTCCGAAGCGCGGTCACGGGGCCATCAGGTCACGGCCGCCATACGCGCCCCACAGAACCACCCCGACCTCGTGGAGCATGCCGACTTCTTGGTGCAAGCCGACGCGATGTGCCCCGGCGACGTCGCTGAGGCCGCCGCGGGCCACGACACCGCGGTCAACGCCACCCGCTCGGCCGGCACCATCGCCGCCGATCACCTCGTCAAGCTCAATGATGCGCTGTTGAGCGGGCTGACCGAGGCAAGGGTGGCGCGGTTACTGGTCGTTGGCGGTGCCGGCACCCTGGAGATAGCCCCTGGTCTGCAGTTCGTCGACACCGCCGCCTTTCCCCACTCTGCCAAGCCCCGAGGGATCGCCCACCGAGAGGCATTGCAGGCCCTGCGGGCGTCGTCCACATGGGTGGACTGGGTCTATGTGACTCCTCCGCCCGCCTTCGTGCCGCACGGTCCCAGGACCGGGGCCTACCGGATCGCTGATGCCCGATTCCTCGTCGACGCCCCCGACTCCAGCGCGATCTCCTATGCCGACTACGCGATCGGCATCGTCGACGAAATCGAGTTGTGCCGCTACCACCGAGAACGCATCGTGCTCACCCGGTGAGCCCAGCCGTTTCCGCGCCCCGGCTCGAGCCCCCACCGTTGCGGCGAAAAACGGGGCCGGGGCAGCGCACGGCACCAGGACGGCCCCAGCGCAGTGGTCCTAGTCCTGCAATGCCAGCGCCGTGGCCTCGAAACGGGCCACCACCGCCGCAGCGATCTCCGCGTCGGGGCACAGCGGCGCAGCGACCGCGTCCGCGCCCACCTCAGCGAGCCGCTGGTGGAACAACCCCGGTGCCAGCAGCCACGAGGCCACCCCCACGCGCTGGTAGCCTTCGGCACGCGCCGCCCGCACCTGCTGGGCCACCGTGGGCTCGCCCGTGGCGATATAGCCCACCCGCACCGGTGCGCCCACCAGCTCAGCCAGCCCTTGGGCCGCCTCGGCGACTTCGGCGTTGGCCGAGGGGTCCGACGAGCCCGCCGCGGCCAGCACCACCGGGTCCCCGCTGCGCCAGCCCGCCGCGGCCAGCCGGCGCGCGGCAACCGACAGCAGCCGCTCGTCACGCCCTAATGCCGCAGTGAGCTGGGCATCACCGCGGCCCACCCGCTCCAGTTGAGCCGGGATGTCAACACGCACGTGGTAGCCGGCCGCCAAAAACGCCGGCACCACCACGATCGGCCCCTCGATCGTGGCCGCGACCTCGCCCACGTCAGGAGAACACACGTCAGCAAAAGCCAACCGCACCGGCGCCGGGCAGTGCGCTCCCACCTGGGCGGCCAACCAGCGGGCGACCTCCACCCCGCGGGGCTCGCGCGTACCGTGCACCGCCAAAATCAGTGTCGGGGTCACGCTCGCCTCCTAACTCTTGGGTGCACACGGGTCGGTGTCCAGGGCCAGCCGGTAGCCGCGCTTGACCACGGTCTGGATGATCTTGGGATCGCCCAACGCGGCGCGCAGCCGCGCTACCGCCGTCTCCACCGCGTGGGCGTCGCCGTCGCCCCCCAGCGACGCCAGCAGATCATTGCGGTCGCGCACCTGGCCCGGCCGGCGTGCCAGTTCCCGCAGCACCCGCATCAGCGCCGGCGAGACCGGGCGCAGGCAGCCGTCGACCAGCACCGCCTGGCCGCGTAGCCGCAGCTCGTGGCCGGCCGCCGTCAACAGGGGCGCGGTCTCGGGCAGCTCCTCGGCCAGCCGTTTGACCAGCGCACCGATCCGGGCCCGGTCGGGCCACACGGTGGCGATGTCGCGCGCCATCAACGGGCCGGCCGTCACCGGCCCCACGCACATGGCCAGCACCGGCCCCTGCAACGCCGCGACGAGGCGCTCCTCATAGCCCAAGACGCGCGAGCGCTCCAGCAGCCCCGCCGCCGCGGGAGCGCTGGTGAACGTCACCGCGTCGATCCCGCCGTTGATCACCGTCTCGATCAGCCGATCCAGCGGCACCACGTCCTCTGGAGTGGTCCAGCGGTAGACCGGCACCTCCACCACGTCGGCGCCGGCCATCCGCAGCGCCGAGCAAAAGTCGGGCAGCGGTTCGCCGTGCAGTTGGACAGCGACCCGCAGCCCGGCCACGCCGCACTCCAGCAGGTACTCCAAAACCTCGGCGGAGGACTCCGAAGGCGGCGACCACTCTTCGGTCAGGCCCGCCGCGCGGATGGCGCCCTTGGCCTTGGGGCCGCGCGCCATCACCCGCGAGCGGCGCATGCCTGCCACGAGCGGTTCGGCCAGCCCCCAGGTTTCGCAGGCCTCCACCCAGCCGCGGAAACCGATGCCGGTCGTGGCCACGACAATATCGGCGGGACGCTCAGCCAGTTCCCCAGACACCGTCATCAGACGCTGGTCGTCGCTGATGGGTACGATGCGCAAGGCCGGCGCCGCCACGACCTCGGCGCCGCGGCGGCGCAGCAGCGCCGCCAGCTCGTCGGAGCGGCGCGCGGCGGTGACCGCTACGGTGAAGCCTTCCAGCGGTGCCACCTCCGGCGACGTGCGGTGAGACTGCGGACTGAGCGTCTCCATCAGCGCGTTCATGACGTTCCGCCCTTCGACCCCGTGGCGATCTCGATCACACCGTCACGCTCGCGCACCGGATAGGTGGTTTGGCGCACCGTCGTGTCGTCAAAGCACACCCCGCTACGCAGCGAGAACACTTGCTTGAGCATAGGCGAGGCCACCGTTGGCTCGCCGCCGCGGTCCCCCACGATGCCGCGCGCCATCACTGCGGCGTTGCTGAAGGGGTCAATGTTGTCGATCGCGTACAGGTTACCGTCGAAGGTACGAAACAGGGCGGCTTGGGAGCCGTCGGGCAGCAGGATGGCCACTCCGCGCTCGGGGGCCAGGCTCGCGCTGGCGCAGGCGGGAATCCACACCTGGGTGGCGGTGGCGTCAGTGGTGTCAAGCGTCAGTACAGACATGTCCGGTCATACCTCCACGTGGTCCTGGTGCCGGGTGGGCATTCCCAGTGAGACGGGCTCACCGGGGACGGGTTGATCCCGCTCGACGTCGAACGTGATCGTGGGGTCGGGAGTGTCGGGGGCGTTGGCGAAGGACACGAAGCGCTCCAGCTTGTCGGGGTCCTCCAGCACGCCGCGCCATTCGTCGGTGTAGGTGGACACGTGGCGCTCCATGGCGGCCTCCAGGTCGGCGCCGATGCCCAGCGAGTCCTCGATCACGACTGACCGTATGTGGTCGAGTCCGCCCTCCATGGACTCGATCCAGCCCGCCGTGCGCTGCAACCGGTCGGCGGTGCGGATGTAAAACATCAAAAACCGGTCGATGTAGCGCACGAGCGTGTCATGGTCGAGGTCGGAGGCGAACAGTTCGGCGTGGCGGGGCCGAAAACCGCCGTTACCGCCCACGTAGAGGTTCCAGCCGTGTTCGGTGGCGATGACGCCCACGTCCTTGCTGCGGGCCTCCGCGCACTCCCGGGCGCACCCCGAGACCCCGGCCTTGATCTTGTGGGGCGAGCGCAGCCCCCGATAGCGCAGCTCCAGCTCTACGGCCATGCCCACCGAGTCCTGCACGCCATAGCGGCACCACGTGGTGCCCACACAGGACTTGACCGTGCGCAGTGCCTTACCGTAGGCGTGCCCCGACTCGAAGCCGGCGTCGACCAGGCGCCGCCAGATCGCGGGAAGCTGCTCCACCCGCGCGCCCAGCAGGTCGATGCGTTGGGCGCCGGTGATCTTGCTGTACAGGTTGAACTCGCGGGCCACCTCGCCAAGCGTGACGAGCTTCTCCGGAGTGATCTCCCCGCCGGGGACGCGCGGCACCACCGAGTAGGTGCCGTTGCGCTGCATGTTGGCCAGGAAACGGTCGTTGGTGTCTTGCAGGCCGGCCTGCTCGCCCTCCAGGATGTGGCCCCCGCCCAGCGAGGCCAGGATCGAGGCGACGGCGGGCTTGCAGATGTCGCAGCCGCGTCCGCTGCCGTGGGCGGCGATCAGCTCGGAGAAGGTCGTGATGCCGGTCGCCATCACGATCTGCACCAGTTCGGCGCGCGAATGGGCGAAGTGCTCACACAGGGCGTTGGACTGCTCCACACCGGATTCGGCCAGCAGCGTCTTGAGCATCGGCACGCACGAGCCGCAGCTCGTGCCGGCGTTGGTGCAGCCTTTGAGTGTGGCCACGTCGCAGGCGCCGCCCTCGATCGCTGAGACCAGCGTTCCCTTGGTGACGGCGTTGCACGAGCACACCTGGGCGTCGTCGGGCAGCGCGCCCACCCCGACACCGCCGCCGGAACGCCCCGGGGCGATCAGGTCGAGCGGGTCGCCGGGCAGCTCGCGGCCCACCAGCGGACGCAGGCTCGCATAGGCCGAGGCATCGCCCACCAGCACCCCGCCCAACAGCGTGGTGGCGTCGTCGGAGACGACGAGCTTGGCATAACGGCGCCCCGGGGCGTCGTTGAGGGCGACCTCCAAAGCGTTGGGGGTGCGGGCGTGGGCGTCGCCGAAGCTGGCGACGTCGACGCCGATCAGTTTGAGCTTGGTGGAGGTGTCGGCGGAGGTGAATTCGGCGTCGCCGCCCGTGAGTTGGTCAGCGGCGACTTCGGCCATGGCGTTGCCGGGGGCCACCAGCCCATAGACGGTGCCTTGGGCGCTGGCGCACTCGCCCACGGCGTAGATGGCGGGGTCGCTGGTGCGGCAGGTGCTGTCGATCGCCACCCCGCCGCGTGGGCCCAGGTCCAAGCCGGCGGCACGGGCCAGATCGTCGCGGGGGCGAATGCCCACCGAGAACACGACCATGTCGGCGTCGATCTCGGTGTCTTCGCCCACGCGCACCCGTTCGACGTGGCCGTCGGCGCCGGCCTCCACCGCGCCGATGCCCGCGCCGGTGTGGATGTGGATTCCGGTTTCGGAGATGAGTCGGTCCAGCAGCGCGCCGCCGCCCTCGTCGACCTGGGCGGGCATCAGGTGCGCGCCCAGCTCCACAACGTGGGCCTGTACGCCCAGCAGTCGCAGCGCGTTGGCCGCTTCCAGCCCCAGCAGGCCCCCGCCCACGACCACGCCGGTGCGGGCGGTGCGGGCGCTGGCGGTGATGGCCTCCAGGTCTTCGATAGTGCGGTAGACGTGGCAGCCCGGCAGGTCGTGGCCGGGAACCGGCGGTACGAACGGGGAGGAGCCGGTGGCCAGCACCAGCGCGTCGTAGGTGAGCACGGCTCCGGTGGTGGTGGTGACGCGGCGGGCGTCGCGGTCGATGCTGGCGGCGCCCTCTCCTAGACGCAGTTGCACGTTGGGGTGGACCGAGAGGTCACTCAGGGAGAGGTCGTCCGCCGAGGCGCCGTCGAAGTAGGAGGACAGCGCCACTCGGTCGTAGGCGGGACGAGGCTCCTCGCCCAGCACGACGATGTGCCAGGCGCCATCAGGGTCGCGGTCGCGGACTGCCTCAACGAGGCGGTGCCCCACCATGCCGTTGCCAATGACGAGGAGTTGTCTCATGTCCGGTGGCTTCTCCTAGTGGTGGTCGGCGCGCCGTGGCGCTGCGTCCCGAAAGCGTTGGTATGTCTTGACCTCTAGGCAAACCGCAGCGTGTTTCGCAACCGTCAGCCTGCAATGACACCGATGTTTCGTTGTCCTGTCATTGCAGGTGAGCCGCGTGTGAGTGTGTTCTGCTTCACCAGGGAGAAGGCGTGAAGCCTCGCCGAAGGGCGCAAGGGCGCTGTTCGGGCGGGGTTCAGCAGGAGCAATACCCGCGGTGGGGGCAGGGGTGGGCTACCCCTTCGTCGAAGGTGGTGCCGTTGTGGCTGACGCGCCAGCCCACCGGGGTGTTGAGGTAGTTGGCCCAGGACCGCGCCCACGCGATGAGCGGGGCGAAACGGTCGGTGCGGGTTTCGGGGAACTCGGTCACGCCGCGCAGGGGCCGCTGGGGTAGCGACAGCTCCACGTCGAATCGCCGATCGTGACCAAGGTTCATGAAGGGAACCCTAGCAACTTGCCACGGCGCTCTCGCCCTTCGTAGCGCGGGGCGGGCGGCACGGTCGCTCGCGGGTGAGGTCCGAAACGTTCACGACGGGCCGGGATCAGGGTGTTGCACTGGCCTTATGCGTGGCTCACCTGCTTCCACCACCGCGGTGACCCGGCTGGCCAACGTCGGCCCGGCCCTAGAGCGGCGTCTGAACCGGATCGGGATCACCCGCGTCGGCCACCTGTGCGCGTGCGATCCGGTCGAGCTCTACGAGCGCATATGCGTCGATCAGGGGCGCCGCGAGGATCTGTGCCTGCTGGATGTGCTGATGTCGGCCGTGGACCAGGCCGCCGGTGCTGCCGCGTGCCCCTGGTGGCACTACACGCCCCACCGCAAGCGTGTGCAGGCCCAGCGGGAGGGCGGCGGGGCCCTCCCGCCCAGCTCTTGAGTTCCAGTGGCCGGTGCACCACCCCGTCGTTGACGGGGGCGGGGGGCGACGTCGAGATCCCTCGGGGGCCAAGGCCACAGGGACGTGGGAGGTCCTGGTCGAGCCTGAGCGCTGTCGTGTCCTGGTGGAACGGGCAACACCCACCATCGGGTGCGCCCGATGGTGGGTGTTGATCCGCACACCGGCCGGGGGTGAGGCTACGGGCACCCCGAGAGGCTCAGGAAAGGGCCGAGGTTGTCGGCCAACGACGCCTCGACCCCTTCACTCCGGCAGGTCGCCGTAGCGGCCGGAAAGCAACACTAGGGCGGTGCGGCGCAGGTGGGCGTCGCCGGCCTCGGTCGCGTCGGCGGCGATGCCTGAACGCATCAGCGCGGCCCCCTCCAGGAGGGCGATGAAGACGTGTGCGCGCGCCCAGCGGCTCCGCGGCGTCAGATACGGGCAGAGCCGGCCGATGTGGTCGGCCACCATCTCGGTGTAGGTGCGGTAGAAGCCGCGGACCGCCGTGGCCGCTTCACGGTCGCTGGCGGCCAGGGCCCATATTTCCACGAATACGCGCACCAGCGTGGCGTCGTGCTGTTCAGCCAGCAGTGTCTCCACCAGGGTGGCCGGGTCGGCGTCGTGGGGCGTGCCTTCGGTGTGCTGGGCCAGGCGCTGTAGTGAGCGCCGCAGCACCCGGTCCAGCAGCGCCTCGACCAGCCGGCTGCGGCTGGGGAAATAGTGCTGGAGATGGCCTAGGCGGATACTGGCGGCCGTGGCCACCGCCCGCAGTGACAGGCCTGCGTGTCCGTGGTGGAGCAGGGTTTTTTCGGCGGCGTCCAGGATCGCTGCGCGGCGTAGCTCGCCTTTGGTGGTGCTCACGCAGCCTCGTCTCGGGGCGTGGGCGTGCTCAGGGCCATGTCGACGCCGCCGGCCTCAAGCGCGGCCCCCACCTGTGCGGGCTGGGGGGTGTGTTCGGGAAACACTACCCCCGCCGCGGGGGCGGGGGCACCGTCGGCGCCCAGGACGCGGCGCAGCCCCAGCAGGGCGCCCACAGCGGTCATGTGGGCCTGGCCGGCGGGGTCGGTGACGGTGGCGCGGCGCTGGCCCGCCGGGCCGGTGGCGTCGACGCGCAGTTGCGCCCGGCCGCCGGTGCCGGGGGCGTGCAGCAGCCGCCGGCGCAGGCCCTGCCAGCGCGGCCCGCGGGCGTAGCGGAAGAACCCCACGCGGCCCAACCCGACCAGCGCCGAGGT
Organism: Salinactinospora qingdaonensis; assembly: GCF_039539445.1. Taxonomy (NCBI): domain Bacteria; kingdom Bacillati; phylum Actinomycetota; class Actinomycetes; order Streptosporangiales; family Nocardiopsidaceae; genus Salinactinospora; species Salinactinospora qingdaonensis. The sequence continues at coordinate 10,878 of NZ_BAABDD010000031.1, forward strand.
GCTGGCGGTGCTGCTGAAGCCGATGCGGGTGGTGGCGGTGCTCGCGCCCAGGGTCAGCGGCAGCGTGAACTGCTCAGGGGTGTCGATGCGGGTGACCTTGGTGGCGTGCCCGCCGATATCGATGGTGCGGGTGCTGCTCAGGGGGGCCACGAGGTGGCGTCGGCCCTGTTCGAGCACTTCGAATTCGATGCCCAGGCGGTCCATGAACTCCACCGAGTCGGCTCCGGCGCGGTCGGCCAGATCGTAGCGGATGGCCACCTCGACGCTGTCGAGGCCGCCCAACTCGTGGGCCAGCGCCGCCGCTACCAGGGGCACGACGCCGCCCATCCAGCCCGAGGACAGCAGCACGGGCGCGGTGGGGGCGGCCAGTGTGGTCAGGGTGAGGGCTCGCTGGAGCCGGGAGGTCCACCGGGTGATGTCGACGTAGGCCACGCCGCCGCGCAGCGCCGCGGTCAGCACCCGGTCATGGGGGTCGTTGACGAGGGTGACCACCGCCCGCGCCGTGGCGCTGAAGGGGGTGGGGTCGGACAGGTCCCACGCGCGCACCTCGGCCGAGGTTTCGGCGGCGAGGTCGTGCGCCCGCTGTGGGGAGCGCCCCGCCAGCAGCAGGGGCCAGTGGGCAGCCGCCGCGCGGGCGAGTGCGCTGCCTACCGTGCCGTAGCCGCCGACGAGCAGGACGGGGCCGTGCGGGTCGTGGTGTAGCGAATCCATCCCCACACTATAGGTCAAGTGACCTATATAGGTCACGCGACCTATTCTGTTGGGGTGGGCGGCTGCCTCCGCACCCACTCGGGAAGCGCGACCTCCCCCGCTTCACAGGGGCCACAGCGGCTTATGGGCAGGCCCCACCCACCGCTTCGACGAGCTGGGCGAGGCTGGGAGCGCCATCGACCCCCTCCGCGGTCGCATAGAGCCGACAGCTCAGCCCGGGCCTTTGCTCGGGGCGGGGAAACAGATCCCCGCCGCCGATACGGATCGTCGGCGACCCGGGGAAACGCAGTTGCTGCGCCTGCTCCTCGGTGACGACCACGACCAGTTCGATCCGCTGGTCGGTGTGGCCGGTGAGTTGCAGGGCGTGAGCCAGACGTTCCCGGGCCACCCGCCAGTTCGCGCACCCGGAAAAGTACAGCAGCTCGACCTTCATACCTCCATCATGGGCCAAGGCCCCGACCACCGTCACCGGCCGCCTCAGCCCGACACAGGCCTCGACAAACCCGGTCCCGCCCCACCGCCGGGGAAGCGGTGAACTCGACGGCGAGGGCGGAACCGGTGTGGGGCCACCGCAGGCGGTGACGCTGGTGCGCCGCGGCGGCTGGGGGAAAGCTCAAACCTCAGGCGCGTGCGGCCTCCACCAGGTCGTTGGGGCCAGAGTCGCGCTCGCTCCACGCGGCCACCAGTGCGTTAACGTCGCGCACACAGCCCCCGCAGCCGGTCGTGGCCCGGGTCGTGGCCGCCAGATCGTCGCGGGTGCGCGCTCCGTCGCGCCAGGCCGCGTCGAGCTGATCGCGCGTCACCCCGTTGCAGTAGCACACCACCGCGTCGCCGGTCCCGCCGCTGGCCGGCTGCTCGGTGGTCTCCGGTAGCGAGCGGCCCAACAGCAGGGCGAGCCGGTCCTGAGGCACCGGGGCGTAGCTGTCGTAGAGTTGGGCGATCGTGGCCGCAGCGTCGGGAAAGCCCAGCAGGATCGCCCCCACCACCTGGTCATCGCGCACCGACAACTTGGCATAGCGCCCTCCCGGCGGATCGGCCAGGGTGATGGTCTCGGCCTCGTCATCAGCGTGCACATCGCCCAGCGAGGTCAACTCCACCCCCTCAACCTTCAGCCGCGCCACTGTACGCCCCCCGCTGTAGCGGGCGTTGGGGGCGGTGCCGGTCAGCAGGTCGGCCAGGACCGCAGCCTGCTCCCAGCCCGGCTGCACCAGACCCGCTCCGCCGTCCTTGTGTTGGGCACAGTCACCGATGGCGTGAATCCGCGGGTCCGCGGTAGACAGCGTGTCGTCGACGAGCACCCCCCGCTCTACCGCGATCCCTGCCGCGCGGGCCAGCTCGGTCTCGGCGCGCACGCCGGCGGTCACCACCACGGCATCAGCGGCCACCACCTGACCGTCTTCCAGCTCCATGCCATAGCCGGACAGCCAGCGCGCCGCGCCCTGCCCCGTGTAGCATGTGATGCCCAAATTGGCTAGTTCGGCGGCGAGAATCTCGCCCCCCGCCGCGTCAATCTGGCGCGGCAACACGTGGGGAGCCGGCTCGACCACGCTCACCCGCGCGCCCCGCTCGGTCAGCGCCCGCGCCGTCTCCAGACCCAGCAATCCCCCGCCCAGCACCACCATCGGCGCGCCGGGCCGCGCCGCCGAGAGCACCCGACGGCAGTCGGCCATGTCACGCAACGTCGCCACCCCTGGGGCAGGCTGACCCCCCTCCTGGGCCAGTCCAGGCACCGGCAGCAGCGTGGCCCGCGCCCCCGTAGCCAGCACCAACTCGTCATAGTCGAGCGCGTCGCCGTCGCTAAGACTCACCCGGCGGGCACGCGCATCGATCGCAGTGGCGGCAGTGGCGGTGCGCACGGTCACCGCCGGAGCCTCACCGCCGGGCAGGCGCAGTTCCTCGGCCTCCAACCGCCCCGACAACAGCTCGGGCATGAGGATACGGTTGTAGGCGGGTTCGGGCTCAGCGCCGACCACAGTCACCCGCACCCGCTGCCCCCCGGGATCGCGGCGCACCACTTCCTCGGCGAATCGGGAACCGACCATGCCGTGCCCAATGACCACGACGTTCCTAGGGGCTGCACTCATTTCTGCTTGCCTTCCTCTACAGGGGCGTTGGGTTCGAGCCGCACCGCGCTGACCTTGAATTCGGGCATGCGGCTAGCGGGGTCGAGTGCCGGGTTGGTGAGCAGGTTGGCGCTTTGATCCCCGCCGTAGTGAAACGGCAGGAAAACAGTGTCCAGACGAGCGGTGGGACTGTGACGTACACGGGCACTGGTGACCCCGCGCCGGGAGATCACCCGCGCCCAATCGCCGTCGGCCAAGCCATGGCGTTGGGCGGTGTCGGGGTGGACTTCGACGTAGACGTCGGGATCGGAGTCGGCCAGCTCAGCAATACGTCGCGTTTGCGCGCCGGACTGGTAGTGCGACAGCAGCCGGCCGGTGGTGGCCGTCAACGGATAGTCGGCATCGGTGAGTTCATCGGCCTCGCGGTAGCCCACAGGCACGAAGCGCGCCCGCCCGTCGGGGTGGGCGAAACCGTCGAGGAACAGCCGCGGCGTGACCGTGCCGTCCTCAAGGCAGGGCCAGTGCAGCGCCTCGCCGTCGTCGAGGCGCTGGGCGGTGATACCGGAGTAGTCGGCCGGGCCGCCCACCGAAGCCGCGCCCAGCTCGGTGAGGACCTCGTCGGGGTCGGTGGGGAAATCCTTGTCGTCCCAGCCCAAGCGCTGGGCTAGGGCGTTGAGGATCTCTAGGTCGCTGCGGATTCCCTCGGGCACCGGCACCGCCTGGCGGCGGCGCAGCACGCGCCCCTCCAGGTTGGTCATGGTGCCGCTTTCTTCGGCCCACTGGGTCACCGGCAAGACCACATCGGCCATGGCCGCGGTTTCTGACATCACAAAGTCGGCCACCACCAGCAGATCCAGCGAGGCCAACCGGGCGCGGATGCGCTCGGCGTCGGGGGCTGAGACCGCGGGGTTGGAGCCAAAAACCAGCATCGCCCGCGGCCCGTCCTCGCTGCCTAAGGCGTCCAGCAGCTCAAAGGCGCTGCGGCCCGGCCCGGGCAAGATGTCGGGGTCGACCCCCCACACCCCGGCCACGTGCGCGCGCGCCTCAGGGTTGTCGATGCGGCGGTAGCCCGGCAGTTGGTCGGCTTTTTGGCCGTGCTCGCGTCCACCCTGGCCATTGCCTTGGCCGGTGATACAGCCATAGCCCGAGCCGCGCCGCCCGGGCAGTCCCAGCGCCAAGGCGAGATTGATCCACGCCGAGACGGTGTCGGTTCCCTTGGCGTGCTGCTCGCAGCCGCGTCCGGTGAGCACGTAGGCCCCATTGGCCCTGGCCAGCAGCCGTGCGGCGGCGCGAATGTCGGCGGCCGGCACCCCGGTGAGGCGCTCGGCGCGCTCGGGCCACCACGCCGCGGCGTGGCGCCAGGCCTGCTCGAACCCCGTCGTGCGCTGGGCGATGTAGTCGGCATCGAGCAGGCCCTCCACGCGGGCGGCGTGCCACAGCGCCAGCGCTAGGGCCAGGTCGGTGCCCGGGCGGGGGGCCAGGTGCATGCCACCGCGCTGTAGGGCCTGCTCGGCGGTGGCGCTGCGGCGCGGATCGATGACGATTAACCGGGCGGCGGTGAGGTGACCCATGAGCGGCGGCATGGTCTCGGCCGGATTGGCGCCGGCCAGCACCACCACCTCGGCCTCACCCAGGTCGGTGACCGGGAACGGCAGCCCCCGGTCCACGCCGAAGGCGCGAATCCCCGCACCGGCAGCCGAGGCCATACAGAACCGGCCGTTGTAGTCGATCTGGGAGGTGCCCAAGGCCAGGCGCGCGAACTTGCCCAGCAGGTAGCTTTTCTCGTTGGTCAGTCCGCCGGCGCCAAACACCGCCGCCGCATCCGCACCATGGCTGTGCTGGATCGCGGTGAGGCGCTCGGCGATGTAGTCGAGGGCTTCCTCCCAGTCCACCGGCTGCGGCGCCGCGCCGTTGCGGCGCCGCAGCAAGGGGGTGGTCAGGCGCTCAGGGCTGGAGAGCAATTCCCCGGCGGTCCAACCCTTGCGGCACAATCCACCCCTATTGGTGGGGAAGGACTCCGGACGGGTGGCGTAGCGCCCCTCACCGGAGGGTTCGACGCGCATCGCACATTGCAAGGCACAGTACGGGCAGTGTGTAGCAGTCATGATGTGGTGACCCGGGGCGCGGCCGTTGTGGTGGGGGCGGCGCTGATATGGGGACGGCGTACATAGACCACAGCCGTGACGACGATGCACACAGCGTAGAAGGCGATGAAGGCGATGAAGGCCGGGATAGAGGAGCCGGTGGCGCCAAAGGACTCGCGGAAAACCAGGTTGATCCCGACCCCGCCCAGGGCGCCCATCGCTCCGACCAGTCCCAGCATCGCCCCAGAGATGCGCTTGGCATAGGCCGTGGCACTCTCGCGCGGTGTGCCGGCGGCGACCATGTCCTCGGCGCGTGCGGCGTAGATGCTGGGGATCATCTTGTAGGTCGAGCCGTTGCCGATGCCGGTGAGGATGAACACGGCCACGAACCCGGCGGTGAACAGCCACAGCGACTGCTGCACCGCGGCCAGCAGGATGATGCCGGTGAAGGCGAGCATGGCGATGAAGTTCCACAGGGTGATCACCGCGCCGCCGAAGCGGTCGGCCAACTGGCCGCCAAACGGCCGCGACAGCGAGCCCACCAGCGGGCCCAGGAAGGTGACCATGGCCGCTTCCAGCGGGGTGCGGTCGAACTGGCTTTGCAGCACCAGCCCGAAGGCGAAGCCGAACCCGATGAAGGAGCCAAACGTGCCGATGTAAAGGAACGACATGATCCAAAAGTGGCGCTCGCGCAGTGTGGCGATCTGGGCGCCGATATCGGAGCGCGCCCCGGCGATGTTGTCCATGTAGCGCCAGGCCACGAACAGCGCCACCACCAGCAGCGGCAGATAGACCAGCGGCAGCAAGAACGCCCCGGCCACACCGAAGGCTGCGATCACGCCCAGGCCCAACAATTGGATCGTGGCCACGCCCACGTTGCCGCCGCCGGCGTTGAGACCCAGCGCCCAGCCCTTTTTGCGCTCGGGGAAGAAGAAGCTGATGTTGGCCATGGAGGAGGAGAAATTCCCGCCGCCCACGCCGGCGGTCATCGCCAGCACCAAAAACAGCCAGTAGGGCGTTTCGGGGCGTTGGATCAGCGCAATCGCCAGCACGGTGGGCACCAGCAGCGCCGCCACCGAGATCAAAGTCCAGTTACGCCCGCCCAGCTTGGGCACCGCCAGCGTGTAGGGCACCCGCAGCACTGCGCCCACCAGCGCAACCAGTGAGACGAGCAGGAATTTCTGCGAGGCGGAGAAGGTGAACCCGTTCTCCGCAGTCATGAACAAGACCAGGACCGACCACAGACTCCATACTGAAAAGCCCAAGTGTTCGGCAAAAATTGACGACCACAGGTTGCGGTTTGCCACTCGCTGGCCCGTGTCGCGCCAAAAGGCTGCGTCTTCGGGATCCCAATGCGAAATCCAGCGTCCACCCGAACGGCGAGGGGCAGTCACAGTGTCGGTGCCCACATTCCAGCCTTTCATCGCTTGACGTGCGGTTCACCAATGACTTTAGGAAGGCGCCGTTGCCTTCGTGTGACTAGTCGTAACACCCGTGAAACAGCACGCTCACTCGTGTGATATAGCGATGGTGAAGTGCGGGCGGCGGCCGAGTGCCCGGGGGGGCAGGCGCGGGCAGAGATGCCCGTCGAGCTGTCCTAATTCCCAGCTCAGGGCTGTGATCACCGCCTCGGTGGGCGCGGCGCGCCAGGGTTTTAGGCCCCAGGCGTGTCGGCTGCGTCCAGCGCGGCGGTCAGTTGGGTCAGGGCAGCCCGCAAGGTCGCGATCTCGTCGGGGGCCATGCCCGTGGCAGTCAGGATCGTGGCCGGCACCGTGCGCGCGCGCTCTTTGAGTGCCGCACCGGAAGGGGTCAGGCTGACACGCACCGAGCGTTCGTCGCTGCGGCTGCGTTCACGCACCACCAGCCCCGTGCTTTCCATGCGTTTCAGCAACGGCGACAGCGTGCCCGAGTCCAGGCGCAACGCGCTTCCCAACTCGGTGACGGTCAACGAGCGGTGCTCCCACAGCGCCAGCATCGCCAGATACTGCGGGTAAGTCAGGCCCAGTTCGCTCAGCAGCGGCCGGTACAGCGCGTCGAAGGCGCGCGAGGCGGCGTGGACCGCGAAACACAGTTGCCGCTGTAGGTGCAGTGTTTCCTCGTGGCCGATAGCGGCCACGCCCTCCTCGGAGTGGGCGGGGTCGACGGTCCCCTCGGTCGGTGCGCGATTGACGGAACGATCCATGCGCTCCACCCTACTAACTAGTTATGCAAAATTTAGTTGTGTACAATCTATCTGTGCGCCGGTCGCCCTTGACCCGTCGACCGGCGCCACCGCCCTGCCCTCGATCCTCAGGAGAGACATGACCCCCCACTACACCGCCGTGGCCACCGCCAACGGCCGCGAGGGACGCGCCGTCAGTTCCGACGGACACCTCGACATCGCCCTCGCCACCCCCCAAGAGCTAGGCGGCAGCGGCAACGCAAGCAACCCCGAACAGCTCTTCGCCGCCGGCTACGCCGCCTGCTTCGCCAGCGCCCTATCGGCCGTGGGCCGCCACAGCGGCCACGACACCAGCCAGGTGTCCGTCACCGCAGAGGTCGGCATCGGCGGTGACGCCAAGACCGGCTTCACCCTCTCGGTCGTGCTGCGCATCGAACTGCCCGATGACCTCCACGGCCCCGAAGGCGAAAAACTCGTCGAACACGCCCACCAGGTCTGCCCCTACTCCCACGCCACCCGCGGCAACATCCCCGTGGAGATGGTCATCGAATAGTCGCCCCGCCCCCGACGCGCCCGCCGCGATCAGGCCGTCACCGCCCGCCGCCGGCGGCGGGCGAGTCGCCACACGCGCCCGTGCAACGGAGAGAACAGGTAGGCCAGCGTGAACGCCGCCGCCTGAGCCAACACGATCGCACCCCCGGTGGCCACGTTGGCGTGGAAACTGACATAGGTGCCCAGAACCGACGCCGCCACCGACGCCGCCACCGCGATGAGCAGCATCCACTCGAAACGGTCACTGAGCAGGTAGGCGGTCGCCCCCGGCACGATCACCATGGCCACCACCATGATGATGCCCACCGCTTGCAGCGCCACGACCACCGTCACCGACAGCAGACCCAGCAGCAGCGCCTCCAACAAACGCGGACTCAACCCGATCACGTGGGCGTGAGCGCGGTCGAAGGCGAACAGCGTCAGATCACGGTGCTTCAACAGCACCACCCCCACAATCACCGTCGCCATCACCGCGATCTGGACGATCTCGGCGTCGGAGACCCCCAAGACGTTGCCGAAAAGAATGTGCATCAGGTCGGTCTGGCTGGGGATGACCGAGATCAACACCACCCCCACCGCGAACATCGCGGTGAACACCACGCCGATCGCCGCATCCTCCTTGACCCGCGATGTCCGGTTGACCACCCCGATCAGCCCCACCGACCCCACGCCAAACACCAGCGCGCCCGCGGCGAAGGGCACCCCCAGCAGATAAGACAGCACCACACCGGGCAACACCGCGTGAGAGACCGCATCACCCAGCAGCGACCAGCCGATCAGCGTCATCCAGCACGACAGCAGCGCACACACCCCGCCGGCCAGGACACTCACCAGCAGCGCGCGCTGCATGAAATCGAACTGGAACGGCCCGACGAACCACTCCACGAGTGCCGCCATCACGCCCGCTCCCCCGCCAACGTGGGTTCGATACCGAACGCCTCCACCAGGCGCTGCGGCGTGAGTACCGCCTCGGGCGCCCCTGAGGCCACCACCCGCCGCTGCAACAGCACCGCCTCGTCACACAACCGAGGCACGCTGGCCAGATCGTGAGTGGAGATCAGCAGGGTCGTGCCGGTTGCGCGCATCGCCTGCAACACATCCACGATCGTGGCCTCGGAACGTTTATCCACCCCTGCGAAAGGCTCGTCGAGCAAGAACACCCGCGCCCCCTGGGCGATCCCCCGCGCCACAAAGGCGCGTTTACGCTGACCCCCCGACAGCGCTCCGATCTGGCGGTGCGCCAAGCCGGTGAGGTCGGTGCGCTCCAACGCCTCAGCCACCGCCTGCCGGTCGGCGCGCCGGGGGCGGCGCATGGGCCCCATGTGCCCGTAGCGGCCCATCATCACCACATCGGCCACCCGCACCGGAAACGACCAGTCCACCTGTTCGGCTTGGGGAACGTAGCCCACTAGCCCCTGCTTACGGGCACGCGCCGGCGACATCCCGTGCAGCCGCACCGCCCCCTGCTGCGGGGTGAGCATGCCGATCACCGTTTTGAACAACGTCGACTTGCCCGAGCCGTTCGTGCCCAGCAGAGCGTGCACTCGCCCGGGTGCCAGGCGCATGCTGACCTCGTCCAGCGCCACCACATCGCCGTAGTACACGGTCAGCCCCTGCACCTCCACCGCCGCGTCCTCGGTTGCGCTCGTCACGGGGACTGTTCTCCCTTCAACCCGGAGACGATGGTCTCGGCGTCATAGCGCAGCAGCTCCAGATAGCTGGGAACCGGACCGTCGGGCTGCGACAGCGAGTCGACGTAGAGCGCGCCGCCCATTCGCGCCCCCGTCTCGCGGGCGACCTGGCGCTGCGCACTGTCATTGACCGTGGTTTCGCAAAACACCGCGGGCACGTCGTTGTCGGAGACGAACGTCACCACCGAGGCGATCTGCTGGGGGGTGCCTTCGGTCTCGGCGTTGACCGGCCACAGGTACTTCTCGGTCAACCCCACGTCGCGCGCCAGGTAGGAGAAGGCGCCCTCACAGGTCACCAGCGCCCGGTGCTGCGCCGCCAGCGTGTCGATCTCGGCGGTGAGAAAGTCGGCGACTTCGCCGATCTCAGCCTTGTAGGTCGCAGCGTTGTCGGCATAGGTCTGGGCGTGCTCGGGGTCGAGCTCGCTGAGGGCATCGCGGATGTTGTCGACATAGACCGCGGCGTTGTCGGGCGACATCCAAGCGTGGGGGTTGGCCTCGCCCTCGTAGGCCCCGGAGGTGATGGGGATGGTCTCGATCCCGGCGCTCAAGGTGGCGGTGGGTGCCTCGATCTGGTTAGTGAACTGCTCGAACCAGCGCTCCAACCCCAGCCCGTTGTCCAGGATCAGATCGGCTCCTTGAGCGCGCACCAGATCCTCAGGAGTGGGCTCGTACTCGTGAATCTCCGCGCCCACCTTGGTCACCGAAGCCACCGCAACGCTGTCGGAGCGCTCGCCCACAACGTTGCGGGTCATGTCGGCGATCACCGTGAAGGTCGTGACCACCTTCAGCTCTGCGCTGTCAGCCGGAGCGGGGCCCGAGCACGCCGTCGCCGCCACGATGACCGCGCTGAGCAGGGCAGCGCCACGAACCAACCGAGAAAAGGGGGCCCCATCTTTCATGTTGGGCATGCCAAACTTTCTACCATATGGATATCCCACCACCAATGGCGTGAATACGGCATAGTGTGTGAGGCCCCCGACAGCGAGGACGCGCCCGCCGGGCAGGAAAACCGGGGCTGCCTCAGCCCGCGGGAGCGATCCACAGCGCTTCGGCGGCCACCAGACCCAGCGACCGCTCGCGCTGGGCCCCACGCGGGCCCAGCCGCACCACCAGCGGTCCCCCGAAGGGTTGGCGCTCCACCAACTCGATGCGCATCCCCAGCCCGATCTCCTGCTGCGACAGATAGCGCAGCAGGTCGGGGTCGGAGTCGTTGACGCGCACGATCACCCCGACCGTCCCAGCACTGAGTTGGGACAACAAGTAGGTGTCGCGCTCATCGACACGGCCATCGCGCGTGGGGATCGGATCGCCGTGCGGGTCGACGCGCGGGTGGCCCAACTGTTCGGCGACGCGGTCGACGAACAAGTCGGAGACGACATGCTCCAGCATGTCGGCCTCGTCGTGGACCTCATCCCAGGAGTAGCCCAGCGCCTCCACCAGGTACAGCTCGATGAGCCGGTGGCGGCGCAGCACCGCCAGCGCCAGCTTGTTGCCCGTCAGCGTCAGTTGAACGTCGCCGTAGCGCTCGTGCTCGACCAGCCGCAGCTCGCCGAGCTTGCGCAGCATCCCCGAGACCGAGGAGTTGGAAACGGCCATGCGTTCGGCCACGCGCGAGATTGTCACCGGGCCAGAACCGCGCTCCTGGAGATCATAGATGACCTTCACGTAGTCCTCCACCGAGGTGGAGGGACGGTTGGCTGAGCTCTCCATGGTCGCTACGGTACGCCACCGGCGTTGGTGCCGGGGCGGACACGGCAGCTCCCGCCGCCCCACCACGCGCCGCGCAGCGCGCGACTTTTCCAAATTTTCCGCTCCGGGGTGGCTGCTTGCTCGCTCCGCGGCGCCCAGCAACGCCGAGCGCGGGCACACAGGAACCCTCCAGCGCCACGCCGCATGGACTGCCCCCGGTTGCCGCCCCTGCCTCCCACCAGGGAAAAACGGTTTCCCGTTTGCCACGGGTCGGATCATCACCGCCGATCACGCCACCGACCGTGAGGTTTTATGTGCCGGAGCCATTAATCCGCTGTTACGTTATGTTGACTTTTGATGTGGTCTGAGCCACCATAAAGGCACTCCGAGTGCAAACCGGTTGGGAGCTCGACCGCGCTTGGGAGCGCTCCCATGTGTGCTCGGGGGGCGGCGCACCTCCCCGGCTGCGCTGATACACACCTCAAAAGATCCGTAACCGACCACACCCGATGACTCATCCCCCGACATCCCCCACGGCCGCGTTCCACACGGCCGCAGAAGTCATACCGAGGAGTGCGAAGGTGAAACTTGCACGCAGGCTGGCCTTCCTAGGCGGACTCGCCGGACTCGCCGGCGCGTTCGCAGTGGCGCTGCCCGCCGACGACGCGGCAGCCCACGGTGGCCTGACCTTCCCCGAAACCCGTACTTACGCCTGTTACCGCGACGCCATCGACAACGGCAACGGCGGGGCCCTCAACCCCACCAACCCCGCCTGCATCGATGCGCTGGAGCAGGGCGGGCAGTACGCCTTCTACAACTGGTTCGGCAATCTGCTGCCCGACTCCGGCTCGGCCCACCGTGAGGTCATCCCCGACGGTGAGCTGTGCGGTCCCGGCGATGATTTCCAGGCCTTCAACATGGCCCGCACCGACTGGCCGACCACCGAGTTGCAGGCCAACTCGACCATCACGATGCGCTACAACGCCTGGGCCGCCCACCCGGGCACCTGGTTCCAGTACGTCACCAAGGACGGCTGGGACCCCAACCAACCGCTGGGCTGGGACGACCTGGAGCCCGAGCCGTTCAACGAGGTGACCAACCCGCCGATCGACGGCCAAGGCCCCGAAGGTGACGAGTACACCTGGGAAGCCCAACTGCCCGACAAGAGCGGTCGCCACATCATCTACTCGATCTGGCAGCGCTCCGACAGCCCCGAGTCGTTCTACAACTGCGCCGACGTCATGTTCACCGGCGGCGGTGACGGCGGGGACGACACCCAGGCCCCCACGGCCCCCGGTGCGCCCAGCGCCTCCAACGTCGGGAGCAGCAGTGTCGACCTGAGCTGGGGCGCAGCCAGCGACGACACCGGTGTCACCGGTTACGACGTCTACGACGCCGCCACCGGCGAAGTGGTCGCCAGCTCCAGCGGCACCTCGACCACCGTCACCGGACTGTCGGCTGAGACCGACTACACCTTCTACGTGGTCGCCAGCGACGCCGCGGGCAACACCTCGGCCGCCTCCAGCGAGGTCAGCGTGACCACCCAGAGCGGGGGAACCGACCCCGACCCCTCCGGGACGTGCGAGGTCGACTTCAGCATCGCCAACTCCTGGTCCAACGGCTACACCGCCAACGTCACCATCAACAACACCGGTGACAGCGCGATCGGCGGCTGGGACCTGGAGTGGGACGTCGCCAACGGCGAGACCGTCAACAACGCCTGGTCGGCCAACCTGACCCAGGACGGTGACCACATCACCGCCGCCAACGCCTCCTGGAACAGCACCATCGGGGCCGGCGGCTCGGTGTCCTTCGGCTTCAACGCCGACGGCTCCGCCGCTGAGGAGCCCGACAGCTTCACGCTCAACGGCTCCGCCTGCTCGGTGTCCTAACGACGCCGTAGCACACCGCCTCTGAACTGATCGGCGGTCGGTCTAGCGGATCTGTGGGGCGGGCACGCACAGCGTGCCCGCCCCTTGCTGTGCCCGGCCCAGCCCCCGACCGGGCCTAGATTCTGTTTTTTGGAAGGGGCGGCAAGAACAGACGGTGGGCGAAAAGTGGGCGCGCGCCTTCACATTTCGCCCCATAGGCTGCCGAGATCGCGAAGCGATCGAGGCACGAGCGCACGACGAACACCCCCACGACCCCGCCCCAGCCCTCCGAAACACAGAACCTAAAGCCGCTCACGCATCGACTCCAGCGTGCGCCCCTTCGTCTCGCGGATATATCTGAGGACGAAGATGAACGACAGCACCGCGAAGGCCGTATAGATCACGTAGGTCCCCGGCAGGCTCCAGTCACGCAGGCTGGGGAAGGTGACCGTCACCAGCCAGTTCGCGATCCACTGGGTCGCCGTGGCCACCGCCATCGCCGCGGCCCGGATACGCAGCGGGAAGATTTCGCCCAGCAGCACCCAGGTCACCACGCCCCACGACAGGGCGAAGAACAGCACGAACGTGCTGGCCGACGTCAGCGCCACCAGCGCCCACACGAACGGCAGATCGGCCTGCTCACCGGCGACCCGGGCGTGGCTGAAGGCGAACGCCGTCACCGCCAGCGCCACCGCCATGCCCGCCGAGCCCGTCAGCAGCAGCGGCTTACGCCCGGCCCGGTCGACCAACACGATGGCGATCAAGGTTCCGACGATGTTGACCACCGAGGTGAACAGGCTCAACAGCAGCGAGTTGCTCTCCTGCACCCCCACCGACTGCCACAGCGACGCCGAGTAGTAGAAGATCACGTTGATCCCCACCAACTGCTGGAACGCCGACAGCGCCATACCGATCCACACGATCGGCACCAGGTTGAACGAGCCCTGCCGCAGATCCTTCAGCCGCGAGCGCGGCTCGCTCCCCAACGCCCGGTGGATCTCGGAGAGCCGGTACTCGACGTCGCCCTCGCCGATCTCGGCCAGGATCGCGCGCGCCTGATCGTCGCGCCCCACCCGCGCCAGGTAGCGCGGCGACTCCGGGATCACCAGGCTCAGCCCGATGTAGATTAACGCCGGCACCAGCTCGGCGCCCAGCATCCACTGCCATGCCTGCAACGGCCCCAGCGGGTCCAGGGCGCTGCCGCCCGCGCTGATCGCCAGCGCGAAGTTGACCAGTTGGGACACCGCGATCCCCAACACGATCGCCAATTGTTGCAGCGATGCGAGCCGCCCCCGGTAGGCCGGCGGCGACACCTCAGCGATATAGGTCGGGGCGATCACCGAGGCCACGCCGATCGCGATACCGCCCACGACCCGCCACACCGCCAAGTCCCACACGGTGAAGGGCAGCGCCGAACCGATCGCGCTGACGGCGAAGAGCAGTCCAGCCAACTGCATGACGCGGATACGTCCCACCCGGTCGGCCAGCCCGCCGGCGATACCGGCGCCCACCGCCGAACCGAGCAGCGCGGCAGCCACCGTCAAGCCGGTGACCGCCGGTGAGACCTGGAACCGTTCCTGGATGGCCGAGACCGCCCCGTTGATCACCGAACTGTCGTAGCCGAAGAGAAAACCACCCATAGCCGCGGCAGCGGCGATGAGCGTGACATGGGCGATGTTGACTTCGCCGCTGACTCTCGCGCCTTCTGGACCTGCTGCTGACACGTCTACTCCTCGCCGGGCCCCGTCCCCCTCGGGAATGGCCGGAATAGGCCCCTGGTGTTGGTTGACTTTTTCAATCAGGCGGGGGAAAGGACAGCCGACACGGCGCTGACGGCGGATGACCCATCTGCGCAAAATCTACGCCCCCATATCAGCAGGTCAGCACCAGGGGGACGGTAGGTGGCACACGTATCGGGTAGGCAGGGCACGTCGCGCAGAAGAGCCTTCAAGGATGGAGATGAGCATGCCGGACCTGCTCGACCTACACGGTCAGGCGATGGCGGAGTTCGGGCGGCGCGTGCGTGCGGTGCGCATGGACCAGTGGGCCCGACCCACCCCCTGCGAGCAGTGGGACGTTCACGACCTGGTCAACCACCTGGTGACCGAACAACTGTGGGTACCCCACCTGCTGGCCGGCGGCACCATCGCCGAGGCCGGGGACCGTTTCGACGGCGACCTGCTCGGCGAGGAACCCGTCGCCACCTGGGAGGTCGCCGCTCGCGAAGCCCGCTCCGCCTGGCTACAGCCAGGAGTGCTGGAACGCACCGTGCACCTGTCGTTTGGTGACGCCCCAGCCACCGTGTACCTGTGGCAGATGACCTTCGACCTCACGGTGCACACCTGGGACCTCGCCCAAGGCATCGGCGAAGATGACAAGCTCGCCCCCGAGTTGGTCGACAGCGTTTGGGAATGGGCACGCACCCAGAACTTCGCGGCCTCCGGCCTGTTCGCGGCGCCGGTGCCCGTCTCTGACGACGCCGACACCCAGACCCGACTGATAGCGCTCACGGGACGCAGGACCTAAGCGGTTTTCCAGCGGCACAGCCCCGGCGTCAGCCGTGGGGAGGACGCGCTCCCACGGAGCGCTTTGGCCGTTGCCGCCCAGTTGGCGAGCACGGTCGCCCTAGCAGCCGGCCGGCGAGCCCCACAGCAGCCGAAAGCCGGCCGGCGCAGCCGCCGGCTCTCGGCTGCTGTGGCCCCTGTGGCCTCTGAGGCCGCAGGGGGATACTCCGGTTCACGGTGGAGCCTCTTCCCCTGCCGGGGGCGCACCACCCGCCGTCCCCGGCAGGGGGAAGAGGCGACTACCCAGCGTCACCCCGCCCGCCGGGTTGGGAGAAGTCCCACACCCCACAAACATCGCCGGTACTTTTTGGCGTGTTCCTCACCTGCACACGGTCCCCCACCTGATCAAGGATCGAGCCCATGGCGATCTTTGACCCCCTGGCCGACAAGGCCCTCCGGCGAGAAACCCCCACCCGTGAGGAGTTGCGGTCAGTGCTGGCCGCCTCCGACGACGACACCCTCGACGCGGTCGCCGCCGCGTTCCGGGTGCGGCTGCGTTACTTCGGCCGCCACGTCAAGCTCAACTATCTGGTCAACCTCAAAAGCGGGCTGTGCCCGGAGGACTGTTTCTACTGCTCGCAGCGTCTGGGCTCGGACGCCGACATCGTCAAATACACCTGGCTGCGCCCTGACGAGACCCGCGCGGCCGTCGACAGCGGCATCGAGGGCGGCGCGGCGCGCGTGTGTCTGGTCGCCAGCGGGCGCGGCCCCACCGACCGCGACGTTGCCCGCTTGGGCGGCACCATCGAGCAGATCAAGGCCGACCACCCCAGCGTCGAGGTGTGCGCCTGTCTGGGACTGCTCTCCGAGGGCCAAGCCGAGCGGCTGCGCGCCGCCGGAGTCGACGCTTACAACCACAACCTCAACACCTCCAGCGAACGCTACGGCGAGATCTGCACCACCCACGACTTCACCGACCGGGTTGACACCGTCGAGCGCGCCAAGCACGCCGGGCTCTCGCCGTGCTCCGGGCTCATCGCCGGCATGGGCGAAAGCGACGACGACCTCATCGACGCCCTGTTTTCGCTGCGCGAGCTGGCGCCGGACTCGGTACCGGTCAACTTCCTCATCCCCTTCGAGGGCACGCCGCTGGCCGGCCACTGGGATCTCACGCCGCAGCGCTGCCTGCGCATCCTGTGCGCGGCGCGGTTCGTCTTCCCCGACGCCGAGGTGCGGCTGGCCGGAGGGCGCGAGGTCCATCTGCGCGCCATGCAGCCGTTGGCGCTGCACGTGGTCAACTCGATCTTTCTGGGCGACTACCTCACCAGCGAGGGCCAGCCCGGAGCCCAAGACCTGCAAATGATCCACGACGCCGGCTTCGTCGCCGGCAGCGCCGACGACGCCTCCGAAGCCACTATTGACTATCGCGACCTGGTCAAATCTCGCCAGCGCGGCGCAGGTACCGACCAGCCCCCCAACGCCTGAGCCCACCGCTTGCGGGGCCCTGCGTCATGGCAAGGTAGGCTGCCTGTTGTGACGCAGGGCCCCGTCATCGACACGCCGCGGCTACTCATGCGGCGCTGGTGTTCGGCCGACCGTAAACCCTTCGCCGCGATGAACGCCGACCCCGTGGTGATGGAGTACTTCCCCGCGACCCAAACCCGTGCGGCCAGCGACGCTGCCATCGACCGCTTCGAGCGCGGTTTCGAGCGCGACGGTTTCGGGCTGTGGGCGTTGCAGCGCCGCGATACTGGTGCCTTCATCGGCTTCACCGGCCTCAAGCGCGTCGAGTTCACTGCCGCCTTCACGCCCGCTGTGGAGGTGGGGTGGCGGTTGTACAGCCAAGCGTGGGGGCAGGGGTATGCCAGCGAGGCGGCGCGCGCCGCCGTGCGGTTCGGCTTCACCTCGGCCGGGCTGGACGAGATCGTGTCGTTGACCGCCGTGACCAACGAGCGCTCGCGCCGGGTCATGCGCCGGTTGGGGATGACCCACGATCCCGCCGACGACTTTCGTCACCCCAGCATCGAGCCCGATCACCCGTTGGCGCCCCACGTGCTCTACCGACTCAGCCGCAGCAGGTGGCGCGAATCCCTCGTGGCTTCGCCGCCGGCTGCGCCCTAACGCTCTCGTGCTCCTGGTCGTCGTAGTGGTGGTTTTGATCCCCACACCAAAGCTGGAGGACAACCAGAAACCCTCCCGGCGTTGCGCCGCAGGAGACGGCGTTAGTGACGGCGGCGGAGGCTGAGGTCGCCTCCGACCTCCCAGCGAGGTGCCTGCGGCGGAGCCGGCTATGCTTGCCTCGACCGGTATCGCCCCCGCCCCCGACGAGCCGGCCGCTCCTGTTGTTTCTCCCGCTTCTGGAGATAGGCCGATGGAATTCGTGATCCTCGTGGCCGTGTTTCTCATCCTCGTGGGGCTGTTGGTCCGGCGTTCCAAGCATCGGGGCCACGGTGGCGATTCAGGCGGTGGCTTTGGCTTTTTCGACGGCGGTGACAGCGGTGGTGACGGTGGCGGTGACGGAGGTGGGGGCGACTGAACCGCCGCGCGGCTCCTGACGTCGTCGCCTCCGCTGATGCCCGCCGCGCTCGCCCAACAGGACGTGGGCTAGGGGCCGGCGTCGCCGCGTAACCTAGGGGGGCGTGCGACTCTTCCTGATCTCGGTTCCCTGGGACGACCCCCGCGGCGCGCGGTTGCGCTGCGCCCACGAGAAGGAGATGGTGCGCCGCTACGGAGCAGACTTCGAAGCCGGCCCCGCGCCCAGCGCCGCCGACGTCGACGCTTTCCTGATCGCCGTCGAGGGCCAGTCCGGCCAGGCTTTGGGGTGTGGCGCGCTGCGCGGTCTCGATCCCGGCGCTGCTGAGGTGAAACGGATGTATGTGGTGCCGTCCTGGCGGGGGCGGCGCCTTGGAGAGCACCTGCTGCGTCGTCTGGAGACGGTGGCCGTCGAGAGCGGCGCCACACGGATGCTGCTGGAGACCGGCGCGCGCCAGCCCGAGTCCATCCGCCTCTACGAACGGTGCGGCTACCGGCGCGTCGCCAATTTCGGTCCCTACGTCGACCGGGCGGGCAGCCTGTGTTACGAGCGGGCGCTGGTACCGGTCACCCCCACCACGACCGTTTAAGTCGCCGGGAGCCCCGAGTATGTCCTACCCTGCGGAGCCCGACTTCGTCTGGTACGCCTCCTATGGCGCCAACATGTGCGCCGAACGGCTGCACTGCTACGTCGCCGGTGGCACGCCCCCGGGTGGTTCGCGCGCCAACCCCGGTTGCCGGAACACGACGCTGCCGTGCCAAAGCCGCGCGGTGTGGCTGCGTGGCGGGGTGTACTTCGCGTTGGCCTCGCCCATGTGGAGCGGCGGGCTGGCGATGTATGACCCGGCGCTGCCCGGGGCGACGCCGGCCCGGGCCTACCTGGTCACTGCCGAGCAGTTCCACGACATCGCGGCCCAGGAGATGTATCGTTCGCAGCGCGCGGCGGCTGGGGCGGTGGGCGCGGTGGTGGCCGCGGGGCGGCAACAGTGGGGGCAGGGGCGCTACGAGACGGTGCTCTATGCCGGTGAGCTGGAGGGGCGGCCGATCCTGACCTTCACCGCCTCGTGGGGGTGGGACGAGGTGGAGCCGGTGGCGCCCTCGGCGGCCTACCTGAGCGTCATCGGCACCGGTCTGCGCCAGGGGCACGTGTGGGCGCCAGCGCGCACCGCGGCCTACCTGGCCGGCCGTCCCGGCGCGGCTGGCGTGTGGTCGCCCGCGGCAGTGGCCCGCCTGGTGGGCTGAGGCCGCCCCTGCCCTGGTGCGGGGATGGCCCGCCTACGGCTGCTGGGGTCAACTGGGACGCGGTATCCGGTCGAGTAGGTCATCGCTGAGTAGGCGCGCGTAGGTCGCGGTGACGTGGTGGCTGTCGCGGTAGACGAGGATGTTGCCGATGACCGGAGGGCACTGTGTGCTGGTGCAGAATCGGTCGGTGAGGTCGACCAACTCCACCTGGGCTTGGGTCTCTTGCGCGGCGCGGACCTGCGGGTCTGGGGTGTCGAACGCGTCGCTGCGCGCGTTAGTGCACTGGGAGGAGTTGCCGCCGTGCAGCTCCACGCATTCCGGCGTGCGCGGACGCACGTGCGGGTTGTCGCGGATGGCTACGACCGTGCCGCCGGCTTGGTCGATGCGGTGCCACATGTGGGCCATGCCTTCGGCGATGCGGTCGGTGTTGTCTGAGTCAGAGTTCGCCCCCACGGCTGTGGCCGAGACGCTGGAGCTGGTGAAAACGAGCGAGGGCCGCAGTTCGGTGGTCAACTCCTCGATGAGATCGGCGTTCCACACGTGGCACTCGGTGTAGGGCTTGTCGGTGTCGGGGTCCTCGATGGGGGTTGCGGTGAAGGCACACGAGGACTTGGTGAAGGTGTACAGCCGCCAGCCGTTGCGTTCGGCGATTTCGCGTACCGCCGGCACCCAGGCCGCCGCGTGGGAGTCGCCTACGATCGCGATCGAGGTCGTGGCGTCGTCGGGGCCATAGGTGCAGTGTTGCAACTGCTCGACGTTGCTGTAGGCCTGGCAGCCGTCGGCGTAAACGCTGGAGAGGTCGTCGTCGGCCTCCACCGGCGGCGGGTAGATGGGGCCGGTGACCTCAAGGGGGGCAGCGTCGCCGCCGGTCAGCGCTTGGGGGCCGACGTGCACCTGAGGGTCGTAGGAGATGTCGCGCATCCGCTGCACGTGGGTGTACTGGCCCACGCTCAGGGCGCTGACGAGCAGCGCGCCGGCTGCGGCGAAGACCAGAGCGGGGCGCAGCGAGCGCAGCATGCCCGAGACCCGCACCGGGTCCTCGACGGTGACCTTCGTGGCCCAGGCCAGCAGGATCGACAGCGCTAGCGCCGCCGTGACGTCCACCGGGCCCAGTGCCTCGTCTTGGAACGAGCGGGTGAACACGATGATGGGCCAGTGCCACAGGTACAGCGCATAGGAGATGTCGCCGAGGAAGCGGGCGGGCGGCGAGCTGAGCAGCGCGTGGGCGCTCCAGCGTCCGCCGTGGTGGCCGGCGGCGATGACGGCAGTGGCGCCCAGGACGGGCAGCGCGGCAGCGTGGCCGGGGAAGGCGGTGGCTCCGGAGTAGATCCAGGCTGGCACTGCGATGGCGGCCAGCCCTGCCCAGGCGAGGGCGGGGCGGAGCCGTTGGGGCACGTTCCAGCCGGTCAGGGCCACAGCGAGGGCGCCGCCGGTGGCGAGTTCCCACATGCGGGTCTGGGGCAAAAAGTAGGCGCGGCCGGGGTCGCTGCTGGTCAGCCACAGCGAGCAGGCGAAGGAGGCGGCGATGATGAGGAGGGTGGCGCCCAGCAGGGTGCGGTGGCGCCTTAGCCGGCCGCCGGAGGCGGCCCAGCCCACGAACAGCAACGGCCACAGCAGGTAGAACTGTTCTTCCACGGCCAGCGACCAGAAGTGCTGCACGGGGCTGGCGGCGTTTTCGGCGGCGAGGTAGTCGACGGCCTGCTCGGCGAGGAAGAGGTTCTCGACATAGCCCGCGGCTGCCGCCAGTTCGACGGCGGTGCTTTCCAGACGTGTCGAGGGCAGCAGAAAGAACGCGCCGATGCCGGTGGCGAGCAGCACCACGGTGGCCGCGGGCAGGATGCGGCGGATGCGGCGCACGTAGAAGTTGGCCAGGGAGATGCGGCCGTCGCGGCGCGCCTCGCGCAGCAGCATCGTGGTGATGAGGAAGCCGGAGATGACGAAGAAGACGTCGACTCCGATATAGCCTCCCGGGACGGCCTCTTCGTTGAGGTGGTAGACGACCACGAGCAGGACGGCGACGGCGCGCAGCCCCTGTACCTCGGAGAGGAATCGGCGGTCGTGGTGGGAGGGTGATACGGGGGGAGTTGGCGCGTGTGCGTACTGTGCTGTCACGGAGTTCATTCCTGGCGACACGTCGGCGGTGCGGTCAGGGGCATGGGTGGCTCGCCGGGCGGCCCGGCCTGCTGAAAGGCAGGCGCGCGGGTGCTACATACCCATGCCGGCGTCAGGGCAGCGCCCGGGGGTCGTTAGTGCCCTGATCATACTCAGGATTTACACAGAAATCGACCTACGGGAGAAAAAGGCGTTTTTGTACCGCTTTGAGCTGCAAAAATAAGAGGGTTTGGGTGAGTTGTCGCATGACCTTGTCTTGAATAGTGAGATCATCTTTCCCGTTAAATGAGATAACCAGGTAGTGTGCCGCCATGACCTCACAGCGATGGGACGCCGCCCTCTACGACCAACGCCATTCCTTCGTCGCCGACTACGGCATTGACCTGCTTACCGCGCTCGACGCCGCCCCCGGCGAGCGCGTGCTCGACGCCGGCTGCGGCACCGGCGACCATCTCGCCCACTTGCGCGACAACGGCGTCGAGACGGTCGGGGTCGATGCCAGCGTCCCAATGGTCGAACGTGCGCGGCAGCGCTTCCCCGGTCTTGACGTGCGCGTGGCCGATCTGCGCCACGTGGCGTTCGACATCCCTTTCGACGCCGTGCTCAGCAACGCCACCCTGCACTGGATTCCTGAGGCCGACCAGGCCGCGGCCACGATGTTTGCCGCGCTGCGCCCTGGTGGACGGCTCGTCGCCGAATTGGGCGGGGACGGAAACGTCGCCGCCATCACCACCGGCGCCCAGCGGCTACGCGCCCGGCATGGGCTGGCCCCCGCTCCCTCCCCTTGGTACTTCCCCAGTGTCGCCGGCTACGCTGGCGTGCTTGAA
Source organism: Salinactinospora qingdaonensis (assembly GCF_039539445.1). Classification (NCBI taxonomy): domain Bacteria; kingdom Bacillati; phylum Actinomycetota; class Actinomycetes; order Streptosporangiales; family Nocardiopsidaceae; genus Salinactinospora; species Salinactinospora qingdaonensis. Next base: position 32,917 of record NZ_BAABDD010000031.1, read on the forward strand.
CGCGCCGGTTTCGAGGTCGACAGCGTGGTGCTCTTCGACCGCCCCACCCCACTCACCGGCGAGGACGGCCTAGCCGTGTGGGTGCGCATGTTCGGTGCTCACCTGCTCGACGGGGTCGCCGATTCCGAGGGCTTCCTCGCGGAGCTGTCCCACCAGCTCCGCCCCCACCTCTATCGCGACGAAACCTGGTGGGCCGACTACCGCCGGCTGCGCGTCAGCGCTTGCAAACCCCGCTGACGTCCGTACGGTCTCTCGCGGGCAGGGGCATCTCACCAGTTCCAATGCAGCCGGCGGCGGGGTGTGGCTCTGGCCCGCGGAGAGCATGCGGGCTTTCCCATCGCTCGTGCCTCGATCGCTTCGCGATCTCAGCAGCCCAGGGCGGGCTGTGGCCCAGGTGGAGCGGACACCACCACGGGCGGGCTGAAGCCAACGTGAGACGAGCACCACCACGGACGGACTGAGGCTGGGGCGGGTGTGTCGCGAGGGGCGGGATGCAACGCTTTCCGGGGGTGCCCGCCCGTTTGGGCGGAGAAGCAGGGAGAGGTCCTCGCGGTTCAACGCCTTCCGGGGGTGTCCTCTGCCACCACTCCCCGTAGGGACCACCGCCCACCGCTGTATCCTCCGACGGCAACATCCCTGAGACAGCGATGTCCTAGGGCAGCGATCCCCTGCGCTGAAGCAACGTTGCCTTATCCCTGTGGCCGTCCGCGTCGTTTCTGCTCGCTCTAGCCACAGTCGCCCCTTTGAAGCTGCCGAGATCGCGAAGCGATCGAGGCACGAGCGAACAGCGAGCTCTCCAACTCCGGGCAAGCGGCAGTTCCTCTATGTGCGCCCCATTCGCTGGGGCTGCTGCGTCGATCCGCTCCCGGGGTCGATGTCGGCGCCGAGCGCGCCCGCGAACCGCTGGAGGGGGAGCTTGCCCCCGGCCCTCCCGCTTCGTGTCCCGAAACCGTCCCGACCCGCAGTGCCCACCTTCGACGAGCGCGCCGCCGGCCCAAACGTTCCAGGACCGACGGGCGCGCTCGGCACCGGCTGCTCAGCCGACCCCCTCGGGGTAGCGCAATCCGATCTGTTCGCGCACCGTGTCGAGCGTGCGCGCGATGGACAGGCTCTCCTGCCAGCTCATGAGCGGACTCTCCAGCGCCCCCTGGGCGATCATGGCGCCAACGTGGGCGCCCTCGTATTCGAAGCCGTTGCCTTCGCGAGGAAAGCGCAGGGTCTGCGGTTCCTCGTCGCGACGGTGCACCACGAACTCGGTGGGGTGAATCCAGTCGGTGACCTCGATGGTGGCCTCGGTGCCGGCGATGGTGGCCCGGAGGGGGAGCCTGCCGACCATCGAACAGGTCAGCGTCGCCAGCCCGCCGTTGGCGCCGGTGAGCACGATCCCGGTCTGGGCGTCGACTCCGGTTGGCGCGCGCACCGCCTGCGCGCTGAGCACGGTGGGCTCCCCCAGCAGCATCGAGGCCAGCGCCACCGGGTAGACCCCCAGATCCAGCAGCGCGCCGCCGCCCAGCTCCGGGGCGAACCACCGGCTGTGGGGATCGTAGGGGAAACGCTCGCCGAAGGTGGCGGTGACGGTGGTGACCTCGCCGATCTCGCCGCTGTGGACCATGCGGGCGATTTCGACCATCGCCGGCTGGCAGCGTGTCCACATGCCCTCCATGAGGAACCGTTCGCCGCTGCGGGCGGCTTCGATCATCTCCTCGGCCTGGGTGGCGTTCATCGCCAGCGGCTTCTCGCACAAGACGTGGCGGCCCGCCTTCAAACACAGCAGACTCGCCTCGTGGTGCCCCGGATGCGGGGTGGCCACGTAAACCACATCGACCTCGTCATCGGTGGCCAGCGAGGTGTAGTCGCCGTGGCGCCGGGCGATCCCCCACTGCTCGCCGAACTGTTCGGCGGTGGCCTGGGCCCGCGATCCCACGGCCACGACCTCGGCTCCCGGAACCAGCCGCAGTCCTTCAACGAACCGCGCGGCGATCCCGCCTGTCCCCATGATCCCCCAGCGGATGGGGGTCGGCTCTGTCGACATGATCGCCAGCTTAGAGCCTGGCTCATCGTGCCCGAAGCCCCTGGCAGGGTTACCGCGCTCACGCATGGTCGAGGAAGTCGCACAGCGTAGCGGTCACCTGTGCCGGGGCGTCCTCCTGGACCAGGTGGCCCGCACCCTCGATCCAGCTCAGCCGCGCCCCCGGGATCTGGCGCGCCAGCCGGGTGGCGTGGTCGAGGGGCAGCCACTGGTCCTGGCTGCCCCAGGCCACCAGCACCGGCATATCGAGGTCGCCGTAGCGCTCCTCCACCTCGCGGGTGAAGCGCTCGTCGGCTTGGCTGAGTTGGCGGTAGAACGCCGGCTGGCCTTCCGGGCCCAGCCACGGCGCCACCAGCGCCGAGGTCACGTCTTCACGCAGGCCGGGACGGCTGGCCGTAGAGATGTAGCTGCGTACCAGCGCCTCATGGATGTGTGCCGGCAGCGCCGTGAAGACCGCGGCGTTTTCGCGGGCCACCCGGAAGAAGTCGCTGCCCCAGGGGCGCAGGCTCACCGCGTCGAGTAGGGCCAGACGCTCGTAGGCCACCCCGTCCAGCAGCGCCGAGCGCAGTGCCACAGCGCCGCCGAAGTCGTGGGCGACCACGGCCGGCCGCTCCAGTCCCCAATAACCCAGCAGCTCGGTGAACACCGCTTGCTGGGCGGCCAGCGACACGTCCTGATCGAGCAACATCTGCGACTGCCCATAGCCCAGCAAGTCCCAAACGAAGACCGTGTGGCGGCGGCTGAGCGCGGCGGCGATGTCGCGCCAGACGTAGGAGGAAAACGGCGTCCCGTGGAGGAGCACCACGGGGCTGCCCTGCCCAAAGCTGTGCCAGCGGACGATCCCCCGCGGTGTCTCGTAATGCTGTGTCAATTCCCAGCGCGCCATAGCCATCTCCTTGTTACCGGTATACCGTCTCTGACGGTAACAACAGATGTTACTGGTAAAACCGCAGTAGGGGTAACATTGGGGGGTGGCCTACACGCGACCAGTTGCCCCCGAGCCCTTGGAGCGCATCGAAACCTTCTGCAACTCCGCGCGCCTGCTCTACGGCGAGGACGCCTTGGCCGACCTGGCTGACGCGCGCGCCTGGCTCCAGGCCCACGGCTGGCACGACCTCGCCTCGACGCTGGACGAGGCCGCACGCCATGAGCTGCGCGAGGTGCGTGAAGCCATCCGCGCCCACCTTGCCGGCACCACCCCCGAGGCCGCGGTCGCCACCCTCAACCGCTACGCTCAGGCCACCCTCGCGCCGCCACAGTGGAGCCCCGAAGGCCGCCCGCACCTGCCGGTGGCCGCCGCTACGCCGCTGCACGCCCTCATCGGTGCGATGCTGACCACCCTGACCGCCGAGGAGCTCGCGGGCCGGCGCGACCGGCTCAAGGTGTGTCACGCCGAGCAGTGCCGCTGGGTCTTCTACGACCGCTCCCCCGCCAACAACAGCGTGTGGTGCAGCATGAGTATCTGTGGCGCCCGCCACAAGATGCGTTCCTACCGCACCCGCCACAACGACCCTCCGCCACCGTCGCGCTAGTCCCCGGGCGCCGCCGCCTTCACAAGCGTTGGTTGGATGGCGCCCATGCCCCCATCGCCCGCTCCCCACGGGTTCTCCTGCCCTCCGCGGCAATCGCCCTGGTCTGGTTCTACGAAGGGGCGTGGTGCAAGATCCTGCCGGGACGCGCCGACCACCGCGCGATCGTGGTCGACCTGCCCCTTGTGTCCGAGCCGCTGGTCATCCCCAACCTGGTCGGTATCGGCCCGGTGGAGGTCGCCTTGGGGCTGTGGGTGTTGAGCGGGTGGCGGCCCTACTTGGCGGCCACCACGCAGACGCTGCTGCCGGCCCTGTTCAGCCTCGGCGGACTCGCCTTCTCCTTCGCCACCATCGACGAGCCCGGCCGCATGCTCACCGCCACCTTCACGCTGGTGCACTGGTCCGGGGCGTGGCCCACACCGAGCCATGACCGCGGTGTGACACCCATGGGCCCGGGCGCGCCCAGCATCGGGGGCTGGGCAGCAGCACCGCCGCCCAGCCCCCGACTGCACCTGACAGCGGCCCCAGAGTAGGCCCACACGCCCTGCCATGCAGGGAAAACGCGTAACGGCACGGCGTCGATCCTCGAATCTGCGGCCTGGGCCACGACAAAGCCGGCCGGGTGCTGCTGCACCACGACCCCACCACGCGGCGAGGCGGCGCAGCGATCGGCCACCGGCAGCTCGTCCTCCTGCCCGCCAACGGCGTCGGATCGCCCCTGACCTGCCGATTTAGCTGTACTGCTCGACAGCGTCCCGAAGAGAACATCCCCAAGATGGATACATGTCCAAAAACGAACCGTGGTTTCCCGGCCGTTGGGTCTCGGGGACCGCGCTGGTCCTCGGCCCGCTGCTCTGGCTCGCCGGGCTGCTCGTGCGCAACCACGCTCAACGCGCCACCGTCCTCGGCCCTGAGGAACGGGCCGCCCTGGAGGAGTCCATCTTCGCTGCGCCCGAGCAACTCGCCGTGTACGAACAGAACCCGGGCCTGGTTACCGCCGGGTACGCGCTCTTCGCGCTCGGGGCGCTCGTCCTGTGGCCCGCCTTCGCGGCATTGGCCCGCATGTGCGTCGAACGATCCCCCAGACTCGCGATCGCCGGCGGAGTCCTGCTCGTCACCTGCCTGTTCTCCCGGCTGTACGTGACCGGGGTGGAGCAGACCGCCTTCCAGATGGTCGACGTCATGGGACTGGAGCGAACCGTCGCACAAGTCCTGGAGAGCTACCAGGAGATCTCTTACGGACCGTGGCGCATCGCCGTCACCGCCAGTGCGCTGCAATACCTGGGCGGACCGCTCCTGGCTGTGGCCGCCTACCGGGCGGGAGTCCTCGGCACAGGACGGGCCCTGCTCCTGGTCGTCTGGGCGACAGTGTGGAGCGGTGTGCTCAAGGAGAGCGATCTGCTGTACGCAGGGCTGACCGCGCTGGCCCTGTGCGTGGCCCTCGTCCCGCTGGGCGTGCGGATGCTTTTGGGGCGACTGCCCGAGCCCCGCAGGGTTCGGCGCCTGCTCAGTTGGTGACGCGCCATCGACCGGCCGTGCGGTTCAGCCTCCTTGCCCATCACTCACCGTGGGCGGGAGAGGAGGCAGAGCCTGTGGGAATCCTTCTCACCCCGACGCGCCAAGCCGTAACCGCCGCTGACTAGCCGCCTAGGCGGGACAATTCCATGCCCAGCAGCAGTAGTGACCGGCCGTGCCGCAGCAACAGCCGGTGCGGACGGGGCATCGGGCTTTGCTGAAATGGTGTCGTGATCGTACGTGAGGCTTCCCCCAGCGAGATGGCCGAAGTCGGTGAGCTGCGGATCGCCGCTTATCGCGACCAGCACCTCTTCGATATCGACAGCGACTACCCCGAAGCACTGCGCGTGTTGGGCACCGACGGCACCGGCCATATTCTGGTCGCCGCCCAAGGCGAAACGATCCTGGGCACGGTGCTGCTGCAACCCTGGCACCCCAGCGCCAGCGAGCTCGCCCACGACTCCAGCGAGGCCGAGATCCGGGCCCTGGCCGTGGCACCGCAGGCCCAGGGGCGCGGGGTCGGCGCCGCACTGGTACACGCCGCCATGCGGCGCGCCGCCGCTGACGAGGGCGCGCGCCGCATGGTGCTGTCGACCCAGCCCACCGCGTGGGCCGCCCAACGGCTCTACCGTTCCCTGGGGTTTGCTCGGCTGCCCGAACGCGACTGGTCGCCCGTGCCCGGGTTGAACCTGCTGGCCTTCCACCGCGACCTGCCCGCCTAAGCCACCCCGATGGGTCAGGCGAGCCCACACCGCCCGCCGCACCGCACGCCCGCTCAGGAGAGCAGCAGCCCGTGGAGCTTGTCGGGGTTGCGGATCAGGCGCAGCACGCTGATGCGCCCGTCCTCGGTGACCTCGCCGCAGGCCACCGTGTCGGGCACGCCGGCCACGGTCACCAGCACGCCGGGTTCGCCGTTGACCTCGACCACGCGGGCACCGACCTGGGCCTGCTGGCGTTGCAGCACCCCCAGCAGCCACCGGCTGACCTTGTCGGCGCCGTAGAGCGGGCGCAGGGCCGACTGCACCTTGCCGCCGCCGTCGGTCCAGGCGGTCACCTCCGGGGCGAGCAGTTCCAGCATGCGGTTAAGGTCGCCGCCCAGGCAGGCGGCGAGGAACTCCTCGGTGACCTGACGCTGGAGCCGCTGGGAAACGTCGTAGCGGGGCCGCCGGGCGTGGGCGTGCGAGCGTGCCCGGTGACCGACCTGGCGCACCGAACCCTCGGAGCGGTCGACGATCCCGGCGATCTCGCCGTAGGAGAACCCGAAGACCTCCTTGAGGACGAACACCGCGCGCTCCAGCGGCGACATCGTCTCCAACACCACCAGCATCGCCAACGACACCGACTCGGCGCGCTCGACGTCCTCGGTGGCGTCGGGCTCGGCGACCAGCGGCTCGGGCAGCCAGGGCCCCACGTAGTCCTCGCGCTGGGCGCTGGCCGAGCGCAGCCGGTTCACCGCCAAATTGGTGACCGTGCGCGCCAGATAGGCTCGCGGGCGGGTCACCGGGTCGGTGACGGCGCTCCAGCGCAGCCACGCCTCCTGCACGATGTCTTCGGCGTCGGCGACACTGCCCAGCATGCGGTAGGCGATGCCGAACAGCATCGCCCGGTGCTCCTCGAAGACCGCGCTGGCCTGGTTCATGCCTGGCCGGCCCGCGCGGCGGGAACGGCGCAATGGTCGGAGAAGCCTTGGCTGGTCAGACCCAGCGCGCTGTTGACCCGCGAACGCAGGTTCTCCACGGCGATCATGGTGGTCAGCTCCACCAGCGCCTCCTCTCCCAACCGCTCGCGCAGCGCCGCGCCCAGCTCGTCGGTGACCGTGGGCGGGGTCGTCGTCATGGCCTCGGCGTAGTCCATGACAAGCGATTCCACCTCGGTGAAGGCGTCGCGGTGCTCACGCCAGTTTGCGACCCTCCTGATCTTTTCTACCGGCAGCCCCAGCTCCTCGGCTTCCCAGTACCCGAAATCGACGCACCAAGCGCATCCGATGCGCATCGCCGAGACCATCACCGCCAGGTGCTTCAGGGCCGGGTCGACCTTCTTCCACCTGTCGATGCCGCTCTCGAAGCGCAGCACGCTGCGCAGCACCCGCGTGTTGTGCGCATAGGCTTTACCGGGATCGAGCACGGTTCCGAAGCGGCGGCGGGAGTACCACTCGCCCAGGCGCAGCAGCAGGGTGCGCGGCGGGTCAAGAGAGATGCGAGCCATTACGGTCCTCCTCGCGTTGGAGTGCTTTCACCCAACAGGACAAGACAGCCCGCCCCGATGTGACACGGCACCGCTGAGCGGCTCGGGGCGACACGGCCGAAGGAGCCGGTTGTGTCCCTGGTATGCGCCAATCCGGTGGTTATGGGCACCATGCGCACCACGGCCGCGCTGTGCCTCCGACCGTTGCGTGCGCTGACGGCACCCGAGCGCGAGGACGTCATCGAGGAGCCGTGGCCATGCGCGGCTGCACCGCGACCACCACCGCCCACGATGTCGTCATCGAGGAGCCGTGGCCGGGCTGAGCCCGCTTTCCGTCGCACGGCGGCGGGCGACTGGTTCGCGCCACTCACGGCGGTTCCCTAGCCGTATCCGGGGCTGAGGAACAACGGAACGAAACCCCGCTCTAAGCGTTCCGCTCCTGCTCGTACCTTCTGGGGGCATGCCGGTTGAGTTCCTCACTGATGAGCAAGCGGCCCACTATGGCCGCTACGCCGAGCCGCCCTCGCGCGCTCACCTGGATCGTTTCTTCCACCTCGATGACGCCGACTGGGAGCTGATCGCTCCTAAGCGGCGCGATGCCAACCGCCTGGGCTTCGCCGTGCAGCTGTGCACGGCTCGTGGCTTGGGCACTTTCCTTACCGACGTCGGCGAGGTCCCTGAGAACGCCGTGGTCTACCTCGCCGAGCAGCTTGGGGTCGATGATCCGGGCTGCCTGTCCGACTACGCCGCCCGCGAGCAGACGCGCCTGGACCACGCCGAGGAGATCCGCCGCGCGTGCGGGTTCGTCGACTTCGCCGAGAAGCAGGCGGAGCTGCGCGCGTGGTTGGAAGCCCAGGTGTGGACCACCACCGATGGCCCCAAGGCGCTCTTCGATGGTGCGGTGGCCTGGTTGCGCCGCCGCGCGGTGCTGTTGCCGGGGGTGACCACCCTGGCCCGGTTGGTGGCGCGGGTGCGCGAGGAGGTCACTGAACGGTTGTGGCAGGAGTTGTGCGCGTTGCTCGGTCCCGGCCAGCAGGCGGGGCTGGAGGCGCTGCTCGCCGTGCCCGAGGGGGAGCGGGTCTCCAATCTGGAGCGGCTGCGCCGCGGGCCTACCCGCCGTTCGGGCCAGGAGATGGTGCGCGCTCTGGACCGGGTCGCCGAGATCTTCGGTCTCGGGCTGGGTCAGGTGGACCTGTCGGGTTTCCCGGCGCGGCGCGTGGCCGAGATGGCGCGCTACGGGCTGGCGGGCAAGGCGCCGCTGCTGCGGCGCCACGACGACCCGCGTCGGCTGGCCACCTTGCTGGCCACGGTGGTGCACCTGCAGGCCCGCGCGGTCGATGACGCCCTGGAGCTGCTGGATTTGCTGATGACCACCAAGCTTCTGGCTCAGGCCGAGCGCGAGTCGGTCAAGGAGAAGGTCAAGCGGCTGCCCCGGTTGAACGCCGAGTCGGCCAAGCTGGCGGCGGCCGTGGGGGTGCTGATCGAGGCCACCCCCGGCGAGGAAGGCGACGCGGCGGCGGTCAGTTTGGCCCAGGTGTGGGAGCGCATCGAAAGTGTCGTCCCGCGTGGGGAGTTGGCGGCGGCGCTGCGTGCGCTGGAGGAGATGCTGCCGGCACCCGATTCCGATGCCGACGAGGAGTGGCGGGCAGAGCTGGTCACCCGCTACGGCAGTGTGCGCGGGTTCCTGCCGATGCTCACCCAGGTCATCGACTTCGGCGCCACCGTGGAGGGGGCGCTGGCGCTGGAGGCGATGCGGCGCCTGCCCGAGTTGATCGGCCGCAAGAAGGTCTTGGCGCGCGAGGTCGACACCTCCCTGGTCACCGGGTCCTGGCACAAGCTGGTGTTCGCCGAGGGGCCCGAGGTGGTGCACAAGGCCGCCTACGTGTTCTGCGTGCTGGAACAGTTTCACCGCCATCTCAAGCGCCGCGACATCTACGCTCCGGCCTCCTCGCGGTGGAACGATCCGCGCTCCAAGCTCTTGGCCGGATCCGCCTGGGAGCAGGCCAAACCGGCCGCGTTGGCCGCGCTCGGGCTGCCGGAGGATCCGGATGCGTTCCTGGCCGCACACGCCGAGCTGCTGGATGCGACCTATCGCGAGGTCGGCGGGCGCCTGATCGCCAACGACGCGGTCACCGTGGATGAGCGCGGCCGACTGCACCTGGCCCAGCTCACGGCCGTCAAGGATCCGCCGAGCCTGGTCGACCTGCGCACCCGCATCGGGCGCATGCTGCCGCGGGTGGACCTGCCTGAGCTGATCCTGGAGGTGATGAGTTGGCATCCGGGCTTCATGGATGCCTTTACCGGCGTGTCCGGGTCCGAGGCGCGCCTGGCCGACCTGGATGTCACCGTGGCCGCGCTGCTGGTGTGCCACTCCTGCAACCTCGACTACACACCGGTGGCCAAGCCCGGCGTGGCGGCGTTGAGCCGCGACCGGCTCTCCCACGTCGACCAGACCTACCTGCGTGCCGAGACCTACTCGGTGGCCAACGTGCCCCTCATTGAGGGCCAGGCCGGCAACGCGCTGGCTCTGGCGTGGGGCGGTGGGCGCGTCGCCTCGGTGGACGGGATGCGGTTCGTCGTCCCCGTCAACACCATCCACTCCCGGCCCAACCGGCGCTACTTCGGACGGCGCCGCGGCTCGACGTGGCTGAACATGGTCAACGACCAGGCCGCAGGGCTGTCGGGCATGGTGGTGGCCGGCACCCCGCGCGACACCCTGCACCTGCTGGATGTCCTCTACAACCAGGACGGCGGGCTGGCACCCGACATCATCGTCACCGACGAGGGCTCCTACTCCGACCTCATCTTCGGCCTGGTCCACCTGCTGGGAAGGCAGTACCGGCCCCAGTTGGCCGACGTGCCCGACCACCGGCTCTGGCGCGTCAACCGCACGGCCGACTACGGGCCGCTGGATGCCGCCGCACGCGGCCGCATCGACACCGACCGGATCCGCCGCCACTGGGACGACATCTGCCGCGTGGTCGCCTCGATCCATACCGGTGCCGTGCGTGCCTACGACGTCATCCGGATGCTCTCGCGCGATGGCAACCCCACCCAGCTCGGGCTGGCCATCGCCCACTTCGGCCGGCTGCACAAGAGCCTGCACGTGCTGTCCTACATCGATGACGAGTCCTACCGCCGTGCCATCAAGGCCCAGACCAGCCTGCAGGAGTCCCGTCACGCCCTGGCCCGGTGGGTCTTCCACGGCAAGCACGGCGAGCTGCGCCAGCGCTACCGCGACGGGATGGAGGACCAGCTCGGCGCCCTGGGGTTGGTGCTCAACTGCATCACCCTGTGGAACACCGTCTACATGGACGCCGCTTTGGACCAGCTACGCGCTGAGGGTTACCCGGTGCGCGAGGAGGACGTCGTCTACCTTTCTCCCTTCGCCCGCCGGCACATCAACGTCAACGGCCACTACTCGTTCCTGCTGCCTGACATGCCCGGCGGCCGCCGCGAGTTGCGCGACCCTGACGAGCCGCTGGAGGGCGAGGAGGAATGAGTCTTTGGATCGCAGGCGAGTGTCGGTGGGCTTCGCTAAAGTACGCACTGCGGTCAGTGGACCGTGGGCCCGGCTCAAGGCCCGGATGTTGTTCGGCCCGTGACCGAACACCTCGATCCGAAGGTGCCCCGCACCGAGCCCTCGCGCACCTGCTTTTCACCGGCCGGCGTCTTTCCTGGGCGCGGCGAGTCACGGGATCGCCGCCGACTGCGGAAGGGATGACCGTGCCCATCGACCACGCGCGCAAGAACCAGCTCAACGCCATCAAGGACGCCTACGGCGTCAAGCACGCCGATGCCATCGCCCTGCTTGACCCCCCGACGTCGACGAACGCAATGTGCTTCTGGACGTCATCGAGACCTACCGCGGCATCGGCACCTACACCGACGCGGTGGCCTACCTGGAACAGCAGCGCAACGACCCGCGCAACCAGGTGATGTGCGAAACCTGCGGGTGGGTGTGGGGGATGGTGTGCCCCGAGTGCCCCGGCTGCGGCTGCTACAACGCCGTGTGCTCGGGATGGCGCCACCACGAGTACATGGACGAGGACGAGCGCGCCGAACTGACCGCGTGCGACGAGTACGGCGGCAACGCCTACAACCCCCCGGAGTACCACGGGTGGCGGTTGCCCGCGGCCTGGCCGTGTTCGCGCTCCCGCCCGGCGGAAACTTCCCGGACCGGCGCGGATGGCAGAAAAGCGCCACCACCGAGGCCGACCAGGTCCGTCGAACCTGGCGCCGCGGCGACAACGTCGGCATCGGCTGCTGGGCCTCCGGCGTCGTCGGTCTCGACCTCGACGTCGCCGACGACTGCCACCCCGAGCGGGGGCATGCACCTGTACTTCCGCGCCCTGCCGGGGCGGGTGATCACCAGCGTCTCGGGCGGCCGGTCCCGGCTGGGGGCCGGTATCGACGTGCGCGGGCCGGGCGGGCGCGGCGGCTACCTCGTCGGCCCCGACTCCGTGGTGAACGGACGCTCCTACGCCATCACCCATGACGCCCCGATCCAACTCCTGCCCGACTGGCTCACCGACCAGCTCGCCCTACCGCAGATAGCACATGAATATCTGCGGTAACGTCGCTACCGACCAGGGGCAACGTCCCCGCGCCGCGGTGGCGACTCGCCATGGATATCTGCGACAGCGCTCGGAAGGTGGCGATGGGCACGATCCACCGGCTGGAGACCGGCACCGCCGTGCCCACTCTCGGCCAGGCGTGCGAGGCGTTCCTCGCCGCCACCGCTAACCCCAACACCGCCCGCTCCTATGCCACCGCGCTGGGTGCGCTGGCCGACTGGCTCGGCGCCCACCAACCGCTGTCGGTGTTGGAGGGCGAGCGGATCCCCGACCGGGCCGCCGCATGGTTCACCGCCACCTGGGGCTCCGCGGCGCCGGCAACGTTCAATGCCCGCCTCAACGCCCTGGCCGCCGCAGCGAACTGGTGGCGCGAGCAGGGATGGCTCACCGGCAACCCGCTGATACGGATCCGGCGCCGCCAGCGCACGCCCGACCGCACCCGCGCGCTGGACCGCGCCGAGATCGAGCGGGTACTGGCCGCCGAACACCTCGGACTGCGCGAACGCACGCTGTGGCGGCTGCTGTATGAGTCGGCCACCCGGGCCACCGAGGTGCTCTCGCTGGACGCCGACGAGCTGGACCTAGCCAACCGGCGCGCCCGCGTGCGGCGCAAGGGTGGGGCGGCCGATGTCATCACCTGGCGCACCGCCACCGCGCGGCTGCTGCCCCGCCTGCTGGCCGGACGCACGAGCGGCCCGGTCTTCCTCACCGACCGGCGCGCCCGCGTGGAGCTCGCACCGGTCGACCTCGACCCGACCACCGGCCGGGCGCGGCTGTCCTAGGGGGGTGAGGAGGATTGCTGAAGAAATTCCCGGTAGCGCCGTGACCTCGGCTGCGGTTCGGTGACGAGGCGATCCTGGCCAGCTCATGGGCCCTACGTTCTGGCTCATGTCGCCCGTGTGGACAAGGCCGCGTTCATCCTGTGCGTCATCGAGCACCTGCACCGCGGGCTACGCCGCCGTGACGCCTTCGCCCACTACGGCCGCATCTTCAAGACTCTGCACCTGTTGCAGTTCCTGCACGATCAGAGCTACCGGCGCATGATCACCGCCCAGCTCAACGTCTCCGAATCCCGCCACGGGCTGGCCCGCAAGATCTGCTTCGGCAACCGCGGCGAACTCAAGCAGCGCTACCGCGAAGGACTCGAAGACCAGCTTGGCGCTCTGGGCTTGGCGCTCAACGCCGTGGTGTGGTGGAACAGCCTCTACATCGACGCTGCCGTGGCCCGCCTGCGCGCTGAGGGGTTCCCCGTCACCGAGGACATGTGCGCCCGCCTGTCCCCGCTGGGGTTGGACCACATCAACTTCCTGGGCTCCTATGTCTTCCCCCACCCCGAAGTCGAGGCTGGGCTGCGCCCACTGCGCGCCCCGGACGCGGCCGAGGAGTAGACATACCAGTCGGCCTGCGTCACCGCGGGTGCCGCAGGCCGACTCACGCTGGCCGTCGTCGACCGACCTCCTCCTGTTCGGAAAACGGCCGATTCTCGGACAGGGCAGTGGCGCGAGGAAAACCGGAACGACAACCCGCATTTGCACGCTCAGTCACCTATGTCACGGAGAGTGCTACCGCCAAAATCCATTCCGATCCTCCCCGAGGGCCGAGGCCATCACCCACTAGCCACCCAATCCGGCGGCTGACTGTCACCCTTGGGTATACACAGGGCTTTCTTCCGCGGTTTCCCGACTTTCGAGCAGGCGGTAGTGGTCGACGCTGCTGTCGGCGTGGTGGGCGAGGATCTCGCGGATACGGCCGCTGTGTGCCTCGGCTGTGAGGTCGAGGGAGGATATATGCGTGTCGGCCGCGCCGTTGTAGGGGGAGGGTAGGCGGTGGTGGGGTAGTGCACTGATTCGGATGAGGTCGGCGTCCTCCTCGTGCAATGCGGTGATGCGGTCGATGAGCCCTAGAAGCCGGCTGGGTTCGAGGAGTTCGGCCATCCAGTCCTCGGTCCAGAAGCTCCACGGGACCGGGTCCCCGGGATCGTCGCTCAGGTTCTGCACACGCCGGGACCCGCCCAGTTCGAGGGTGAGGCGCTGCCCGTCACGCTGGATGCGTTCCCCGTCGGGGCGGTGCACCGTCCACTCCTGCTCGGCGGTGATGTCCAGTCCTCGCCAGAGGTGCAAGCTCGATCCCGGTTCTGGCCGTCCCGGCCGGTAGGGCTGCTCGGAGCGGTCCTCGCCGTCGGGGCCGGTCGCGGGGACCGTCACGGTGGCTTCGGCTCGGAAACAACCGCGTGTGGGTGTGATCAGCCCCGGGATGCACATGGCTCCGAGGACTCGCTGCGTTCCCTCAACCAGCATCGGAGGCTCCTTCCGGGCAGCTGTCGGTGTTCCTCCAACCATAGGAGGCCGACGCCTCGGGTATGGGCTCTACCGACACTGATGCCTCGATCCAACTGACTTGCACGACGTGGTATTCGGCGCAGGGATCGGTCGGCCCCAAGGCGATCGCGGTGGACCCGTTTCCTGTAGGAGCGAATGCGCACTCACCGGCGCGAAGTTCCAAGTCCGCCGCAGAGCGCACTTCGCTGCACCGCCGCTCCTGGGCCTTTTCGGGGGCGGGGATCCCATCGGCACCGACCGTTGGGTAGGTCATGTGGACGACTCGGATAGGAACGCTGTGCCCTTCCGCGGTAATGGTTGGGATGTCACCGCTCGTGTCGACCTCCTCCCAGCTCAAGCTTTCGGGGACCTCTCCACTTTCTCCCGGCCAATTCCGATAGAAGGGTTCCACCATCACGCCTTCAACGCTTAATTCCGGCGGTCCATCAGGAATGAAGCGCCGCTCGGTTTCGCGCCAGACCGCGCCCTCATAGGAAGGGCTTGTGCTGGTGGGCGTAGCCGAGCGGGAGGGGGATCCGGCGTTGTCCGCGTCAGAGCATCCGCTGGCTGCCGCCGCAGCAGTCGCGGCAGCAGCCAGCAACGAAAAATACCTCACGGATTGGATCCGCAATAGATTGCAGAGTCGTTCTGCTCGTAAGCACTGGCCGAGAAGGTCTGGGAGCCGGTGCTTACGGTGCCGAACCCCTCGGTGCGGTATCTGTACCAGGATCCGAAGTCACAGGACGCAGTGACCGTACGGCGATGCGTCTGCACGTTTCCCTCGGTCTTGGTCTTAGCCGGGAGTTCACCAATGTTCTGCCAGCCATACCAGCGAGATCGGTACGTTTTTCCCGAAACCGTGTTGGACACCAGCACGAGATCCCGGCAGAAGCTGACTATGCGGGTGTGAATCTCTCCGTAGCTACGGCTGTAGTGGGGAGAGTTCACCTGGATTCCGCATGATTGGGCAGCAAGGGTTGAGGGAGAGGACTGCTCATCGGTGGTGTAGTAGCTGTCACTGCCCTGTGGAATGCCCTCGGTCGCCTCCGATTGGCTACGCTCGCCTTCGACGTCCTCCGCATCGGCAAGTGCTGTGGGGAGGGGGGGAAAGGGTAATCGCTAAAGTGCTTACGCAGCTCACAACGGCGATCCGAAATACGGATGGCATAGCTCTCTCCTCGATTCGGGGAAGGGAGGATTGCACCGGGATTACTGAGCACGGCGAAAGATCACTAAACGCTCGTCGCGGCGGCCCGGAACCATCGGTGCGGACGGAAGTCGGGGGTCGTTGACAATGTCGCGACTGGGCACTGCGGCTGGCAGCCCCCGCGGCACGCGGGATGTCCGTATGCGGCCACGGCTACCAGAGTGCGGCGGGCCCGCTGGCCTTCGGGGAGGATCGGTACGGATTACGGCACCCGGACTGGGGACACGGCTAGATGATTGCTTCCAAGGGGGCCGGCTGCGCGCATGAGACGAGGGAGTCCAAGCTCCGTGTGTGACGACAGAACTGAACTCCCTCGCGACCGCACTCTACGTCAGAACCGACGACCTGATGGGGCAATCACCCCGACTGGCGCCGTGGCGCCCGACCACGGGGATCGTCCCCCGGCTGTCCGACGCCGAGCTGGTCACCCTGGCGATGATGCAGGCCCTGCTCGGCTTCACCTCCGAGCGTCGCTGGATCCGCTACGCCGGCACCCACCTGCGGCACCTGTTCCCCTACCTGCCCCAGGCGCCCGGATACAACAAGCGGCTACGCAAGGCCGCCGGACTGATCCAGCAGGTCATCCGGCTACTCGCGGTCGACACCGCGCTGTGGTCCGACGATGTGTGGACCGTGGACTCCACTCCGGTGGAATGCGGCCGCTCCCGGGAGACCGTCAAGCGCTCCGAGTTGGCCGGATGGGCCGAGTACGGCTACTGCGCCTCCCATTCGCGGTTCTTCTGGGGGCTGCGGCGGCACCTGGTGTGCACCCTGCACGGGCTTCCCCTCGCGTTCGCGCTCACCGGGGCCAAGGCCGACGAGCGCGAGACCGTGCTGTCGATGGTGGAGGCCGAGCCCGCCCTGGTGGCCGGGCGAGCGGGCCAGAGGCTGATCGGCGACAAGAACTACTACGGGCGCGGCTTCGAGCGTGCTCTGAACGAGGTGGGCATCCGGCTGCTACGCCCGGCCCGCAAGGGCGAGGCCCCGCGGCCCGGATCGCCGCTGTTTCGGCCGTTGCGGCAGATCATCGAGTCGGTCAACGAGACGTTCAAGGGCCAGTTGGATCTGGAGCGCCACCGAGGCCGCACACCAGCGGGCGTGATGACCCGCGTCCTGCAGCGCATCCTCGCGCTGACCAGCGCGATCTGGCACCACCACCTGACCCTGGTCACCGCCGCCCATGCCTTCCTCACCCTCAGACGGCTCGACCCAAGACCCCTGACGCCGGCCTGAGTCTGTACCAGGTGCTCGACGCCCTGCAAGAGGTGCTGCTGCGCTGGACCAGCCTCTGCCACACCTGCCACAGGCCCCTCGCACAGCAGCACCCACCCGACACAAGTTAACGAAGTGCTACTAGGAGGCTGGGGGCCAAGAACATGCGCGTGCACATTCGGCCATCATCGTCACGGAGAGTGCTACCGCTAAATCCTGTACCGATCCTCCTCAGGTCCCTCCTACCGGCGCGCCGCCGAACTCTTCGAGCACGCCTCGGGCGGGGCGAGCCTGCACCAGCTGCGCCACTCGGCGCTGACGCATGCCGCCGAGGACGGGGCCAACACCGCGGTCCTGCTGTCCTACTCCGGGCACACCTCGGTGGCCAGCCTGGCCCGCTACGCCCGGGTCTCGGCCGAAGCACTGGCGGCCTGGCAGTCCCAGCGCGACCCGGCCACCCGCAAGCGCTGACGCAGCCCCGGATCAGTCGCCGTCGCCGTCCTTAGCGCGGTCCTGGTCCTGCTCATCCTCGCGGCGGTCGGCCGCCGACTGGGCCCGGGAGTCGAACCCGGACTGCGCCGAGTCCGACTCGGGGTCCTTAGCCGCAGCCGACTGGATCCGCGCCGCGGCGTCCTTGTCCATTTCCGTGTGCTTGCCCATGCGAATTACCTACCCGGTTACCCCGACCGATCGTTGTGGTCAGGGAGAACGCTTAGCGCGGGATTTCGTTCCAATGTTCCCCAACCCCGGTATCCCCCGCTGCCGCTGGCACGTCCACCATCCCCCCATTCACGATGAAGTTTCAGAAATTATTGAAATTTCATTGCAGTGGCTCTAGAGTTCGAGCGACACCAGCGGGACCGATCGACCGCAAGAGGAGGTGCCTCGTGTCCGACGGTGAGGTGGAAGCCGAACGCCACGCCTTCATCGAGGAACTCGCCCAGTTCTTCGAAGACAGCGGCCTGCCCCGCATGGAGGGCCGCGTGCTGGGCTGGCTGGTGGTGTGCACCCCCGCCCACCAGTCCGCCGAGGAGATCGCCACCGCCCTGGGCGCCAGCCGCGGCGCGATCAGCATGGCGGTGCGGCTGCTGCAACGCGCCGAGGCCGTGGAGCGGGTCAGCTTCCCGGGCACGCGCCGCCACTACTACCGGCTACGCCCAGGCATGTGGCGCCGCGAGATCGACCGGCGCGTCCACGAGGCCACGGCCGTGCGCACCATGGCCGAAGACGGCCTCAACCGCTTGGCCTCGGCCCCCGACCAGGACCTACAGCGGCTGCGCGACCTCTACGACATGTACGCCTTCCTCGAACGCGAATACCTCCAGATTCGCGATCGCTGGCACGACCACGAGACCGGCCACACCCCGAAAGAGCACGAGGAATGACCCACGTAGGACAACCGATCGCCACCGGGGGCGCAACCACGACCCCCACCGTCATCGACGTTCGTGACCTCAACTTCAGCTACCCCAAAGCCGCCGAGCCGGCCGTCACCAACATGACGTTCTCGGTGCGCTCCGGCGAGATCTTCGGCTTTTTGGGCCCCAGCGGAGCGGGCAAGTCCACCACCCAGAAAATCCTCATCGGCCTGCTCCCCGACGGACAGGGCACCGTGCGGGTCTGGGGCAAGACACCGCGAGAGTGGGGCAACAGCTACTACGAGCGCATCGGCGTCTCCTTCGAACTACCCAACCACTACCGCAAGCTCACCGCCCTGGAAAACCTGCGCTTCTTCGCCTCGCTCTACAGCGGCGCCACCGAGGACCCCATGGCGCTGCTGGAGCGCGTGGGCCTGGCCGACGACGCCCACACCCAGGTCGGCCGGTTCTCCAAAGGCATGCAGACCCGACTGACGTTCGTGCGCGCGCTCCTCAACCGCCCCGAGCTGATCTTCCTCGACGAGCCCACCTCCGGCATGGACCCACGCAACGCCCGCATCGTCAAAGACATGATCGCCGAACTGCGTGACCAGGGCCGCACCGTCTTTTTGACCACCCACGACATGGCCACCGCCGAGGAACTGTGCGACCGGGTCGCCTTCGTCGTCGACGGCCGCATCGCCATCCTCGACTCCCCCGCCGAACTCAAACTCGCCCGCAGCAAACGGACCGTGCGGGTGCAGTACCGCTGCACCGAGGGCGCCCCGTTGGAAACCGCCGAATTCGCCCTCGACGGGCTGGCCGACGACGAGGCCCTACACACCCTGCTGCGCCAGGCGCGAGTGGAGTCGATCCACAGCCAAGAGGCCGGCCTCAACGACGTGTTCGTCGAGGCCACGGGACGGAGCCTGACATGAGCGCGCTGCGGGGACTGCGCAGCAGCGCCCGCCTAGAGCTGCGCCTACAGAAACGCTACGGGTTCGGCTACGCCGCGCTCTTCTCAGCCGTGCTGTGGCTGGCGATCCTGCTGCCCATCCCCGCCGACTACCGCGACGTCGCCGCCCCGCTGGTGCTCTTCGGCGACCTGATCGTGGTCGCGTTCTTCTTCATCGCCGGCTCGGTGTTCTTCGAAAAGGGCGAACGCACCCTGTTCGCCCTCGTGGTCACCCCACTGCGGTTCCGCGACTACCTGCTGGCCAAACTGCTCAGCCTGACCCTGCTCAGCGTCGTGCTGAGCCTGATCATCATCGTGGGTGCCCACGGCCTGGACTTCGCCGCCGTGCCCATGCTCACCGGCGTGGTGGTCACCACCGTGCTGATGCTGCTGGTCAGCTTCGTCACCGCCGTGCCTTACCCCTCCATCACCGACTGGATTCTTCCGGTGTCGTTCCTGCTGGCGGTGTTGAGCCTGCCGCTGCTGCACTATTCGGGGCTATGGCAGCACTGGCTGCTCTACCTGATCCCCACCCAAGGCGCGCTCATCCTCTTCGGCGCCGCCTTCGACCAGCTCACCCCCACCGCCTGGGAGGTCGGTTACGCGGTGGGCTACCAACTGCTGTGGATCGCCGCCTTGGCGCTGCTGGCCAAGCGCGCCTTCGACCGCTACATCGTCGCCGGGGAGGGACAGTGAGGACCACCGCCACATTCCTGGCCTTCGGCCGCAACGACCTGGTCAGCATCCGCCGCGACTCGCTGCTGCGCATGCTCATCGTGGCGCCGTTCGCCTACGCCGCCCTCGTGCGGTTCCCGGTGCCGCCGCTGACCGAGCTGCTCGACCAGCGCTACGGCGTCGACCTGGTGGCCTACTACCCCCTGATCGTGTCCTTCTTCACGGTGCTGGGGCAGGCGGCGATCCTGGGCGCGCTGGCCGGCCTGTTACTGCTGGACGAAAAAGACACCGCAACGCTGCACGCGGTGCGCGTCACCCCCGCCTCACTGACGGGCTTCGCCGCCTACCGCGTCACCACCGTCATCGCCGCCGTCACCGTCTACACCGTCGTGAGCACCAGCCTCAGCGGGCTCATGGCGTGGTCAACCCTGCCCGGCACTGCCGCCGCCGGACTGTGCGCGGGATTGGTGGCCGCGGGGGTGGCGCTGAGCATGGCCCTGATCGCCGACAACAAAGTGGAAGGCATGGCGGTCGTGCGCGCGCTCGGGCTACTCCTGCTCGGGTTGCCGATGCTGCCCTACTTCATCCCCACCCCCTGGGAGTGGCTGTTCGGCCTGCTGCCCTCCTACTGGCCGGCCAAGATCTACTGGGTCGCCGCTAAGGGCGGCACCCTGTGGCCTTACCTGCTCATCGGGGTGGCCTACAACGCCGCCGTGCTGACGCTGCTGCTGCGCGGCTACAGCCGGCGCCACTTCACCTAGATTCTGCTTTTCGAACGGCTGGGGGTGGGGGCTGTGGGAGTGCTCGTCGTCCGCTCGTGCCTCGATCGCTTCGCGATCTCGGCAGCCCGCGGGGGCGACAGCGGACACGCTCCCCCGTTCCGCCTCCCCCTCGCTCACGCCGACCTTTTCAAAAAACAGAACCTCAGCCCCCGGGCTGGGGCGCCCACCCGCGCGCCGCAGCCCAGGCGCTACGACACCGCGCGCCCGCCACCACCGGCGCCGCCTCGCGCGTTACTGCCGATACCCGGCCAAAAACCGCCCGATCCGGTTGATCGCGGTCTCCAACTGCTCGGCGTGGGGCAGGGTCAGGATGCGGAAATGGTCGGGTCGGGGCCAACTGAAACCGGTGCCCTGCACGATGTGGATCTTCTCCTGCAACAGCAGGTCCAGCACGAAGCGCTCGTCGTCTTGGATACGGTGCACCGCCGGGTCCAGCCGCGCGAAGGCGTACAGCGCCCCCTTGGGTTTGACACACGACACGCCCGGGATCGCGTTGAGCGCCTCCCACGCCCGGTCGCGCTGCATCCCCAACCGGCCCGTGGGCAGCACCAACTCCTCGATGCCCATCCGCCCGCTCAACGCGCCCTCGATCGCCAACTGCGCCGGCACGTTAGGGCACAGCCGCATGCCGGCCAGCATCGTCAACCCTTCCAGATAGTCGGCGGCGTGGTGGCGCGGCCCCGACACCACCATCCACCCGGCCCGAAACCCCGCCACCCGGTAGGCCTTGGACATGCCGCTGAAGGTCAGGCACAACACGTCGGGGGCGAGCGCGGCGGCGTTGTGGTGCACCAGATCGTCGTAGAGGATGCGGTCGTAGATCTCGTCGGCGAAGACCACGAGGTGGTGGCGCCGCGCCAGATCGAGCACCCCTTCGACCGCCTCGCGCGAGTAGACCGCGCCGGTGGGGTTGTTCGGGTTGATCAGCACGATCGCCTTAGTACGGTCGGTGATTTTGGCGGCGATGTCGTCGAGGTCGGGGAACCAGTCGGCGCCCTCGTCGCACATGTAGTGCACCGCCGTACCGCCGGCCAGCGTGGTCACCGCCGTCCACAGCGGGAAGTCCGGTGCGGGGATCAGCACCTCGTCGCCGTCGTCGACCAGCGCCTGCACCGCCATCGTCACCAGCTCAGAGACCCCGTTGCCCAAGAAGACGTCGCCGGCGTCCACGCTCATGCCCTGGCCCTGGTAGTGGCGCGCCACCGCCTCGCGCGCCGGCGCCAACCCGCGCGCGTCGCAGTAGCCGTGCGCCTCGGGCAGCCCGCGCATGATGTCGTCGAGGATCTGTTGGGGCGCTTCGAACCCGAATAACGCCGGGTTGCCGGTGTTGAGCCGCAGCACGCTGTGGCCGGCCTCCTCCAGCGCGTTGGCCTGGTCCACCACCGGCCCGCGGATCTCGTAACAGACCCCCGACAGTTTGCTCGACTGCTTGAACTCCATGGCTGTCCTTCCCGGCGGCGCGTGGGCACACGACAATCTTACTTGGTTCTACCAAGTTTTCACTTGGACAGTCCAACTAGGCGGTTAAACTACAGCCATGCCCAGACGAAGCTACGACCAGTTCTGCGCCGTGGCCCGCGCCTTGGATGTGGTCGGGGAACGCTGGACCCTGCTCATCGTCCGCGAACTGCTGGCCGGCCCTCGCCGCTACACCGACCTGCACGCCGACCTGCCGGGCGTGAGCACCGATGTCCTCGCCTCCCGCCTCAAGGAGATGGAGCGCGACGGCCTGGTCGAGCACCGTCGACTCCCGCGGCCGGCCGGCGCCGGAGTCTACGACCTCACCCCGCGCGGGCGCGGCCTGCTGCCCGCCCTGACCGCGCTCGCCCAGTGGGAGTCTGCTGTATTAGAGGAGCGCCGCCCCACCGACGCGCTGCGCGCGCACTGGTTCGCGCTCCCCCTCCTGGAGATTATCGCTGGTCACAGCGCCCACGCGAGGGGTGTCGTGGAGATCTCGCTCGACGAGGGCATCTTCCACCTGCGCGTGGGTGATGCAGATGAGGCCGGTTACGCTGACGGCCCCGCCGAGGCGCCCGATGCGCGTATCGCCACCGACCTCGCCACCGTCACCGCTTTGGCCTCGGGCCAACTCGACTTCGGCCAAGCCGTGGCCGACAAGCGCGCCGACGTCTCAGGCGCCGGCGACCTCGCCCACACCCTGCGCACCGCCACCCCCGACGACAACAGCGCCCCCGCCCGGCCGTGACGGCGGGGAGAGGGCGCGGGCCAGGTGGCGGGAGAAAGTTAGGCGTTGTCTTTGAGGGTGGTGAGGAAGGCCGACCACTCGGCAGCGCTGAAGGCGAGGTGGCCCAGCTCGGGGTGCTTGGAGTCGCGCACAGCCGCCCCACAGGGCAGGTCAGCGACCTCCACACAGTTTTGAGCGTGGCCGCTGTAGCTGCTGGTGCGGAAGTCGGTGGGGAGATGGGCGACTTCGACGCAGTTCTGTGAGTTCCCAGAGCTGTAGCTGCTCTTGCGGAACACGAGGTCAGGCACTGTTCTCACTCTCTTGCAGCACATCGCGGATGAACTGCTCGCTTTGCTGTTTGCTC
>NZ_BAABDD010000032.1:0-53167 GCF_039539445.1 Salinactinospora qingdaonensis
GCGTCAAAGACACAGCGCCCCCGTCAAAGCTGCCGAGATCGCGAAGCGATCGAGGCACGAGCGACGAAAAACCCCGCACGCTCTCCCCAGACCGAAGCCACACCCCGCCACATTGCCCCCGGGGGGGCGCCGCCGAGCCCGCCCCTCACTCGGGCTCGGCGGCGCGGCGCGTCGCGACTGTTGCGCGGCGCTGGCGGCAGGCAGGCTGCCACCTTCTCGATGGTCGTAGCGGCCACTCCTGCGCGAGGAGCGGCGATGTTAGTGCCGCCGGGACGGCATAGCGGAGGCGGGCCACATCGTGCACGCCTCGATACCGGCGCTGATTTTATCGGCAACGTTCCCACGCCCCAGCACCGCGGTACGAGGTGATTTCAACACCGTTGGGACAGCGCACCTGTATTCGCCCCGCCACGGCCTTCGCTCAACTGAGCGCCGGTAATGCTGTAGTTCGGGCGTTATGTCGGTTTGGTGCGCACCGTGTCCGCATAGGGGCATGGAATCCCTTTCGGTAGCCAGGGGCTGTTGCCCAAGAGGCTGCTCGGTCACTACTTATGATGGATCGAATAATTCGTTTCCCTCAAGTGCCTTGACGAATTCGGTAGATAAGTCCGTTCCCTCTAAACTGCTGAGCATGAAGCGCCAGCAAGCCCCCTCGATCCGTAGCCGCAAGCTTGCCGCCGAGTTGCGCCGCCTGCGCGCCAACGCCGGCTACACGACGACTCAGGCAGCTAAAGAGTGTGGTTGGCCCCAGTCGCGGCTATCGAAGATGGAGCTGGCCCAACAGCAGGTCAAGCAGGCTGATCTGACGAAGCTGTTGGATATCTACGACGTGAAGGATCAGGACACCCGCCGTGCCCTCAGCGAGCTTGTCAGGGGAGCCGGCAAGCGAGGCTGGTGGATGCGCTACAGAGACGTGCTGACCGACGCACTTCCGGATTTTGAAGCTGAGGCCAGTGCCATCAGGGCCTATGAGTCCCAGGTCATCCCAGGGCTGCTACAGACCCCTACCTACGCCGAGGCCGTTTTCCGGGGAAGCGATGTCCACGATGACATGGAGATGAAGCGCCACGTCGAAGCGCGAATGCAACGGCAGCAGATCCTGACCAAGCTCTACCCGCCGGTCTTTTCCGCCGTCATAGACGAGGCGGCGGTCGTACGTTTGGCCGAGGACACATCCGTCCAGATCGAGCAGTTGCGGCACCTGTTACACATGGCTAAGAAACCGGACATCGGCATTTATGTCTTGCCATTCTCCGCAGGGATGCATGCCGCCACGCTAGGTTCATTTATGATTCTGGACTTTCCAGCGCCGTTCTATGCGAGCATTGGCTACGCGGAGACGCCCACCTCCACCGTGTGGGTGGAAGGGGACGAAGATCTCCGACATTACAACGCTATCTGGACGAGCGCGCAAAACGCCGCGCTGACACCGGCCGCGTCGGTGCGTTTCATCACCGAGGCCATGAAGACGATGGAAAGCCGCTCATGACCGACTCTACCGACCAACTCACGTTCTTCACCTCAAGCTACAGCGGGGCTCGCAACAACTGTGTAGAGGTTGCCTACGTCCCGTCGTCTGTTCCCGCCGGGAGCGGCGACGACCGGGACAAAGGTGTTGGTCCCCTTGGTGGCGCCGCTGTTCGCGACTCCAAGCACCCGCACCGGGGGGCGCTGTTCTTCGGAGCAGAGGAGTGGGATGCCTTCCTTGGGGCCGCCCGGCACAACCGGCTCTAACGGTTGTCGTGAGAGTTAAAGAAGAGTGGGGCCCTGGCTTCCCTTCCAGGGCCCCACTTTCTCGTTTTCCTCGGCGGGCTCCTCTCCTGGAGTGACCGTCCGTCCCGCCGCTTTCAACAGGAGTGTTCACTCAGGGCGCGGTTGATGAAGCGCATGGCCGCCTCAGCGGACTCGGCCCGCCAGATCGCCAAGGTGCGGTCGAAACCGGAGCGCTCTGCCGCGGATTGCTGGCGCAACCCCGCGACCACCGGTACGAGGTGCTCGCGCTGCGCCTGGAGCAACGGCACGGGGTCTTCACCGGAGCGGTCGAGCAAAGCGAGCTTGAGCAGAAGTTCTACGCGTACGTCGCGGACGTGGTCGACCGGGCGGTACAGCCACTCGCGCAGCAGGTGGTTGCCCGCGGCGGTGATCGTGTAGATGGTGCGCTGCGGCCCGAACTCACTGTCCTCGAACCCGGCGACGTCGGTCAGCCCTCGTGCGGTCGTTGTGGCCAGCGCTCGGTAGATAACGGTGGGAGGCAAAGACCACACTCGGCCGATCTCACCACGTGGTCCCAGCAGTTTGGCGATCGCGAAACCGTGCCGCGGACGCTCTGCAACCAACCCAAGCACAGCGAATTGTGCCGTTGTGGGGCCTTTTGGGTCTTTTGTCATTAGATCGCTAACTCTGCGTGGTTACGTGGTGCCGTCAGCAGCCGAAGAGCTGCACAGGGGTGGTCACTCTCCGATCGTTGACCGTATACACGAGCCTGTTTAAGGATGTGAGCCATTCGCCGTCTCTTGGCTGAAGCGCCAAAGGGTCACATCACGGGATGCCTCATGGACTGCGGCGCTCCGGCCGCGGTCCACGCTGCGCTTGTTGTTCGGTAGTGAGGGGGCCATCCTACGGCGAGTGCTTGCTCGCGACATTTTTTGTTAACTTTGTTTTTTATTTTGTGATGATCCGCGACCTTAGAGGGACCGGAGCACCATGTCCGTTGGAGGGGAAGTGACAGTGGTCGAGATAGAACACTTCGCGTACGGACTATGGACCCCGGTCCTCGCTTACACCGTCTCGTGCATCGGGGCCCTGGTCGGGTTGGTGATGGCCGGCCACGTGCGCTCAAGACGCGGCTGGCCCCGAGCCGGCTGGCTGCTGGGCGCGGCGATCTCCATCGGCTGCACCGGGATCTGGGCTATGCACTTCATCGCCATGCTGGGTTTTCAGGTCACGGGCATGGTGATCCGCTATGACATCGTGCTCACCATCCTCAGCGGCATGCTCGCCGTGGTCGTCGTCGGTGTGGGGTTGACGATCGTGGCCTTGCGCCCGCGCGGGCTCGGCCCGCTGCTGCTGGCGGGCCTGATCACCGGCCTGGGAGTGGCCAGCATGCACTACATGGGCATGGCCTCCATGCGGATGTACGGCACGATGCACCATCTGTGGAGCTATGTCGTCGCCGCGATTGTCATTGCGATCGTAGCCGCCACCGCCGCGCTATGGGCCGCCCTTCACCTGCGCAGCGGCTGGTTCCCCGTCCTGGGGGCGAGCCTGCTCATGGGCCTGGCCGTGAGCGCGATGCACTACACCGGCATGATGGGGATGCGCGTTGCAGAGACGAGCACAACGGCCGGACCAGGGCGCGTGCCAGAGGGAGCCGAGGCCATGGACTTCTTCCTCCCGCTGTTCGTTGGGCTGATCCTGCTCACGCTCGTATTCGCGCTCCTGGCCATCCTCACCCCCACCACACCGGTGGTCCCTGTAGCCGAGGAGCGCCGGCCGTCCGCGGCGGCTCAATCCATCTTCGCCCCGGCCCGGACCAACGGCGGCAGCCACTCCCCTGGGCCCCGCGAAAGCTCACCCTCGGCCACCGCCTCACAGAACAGCTCGAACGCCAGCGAGCGCCACCGCGGGTAGAAAGCGTAGGCGCCGGCGAGCCGCAACCGTGCCGCTGCCGTGTAGGCCGCGATACGGCGTGAGGTCTCGCTGTCGGGACACAAGCCCTGCAAAAACGCCGAGCGCGCCGTTTCGGCCCGGGCAGGGGAGATCACCCCTTGCCGGCGCCGCAGGTCGATGCTCACCAGTGCACCAGCCGAGTCGAGAGCGGGTTCCCCCAGGGTGAGCCCCTCTGGTGAAACCAGGCCCAGACGTCCCGTCGTCGAGTCGAAAACGTAGTGACGGTCCCCGCAGTAGCGGTGCACGGGTGTCGGGGGCTGCGGTCGCTCCTGGTGCAGTCGCGCCAGGGCCGGATCGGGGGCGATCTCCGGGAGTAACGCATAGCGCCATGCTGGACGCAGCCGCTGTAGGACGGCCTCGTGCTCGTCTGCTGCGGTGTGCTGGCCGAGTTGGGCGGTGTCGGCCTCGCTGAGGCGCATGGTGTGCAGTTCGGCGAGGCCGCGTCCAAGCCGGTGCCAAACGTCGGCGGGGTCGTCGCCGCGGCGGGAACGCTCTAGCTCGAACAGTGATTCTCCCGGAAGCGTCGACCAGGTGGTGGCTCCCATGGTGTCGTAGCCGGTCAATGTGGGGACGGTGAACGTGCTTCCCGCGTAGTGCGCCGCGCGACTCGCATAGGCGACCAGCGCCGGCGCGTGCTCGGGCTGTACCACCCGTGCGTAGCCCTCCGGCAGTCGTACCGTCGCCCGGCACTCCGCTCGATGCGCCAGCAGTTCGGCACCGTCAGTCTGCACCAACCGGCCTAGCGCGGGCAGCCGGCCGTCCGCACCCGTCGGCTGCACGAGCACGCCTATGTGGGGCAGCGACAGCGCCCCCGGTGTCCGTGCCGCCGCGTCGGCCAAGCGCCGGCGGTCGGCGAACCACTGCCCGGCGAGCAGTTCACCGGTGGGGGTCTCCCACTCTGTCAGTGCGTGACCGGTGCCGCGTGGCCAGGCCCGGCGCAGCCTCATCCGTTCGCCTGTGCTCGGATGGCGGATGCTGTCGGGGACAAAGGCATCGGTCATGGGGGAACCCTCCGGGGGCACGGGGAGAGGACAGCGGAGGTCGTCACAACGTCGCGCACGCCCGACGGTGGGACTCCTGCTACAGCGGTCCCACCAACCGACGCGCACATCTGTTGAGTTACGTTACGGGTACCACTAGTAGCCGTCTTCGGCGGGGGTGGCAAATTGCCAGGAATCGAGGCTTTGGAGGCTACTCACGCTGGGTGGGGGATACGAGCGTTAGGTCCGGATTTTCGCTTCTTCGATGCTGTCCCGTGAGGGTGCGGGGTGGCGCGTGGTCAGTGGTCAGGGGCGATGCGGGGGTAGCCGGCTACCGCGGGTTTCTCGCGGCTGCCCTTACGCCAATGACCGCCAGCGGCAACGGCCGTGGCTACAGCCGGAGGGGCCGATCCAGAAGCGACCACCGCTTCGAGGCGCGCTCCCGCGAGGCGCGGAGAGGACGACGGTCACGGCACCCGCTATCCGTGCTGTTCCGGAGAGGAGTCCTTAAGGGCGCGGTAGGCACTCTTGTGCTGCAAATAGGATATAAATCGAGGTACATGCCCATCAATACCGCGAGATTGACACTTGGGAAGAGCAGGCAGATACCTCAATATATGTCGCTGAGGCGCAGCTAACCGATTTCCACTCCGAGGGTCGTCCTGGTTTCTGGTGACACTGTTTTCCCACCTCATCGGGCGTGCGCTGTGGTCGTGAACAGCGGAGAACCCATGCCTTGCCCCCCGCTTTTGGGTACCGCCCAATCTGGTGGTGAGCGCATTGTCTCAGCCATTGGACCGCGCGGGAACGCGGAAGCGGGATTGCACGAATAATCTTTCGTGGGGGCGCGTGCACCAGAAAAGAGCCGAAGCCCTTGGTCTGGCTTCGGCCGGCACCGCACAAGTTCTTACCGCAACAGCGTTAGCCAAGACATCACCGCCCGTCAGCCCGGCGGTGAAAGCCCAGGTCTTGGCGCATCTAAATGATTTGGCGCCGCCCCGCCGTCTCCCTGCTGGCAGGAATCACCAGGCAGTGGTTATACCGCGAGGCTGAAAGTGTGATTCCTCTGCGAGGGGCAGCCCAGCGGATAATCAACGCTTCCGAACCCCGATGTTCTCTAGAGAAGTCGAAAAGTGATCGGTGCCACGGTGGAACCGCTCTTCCTGAGTGGGATCAAGGGGCGTATGCCCAGGTAAGGACTGGTGTTGAACCGTCACATGCGACACGGATTACACCGTCTGGCTATGGAAAAAAGAAACCACCCCGGATATGCTTAAGACAGCGTATGATTAACCTAGCTCGCATAGGTGCTAGATTGTCGGTGTTTGCGGCGTGGCGCTGATACCAGGCCCCTTGAAGGTTTCTTTGGCCTTTGCGGGGTGGGTGATTAGACGCTGTTTTCACGTGCGTAACACAGGGTCATTGAGGTGAAACTCATGTCCTTTACGCTTGACGTCATCGCTGAACGCGATGACAGCGCTTCTCAGAGGAAGGAGGCGGATATGGTCCCGACGATGATGCTCGTAGCCGACGGCTCGCAGGACACGCATCGCATGGAGGCCCTGTGCGACCTCGCTGACGCAGTCGCATCGCGCAACGAAGCTCCGGTAGCGACTGCTTTTGAGCCTGGGCAGGAACTCAACAACACGATCGAGTCGATTGACGGCCCACTTGTGGCGGTCCCCGCCTATCTGGCGGGGGGCGACCTCGCCAGTGCGGAGCTGTTCTCCGAAGTCGACCTGGACAACCGGTTCGACGCCTGCGCCACGTCCCCGCTCGGTGCTGTCCCTTCCATTGTCGGCGACATCGCGCGCCGTCTCGACGAGGCGGGATGGCAGCAGGGTGACGGAGTGGTCCTGGCGGCCGACGGAAGCCCCGACCAGGAGGGGCGCCAAGAGGTGACCGCCGTGGCACGCATGTTGAGCCGGCGCGTCCACTCTCCGGTGCAGGTGGCTTATGTCAACGCTTGGGCACCTTCGGTGGCCGATGCGGTCGAGCGGCTGCGCCGTCATGGCCAGCAGCGCGTAGCGGTCGCCGCATGGCAACTGCTACCCAGCGCCGATGATGAGCAACTGCGCGAGTTGGACGTCACGTCCGTGACGACCCCCCTGTGGCCGGCCGGTCTCGTCGTTGACACCTTGCTCGCCCGGCACCGGGCCGCCGCGGCCCGACTGGCAGCCTGACCGAAAACCGTGCGCCGCAATGGCGCGGCGACCCCCGTGAGATGGCACAGCAGATGTCAATGAACGAAACAAACGACAATAAGGGCATATCTGTCCTATTGCCGACGAAGCGCCAGTGGGGTGGTTCCGGGGACGCGGAAGGGCATCGGCACATGGCCGAAGCCCCTCCGCGTTCCCGGCCCGCACGCCCTCAGGTGCTGGTGACTGGGGAGAGGTGGCCGCACCGGTCACCTCGCGACGGTCGCCGCCGCCATTGTCGCCTTCGTCGCATCCGATCCCACGCGCCAGAGCACCGCTGCTCTCGGGAGCGTTCACCGGCGTCTTCGCCGAACGGCGCCGGTGGTCACTGTCGCTCTCGTACTGAATTCGGCCGGTTTGCCGTATCGGGAACCGGTAGGCGTTTGGGCGGTAACGGTGTCGCCGGACGTATCTGGTGGGGCCGCGGCTGTGTCGCCTCCCGGACTTATCGAGGCTGCGAGCCGGTCGAGCAGAGCTGCCAACCGGCAAGTAACGCCTCACTTATCACATTTCAATTATCCAGCAAAGTCTTTCCCGTTGGGTGTGAAATGCGACATCGCGGGCAGAAGACACACGAAATACCACACAGCGGTCTGTACAGAGTGGACACATGGGCAAAGTCATAACGCAGTTGGTGGATGACCCACAGCGAGAGCGCCTAGAACGACGTTTCGGGAGTGGGGCCCAAAGCTGGCTCGACTCTCTCCCGGCCCTCCTGGACGACCTAGCACGGCAGTGGAAGCTCACCATCGAGGGGCCGGCCCCCCACGGCAAAACGTCGGTTGTGGTGCGCTGTCGCCGTGAAGACGGAGCGGTGGGGCTCCTCAAAACCTGCCCGGAACCCGCCATCCTCGGCACCGAAGCCCGCGTACTGCGGCTTTGGGAGAGCACACGGCGCGTCCCCATGATATGGGAGGTCGACTCCACGCGAGGCGGCCTGCTCATGGAGTTTATCGAGCCCGGCCACAGCGCCCTCGACGTAGGCAAGCCTGTGGCGATGGAGGACATCGGCGCGCTCATCGCTGACTTGCACGCCGCCGACATCTCCGCCGACCAACTCGACGAGCTGCACCCGCTCCAGACGCGGCTGCAATTCCTCTACAACTCCTGGGAGTACCTCCGTGCCACGGGGCCCGCGGCCGATGTGGTGCCACCGGTGCTGCTGCACCGAGGCCACGCGCACGCGCGTGCGCTGGCCGCCGCCGAGGACAATGTCGTTCCCCTCCACGGCGATCTCCACCCCGGCAACGTTTTGATCGGCGAACCCGAGCGTGGGCTCGTCGCCATCGACCCGCGCGCCTGCGCCGGTGACGCCGCCTTCGACGGCATCGACTGGGTGCTTTGGCAGGTTGAAACCGTCGAAGAGATCCACCACCGTGCGGCGGTGCTGGCTCCGGCCATCGGCACCTCCACCGAACGGCTGCTGAACTGGTGCCGAGCGCTAGCACCCATCCCCGCTATCGACTTCGCCAACCGTGGCCAGACCCACCACCCGACGTTCGCCGCTCTGACCGACTTCATCGAACGCTGACCGCTGCTGCCTTAACCCACGTTTCCCGCGCTTGCGCAGCCACCTTCCGCGGGTCCTGTCGCGTCCCGTTGCCTAAGCGGTGACGCCGACGGCCCTGCCCCATGGCACCAGTGGTGCCGCGCCGGCCCGTAGCGCCGTGGTGCGCGATTGTTCCACTGGGCGAGGCGCTGTCCCCTGGCGTTACGGCGACTGCTTGCGTCTACGACGCCAGGGGGCGGCGTCCGACACGGTTGGCGCGAACGCAGAGGAGCGTGTCTGCCTTGGCCCGCCAGCACCAGCGTCGCAGGCGCGGTCACCGGTTTCCACTACCGGTGGCCGCGCCCCGCGAAATCACCCCACAGCGCGGTGGCGTCATCGTGGAGCTTGCCGCGCTCCACGCCATGGCGCCGCTCCTGCTCCCGTACCCAGGCGATCACCGCCGCCGGCCCGGATTCGGCCAGCCGGCGCCAGAGGTCCCGCCACCTGTAGCCGTAGTGGTCGACCAGCCGGGTGCACCCGTCCGTCAGCAGCGCAAACCGGCCCTCCTCGGCGCGCACGGAACCGGTGACCGCTTCTGCGGCGGCCTGGGGCGACGTGCCGGCCACCCAGAACCCGCCGGGTGCGTTGCGCGAGGCCCGGACCAGTTCCGCCGAGTAGGGACGCCCGCCCGGAAGGTGGTCCAACCGGGTGTCGGAGAACGCGGTGACCGCCCCGTCCGGGCCGGGCACCAGGACAGCGGAGTCACCCAACACGAGATAGTCAAACCCGGTGTCGGTGCGCCGTACCAGCGCCACCGTTGACGACGGGCTATCGGGGTTGCCGAGGTCGCAGGTGGCACGGTGCGCCTCACAGGTGCACTCGATGGCGCGGGCCAACGCCTCGGACAGGGACAGCCCCGCTTCCGGCAGCAGGAACCGGGCCAGCCCCGCGGCGAGTTGGCTCACCAACCACCGGACCCCGTGGCGACACCCGTTGTCCACTCCGGGCGGGGCCGTCGCCCCGTCCAGCACGAGCGCCCACCCCGGGCCGGTCATGGCGAGATCCTCATTGTGCTCGCCGTCGCCTTGCTCGCTCGCGTAGGCAATAAGCACGATCGCAGATTACCCCGTGTGCCCCGCCCCCGCGCTCGCGCGTGGCGGGCGAAGCGCCTCACCCGGCGTGGCCCCGGGGGAGCGCGCTCGCCCTACGCTGCTGCCGCCGCCTCCATCTGCTCGATGAGACCTTGCGGCAGTAGGCGGCTCTCGCCAAGGGTGCGGCTGAGCGGGCGGACCAGTTCGGCCAGTCGCCGGCAGCCCTCGTCACCGATCGCGGCGTAGGGCACTAGCGCCAGCTCGTCGGTGCGCTCCTCCACAGCCGCGCGCAGCCGCTCGCCCGCCTCGGTCAACGTCACGGTCTCGCCCTCGTCGAAGCGGACCAGCCCGCGTTCGGCGAGCGCGGCGACGGCGCCTTCCCAGTCCGCGTTCGACCAGCCGCGGCTCTTGCGCATCCACTTCGTGCTCCACTGAGTGGCAGTGGCATGGCTGACCAGCGACTCCACCGGGGCCAGGCCCGCGTGCATAAGGGCGACGATATGGCCGTCACCGCGGAATTCCCGCAGCAGTGTCTGGGCGTGCCAGAGCACCAGATGGGGCTCGCTCGGCCAGGCGAGGGCAGCGTGGGCCGCGAAGAGGGGGCGCCCGTGGACGTGGCGGGTCGCCGCCATGGCGGCGCTTTGGGCCAGCTCCGCAGCGGTCGCCACCGTGTCCGACGCCACGACCTCATCACCGAGAAAGTGGCGCAGCGCCTCGTCGACGGCGCGGAGCCGAGCCGCGAGTACGGCCTCGGGAGTGGTGATCTGCCAGATTTTGGGGATCACAGCGCCGACGAGCTCGGGGTTGAAGCTGTAGAAGGTCGAGCTGACCACCTCGGCCGAGGTCGCCCCCAGCGCCGCTGAGCGTGCCGCGAAGTACCCCATGGTGCGTGGGTCCAGCCCTAGCGACTCGTAGCCGGCGGCGGCCTGGGGAGCGAAGTAGGAGAAGGCGTGCAGCGGTTCGACGGCGCTCCACGCCGCGCGCGCTGCACCGCGGGAGGGGAGAGCGGGAGAGGGAGTCATGGGGGCTTTCCATCCGTTATCGAGACGTGAAATGTTACTGGATAGTAACTCATGGGGTCGGATTCAGGCCAGGGTGGAGCTCAGTCTCTCGGGGCGGAGCCGCCTTCAGTGGGCCGGCGTGCGTTCGTGTTCGGCTGCGTTGACTGTGGCCGGTTCGCGGGAGAGGGGGACACATGGCCCATATGAGGCAGAAAGTACTTTTGCGGCTTATTTTTCTTTCTGCTTAAAACTGTCATATGTGTAGAGTGTCCCTTGTGTTGATATTGCTTTCATTCGGGGGGAGAGTATTTCGTTTATGTCGTATTTGTTTTGTTGCTGTTGGGGTGGCTCGGGTTATGCGAAGATCTTTCGGAAAATTAGTTAGTCCAGCGGGGTTTAGTATGCTTGGAGTGGGCGATGTAATTACCCGCAAGGGTGGCGGTGATAGAGCTCTTGCGGAGAGTTGCACCTACCGCCCCTGCATGTGCATATAACAGTGAAAGGAAGTTCCGCAATGGTCATGGGTGTCAAGGAGCGTCAGCGGCTCGACGAGCGTTTCGCGCTGTGGGACGTCAACGGCGATGGCCAGATTGACAAGTCCGACTGGGAGGCCGAGGCCCGGCGCATTCTCCAGAATCTGGAGCAAGACGAGTCCTCAGCCAAGGCGCAGAAGCTCATCGACGCCTACCTCGGAATGTGGGACCACTTCTCGACTAAGGCCGGAAAGGAGGCTCTTAACGTTGAGGAGTTCGCCCAAATCGCTGAGCAGGACATCATCGCCGGTGGCGAATCTGGGTTCGACCAGGTCCTGCGCCCCACGATCGGCGCTATCGCCGACCTGCTCGACATCGACGGCGACGGTCAGGTGAGCCCGGCCGAGTTCGACCGCTGGATCGAGGCCATCGGCGTGCAGGAGCCCACCCCCCAGGAGATCTTCGCGCAGATCGACACCGACGACAGCGGGCTGCTGTCGGTCGACGAGATGGTGGCCGCCGTTCGCGACTACCACATGGGTCGTAACGACATCCCCTTCCTCGGCCGCTAACCCCCTGACAAGGGCGGACCGTTCGAGGGGCCCGGGGCCTTGAGCGAGCTCCCCCGCGTTGAACGCGTGTTCCGGTACTGGCGCCGGCACCAGTACCGGGCATCTTGGCTAGGTTCTGTTTTTGGAAAGGGCGGCGAGAGCGGGCGGTGGGCACACGCGGGTGAGCGCGTCCGCCGGCGCTTCGCGGGCCGGCGAGATCGCGCAGCGATCGAGACACGAGCCAACGAAGACCCCCACAGCCCCCACCCCAGCCGTTCGAAAACCAGAACCTAGGCGCGTGGAACGAAGCGCACCGCAACCTCCGGCTGTAGCTCAAGGTCGGCGCCGCTCACCGGTGCGTCCGTGTGGATCAGCACGTTGTAGTGGTTGGGGATGTGGCAGGCGTCGAACCCGAGCACGGTCCCCAGATGCCGGTCGCCGAGCCACACCTCGTCGCCGCGGTCGATCACCCCGCCTCGGGTGATTTCGGCGAACCCCACGAACCCCACCCGGTCGATCCGCGTCCCGGAGGCCGTCGCCGTGTGGTCGGTGGTCACCAACTCGTGGACCTCACCCGCGCTCACACACCGCGCGGCGTGCGGTTCGAGTGTCATCCCCCGCTCGTTTCGGCGGTGCAGCAGCACCTTGACAACGACACCGGCCACCGAGCGTTTCGGCCCGTTCTCCCTCGCCGCCTCGGGTGAGACCAGCACCGCCGACATGCCGCCCTCCTGCGTGGTCGTCTCGTTCGACCCCATCGTGTTCTCTCCTTTCCCGGTTGCGCCGCCTCCCGGCGCGGCCTCACCAGCCACCGGAGGGCACCGTCATCCCGCGACGCTGCGCCTCGTATGCGGCCTCGACCAACTCCAGCGCCGCCAACCCACCGTCGGTGCCCGCACCGGGCGCACCCGCGCGCACCATCTCCTCGAAGCGGCGCACGATGCCCACGTACTCGTGCCACAGTGAGCCTTTGAACGCGGTGTGGCCGCCGAGCATGTCGGCGCTGTCGGTCGTGCCGTCGCTCAGCCTCACGTGCACGTCCTTGCGCTCCCCGGGATAGGACCAGTCCAGTTCCACCCGGGCTTCGCCGCCGTCGTGTCCCCGCAGTTCCACCGTCGCCTGCCGGTCGACTCCGCTGGCGTCGCGCGTCACCGCGGCGGCCACGACCTGTACCTCACCGAGAATGTGTCGAACGAGGTCGAAGGCGTTAGGGCCGTTGTCGGCCAGGCACCCGCCGCCACAGCGCGCAGGGTCGAGGTACCAGGCGTCGCGCCCCACGTGCTCCTCGATACGTTCGAGATAGTTGACCGTCACTGTTTCGATCGCCGATCGCCGGTGGTGCAGCCGCTCGACCAGCGCCAGCACGGCGGAGTTGTAGCGGCGGTGGAACGCGGTGAGGAGCGCAACCCCGCTCTGTCGCGCCTGCTCCACCAGCTCCGTTCCCTGGGCGGCGCTGATCGCCAGCGGCTTTTCCACACACACCGGCAGCCCGGCCGCGAGCGCGTCTCGGCACACGGTGGCGTGGGCGTCGTTGGGCACGGTCACGATCACCGCATCGACCTCTCCCGAAGCCAGCATCGTGCGGTGGTCGTCGTAACAGGGAACACCCCCGGCGACGGACTCCCGTGCCCTCAGGTCGCGGTCGCACATCGCCGCCAGCCGCACCGACGGAATCCGCGTCAGCGCCGCCACATAGAAGCGGGAGATGACCCCGAGCCCGACGATCCCGATGCGCAGCGTGGTCATCGCCGGCCCTCCAACGTCTCGGGGGCGGCTAGCCCATAGGTGGCCGCGACCTCGTGAATCTCCTGGTACAGCGGTAGCGGCAACGGTACCCCCCAGCGGCGCCGTTCGATCGCTCGCTGCGCCTCGTGCCAGCCGGGATAGCGCACTGGCTCGCCGTCGTGGCTCGGGGGGCACGCGAGCACCGTCTCGAACAGGGACACGGCCGCTTCCGCGGCTGCCGCCGCCGGGCGCAGGGCTGCCGGCGCGAGCGCGGCGACGAAGAAACCGATGTCATCGTCGCGTCCCCCGGGGCGGCCGTCTCCCGCGAGTGCTTCGGGCTCGGGCCCCATGCCCGCCCCTGATAGGACCGCCGCGAGCACTTCCACGGCCAACGCCAGCCCGAAACCTTTGTAGGTGCCGACACTGCCCCCCAGCCATTGCAGGTGGGCGTGGCCACGATCGAAGGCGGCCGGGTCGGTGACCGGGTTTCCCGCGTCGTCGGCGAGCACGCCGGCGGCGATCTCGTGGCCGGCCCGAGCCGCCTCGCGAATCCGGCCGGTGGGGGCGGCCGTGGTGCTCATGTCGAGCACGAAGGGGTGTCCCTTGGCGGCCGGCGCGGCCACGCTGAGCGGGTTCGTGCCCAACAGTGGTGTTCGACCGCCGGGTGGGCGGGCGATGCGCTGCCGGCCGCAGTTGGCCGCCACGATCCCGATCATGCCGTGTTCGGTGGCGCGTCTAGCGTGATAGCCGGCGCACCCGAAGTGGGTGGCGTCGCGGACCGAGACCACCCCCACGCCATAGCTGGCGGCCCGTTCGGTCGCCAGATCCATGGCCTCGCTGGCTGTGTACAGTCCCAGTGAACGTTGCGCGTCGATCAGCACGCTCGCTCCCCGGTCGGTGACGATCCGCGTCCGGGCGGTGGGGTCTGCCCGTCCGGAGTCCAGCAGCGGCAGGTAGAGCCGGGTGAGGTTGCGCAGCCCATGGGAGTCCATGCCCGTGAGGTCGCCGTAGCACAGGGCCTGCGCCGCGGTGTGGTCACGGTCCTCGTCCAGGCCGTGAGCGGCGAAGACCGCGGCGGTAAAGGAGAGGAGACGCTCGTAGTCGACGGCTACGGTGGATGGCGTTGCCGGGGTGGGCGGATCGGCGGCGAGGTGGTTCACGATCGCAACTCCGTTCTCTCGTTCGTGGTCGCTTCGTTGGGGGTGGCTGTCTGGCGCGCGAAGCCCACCAGGATGTCGCTGACCGCGCCCGCGAACGCCTCCAATTCGGCGAGATCGGCGTACTCGCCGGCGGCGTGGGCGTTGTTGTCGGCCAGGTCGCCGGGGCCCAGCACCGCGGTGAACGTGTCGGCGACCTCGCCCATCCAGATCGCGTCGCAGGTGAACGCCGGCTCGGTATCCGGCCACGGGGCCAGGCCGGCTGTCGAGCCCAGCAGCGTGTGGCCCCACGTCTGAGTGCTGCGCAAGGTGGGGAGCCCGCGTTTGAGCCATTCCAGGTGGGTGATGCGCCCCGCCTCCCGCGCGGTCAACACCAGGTGGGGGGTGTGCTCGAAGCGTTCAGTGAACGCGACAAGCCCGGAGGCGAAAGCCGATTCCAGCGTTGCCGCCATGCGCTCGCCCACTTCCGAGACGGGGTACGCCAGGTTCACCAGCAGCTCGCCGGTGCCGTAGACGCGGTTGTGCAGCGGCCCCGTCCGCAGGCCGGCCACACAGACGGTTCCCTCGCCGGCGTGCGGCGCCATCGCCAGGCCCAGGTGCTGGGCCAGGAAACCCAACAGGACACTGGCGTTGTGGCCGCGCTCGGGACGGTCGTCGATGGAGTCGCGTCCCGCGACGGTGACGCGCGCGGTCATGGCCGCAGTGCAGTGGGGCAGGTAGCGCAGGCCCGTGGGCTCGCAGAAGATGTTGAGGGCTCCGGTAAACCCATGGTCGACGAGGACGCGCGTACCGAAGGTCCCCATCGCGCCCCCTTCCTCACCCGACACCGCCTGGATGAGCACCCCCACACGGTCGCCGATGGCCGGTTGGCGAGCCTTCGCCGCCCGGACCCCGGCCAGCAGAGCAACGGCCGGCCCTTTGGCATCGATGGCGCCACGGCCGTGGAACCGTTGGCCGTCGAAGCGCGCGGTCGCCATACCCGCCACGGTGTCGAGGTGGACGTTGAACATCACCGTTTGCGCCGCGGGGCGCGGCGGTCCCAGGCGCAACACCAGATTGGGCTGGTCGTCGAGGAACCCCGGAGTCGTGGCCACAGCGCGCCGCACGGCCAGCGGGACACGCTCGTCGTGCATGCGCTCGGGGGCGGCGGCCTCGTGGTGGACTGCCGCGAACCCCAGATGCGTAGCCGCTTGGGCGTAGCTGCGCTGTGCCTGCCACAACTGCGGCGCCGTCTCCGGCTCCTCCAGCGGGCCGGTGGTGGGCGTGTCGAGGAGCCGCAGCAGCAGGTCACGCTCGCTCGGTAGCAGGGGAACCGGGCTCACCGCGCCCCAGCCCCCCTCAGACCGCCCGGAACCGCCGACCAGCCCGGCAGCGTCGGCAACACGTCCTCGACGACCAGCCGCTCAAGGGCGCGTCCGCAGGCCACAAAGCCCTCGTGGGGGGCGTGCGCGCCCCGGTGAGCGGTGTCGGCAGCGAGCCCCTCGTGGGGGCGCACCGCAATATGGGGCTCGATGGACCAGGTGCCGCTGAAACCGTGGTCGAGGAGCAGCCGTAGGCACTGCGCCACCTCGGCCTCGCCCGCGCCCGCCGGAGTGTAGACGGGCTCGGCTTTATCCCCTCGGGCGTCTTTGACGTGCACGTGCGCCACATGGTCGACGATCTCGGCCAGTACTGTCAGCGCCCGGTAGCCATAGGCGACACCATTGCCGATGTCGAACAGCAGGGCCAGCCCCGGGTGCTGCGCGGCCAGCTCCAGCATGCGTTCGGCGTGGCAGGCCGCCCAGCCGCTACAGTTCTCGTGGACGAGGGTGACGCCGGCCTGCTCGGCGCGTTCGGCGAGCTCGCCGAGTCGCCACCGGGCGCGCCGCCCCCACTCGCGTTCGTCCAGGCCACCGGCGGTGTAGGACATGACGCGGATATAGCGCGCCCCGAGTCTGTGGCAGCGACGCGCCAGCACGTCGAGTTCGGCCACATCGGGGGCGAAGTCAGCGGTCACCGGCCGGGACCAGTTCCCGATCCCCGAGGCTAGACAGGTGACCGCAAGCCCACGGGCAGCGATCGTCGCGGCGACGCGCTCGAACTCGTCGTCGGAGACCGCGGCGACGGGAACTCCGTCGAGGGTGCGCAGCTCGATCGAGGTCCAGTTGAGCTGTTCGATCGCCGCCAGTTGGGTCGCCAGGCTCGCGCCGGCCTCGTCGCCGATGCCGGCGTAGCGGACGCGAAGCTCGGTGCCGGAGCTCTCCGCGGCCGGCCGCGGGGCGCTGTCAGACATGAGCGGGCAGTCCTTCCGTGGGGGAGGCGGCGCCAGCGTGCTGTACCGCCACAGGGGGCGCGCTCGCGCACAGGGTCTTGGCGGCCGTGATCAGCCGCACCACGTCGGAGTGCCCGGTCAGTCCGTCACCGGCGCGGCCGGTGGCGTAGCGGTCGTAGACCCGCAGCAGGAACGCGGTGAGGGCGTCGTCGGTGAAGAGTTCGCGGCTGTCGTGGCCCGCGCTGCGGGTGCGCAGTTGCGCGGTGTCGTCGGCGTCGCTACACGGGTAGTGCCCGGTGAGGGTGCCTTCCTCGAACTCCAGGGTGATGCGGCGCTCGCGTACGGGAGAGGTCAGATCGGAGGAGATGTCGGTCCGGACTCCGCTGGCGTGCACTAGCGACAGGTGAGCGCCTCCCATGGCGGGCACCCGGGTGCCGCCGAATACCAGGTCGCTCCAGGAGGCGTCGAGGAGATGGGCCCGGCCGGCCAGGTCCAGAGCCAGGCGCAGCGAATGCGGGATCTCGACGTCGAAGGCGGTGGGGTGGTCGCGGCGGTGGCGCGACCGCTGGAAGCGGGGCTTGTGCTGGACGATCGACATGGACCGTAGCGCGCCCAGGTCACCGTCGCGGATCGCTGAACGCAGGCGTTCGGTCAGTGCGCTGGCCAGCCAATGCGCCGTCACCGTCAGGTCGAGGTCCCACCGGCGGCGCAGCCGCAACACGACGTCGAGCCCGAACAGGTCAGTAGCTAGCGGCTTCTCCACGAGGATACGGCGAAACCCCAGGCCGGCGAGTTCGTTGAGGGTGCTGGCGCGCGCATAGGGCGGGGTGCACAGGTGGACGACCGTGCGGCTTGGATCGATCGTCGCCGCCGCCTCGGCCAGGGAGCGCACCAGGGTTACACCCGCCGGCGGTGGTGGGGTTAAACGGCGGTCGAAGGCGAGGATCGGGTGCGCGGAGAAGGGGACGGCGGCGCTGTGGTCGCCGTCCGCGCTAGCAGCCAGGGCACGGGCCCGTAACAGTGTGGGCAGGTGCAACTTTCGCCCTGAGCGTCCCAACCCGACGATGAGCGTGTGGAGCATGCGGACTCCGGTTACCTTCACAGAATTTTTTATTCGTGACCACTGGTAGGAACGGCCAGAAAGAGGAATGGGGGATTTCCGGAGGGATGCTATCAGTTGAAACGTTCTCGCATAGCGGCCTTATAGTGACGGATCGGGCGAATTTGGAATGATGGAGTTGTTGGCCAGCTCGTGCCGTTCGACGGGGGTGCGTCGTTGTCGAGGTGAGGTTGTGGGCTGGGATAAGCCACAAGAAGAGCAAAAAGGACATAGGTAACTCATGTTACTTATGCCCTCGTTTTATGAGATTCACCATCGACGCGTCACTCATTTTGGGGAAGTTGGGTTTCCGGCGCCTTATTTCCGGCTATCGTCAAGAAGTGGCTGCCGAGTTGTAGATAACGACGCCATTTTCGGGCGTAGTCCCCTCACCGTGCCCGATCCCTTCTGACGAACCGAGCTGTCTTTGCCGTCAACCAAAGGTGCGTGACCATGCACGAGGTGCCGTGTTCTTCCGCTGTGGGCATCGACGATCCCCCCGAGGGCGGCGCGGTCCCGTTCTTCACCCAGGCGACCTCGTTCGCTGACCTGTGGCCCACCGTGCGCGCCCACTGTGATGAGGTCATCGACCGCGGCAAGTACTCCCACGGCGGCAAGGTCGCCGAGTTCGAGACCGCCCTGGCCGCCTGGACCGGTGCCCGCCATGTCATCGGAGTCAACTCCGGAACCGACGCCCTCGTCCTGTTGCTGCGGGCCTGTGGCCTAGAGCCGGGAGACGAGGTCATCGTGCCGGCGTTCAGCTTCATCGCCACCGCCACCTCGGTGTCGCTGGCCCATGGCCGGCCCGTCTTCGCCGACATCGAGCCCGACTCCTACGCGATCGACCCCCGCCGCGCGCAGCAGGCCATCACCGCCCGCACCCGCGCGATCATGCCCGTCCACCTCTTCTGCCAGATGGCCGACATGGCCGCGCTCGACGGCCTCGCCCGCGAGCATGGGCTGACCCTCGTCGAAGACAGCGCCGAAGCCATCGGCATGCGCTGGAACGGCACCCACGCCGGTCTGCTCGGCGCCGGCGGAGTGCTCTCGTTCTTTCCCACCAAGACGCTTGGGGCCATCGGGGATGCGGGCGCCATCCTCACCGACGATCCCCACGTGGCCGAAACCGCTATGGCCCTGCGCCACCATGGGCGCGGTGGCCGCACCCTCGACCATTTCCCCGGCATTTCCAACCTCACGGTCATCCCGGGCACCAACAGCAAGATGGACGACTTCCAGGCGGCGGTCCTCCTGGCCAAGCTCGCCCACCTTGAACACGCGATCCAGCGCCGCGCCGACCTCGCCGCGGCCTACACCGAACGGTTGGCCGATGTGCCCGGCGTGCGGCGGCTGCCCACCGCGGTCGCACGTCCCGTTCCCACCGACCCCGTGTTCTACGTCTACCTCGTCGAGGTGGCCGACCGCGACGCCCTCACCCGCTACCTCGACGACCACGGGGTGGGCACCGAGATCTACTACCCCACTCCGCTGCACCTCCAGCCCTGCTTCGCCGACCTGGGCTACGGTCCCGGCGACTTCCCCAACGCCGAAGCGGCCTGCGAGGTGAGCGTCGCACTCCCGCTCCACCCCGACCTCACCATCGGTCAGGTGGACCGGGTATGCGCCCTGATCAGTCGGTTCTACTCGGAAGGTAGGCGTGCGTGATCCCTTTCTTTCCCCCCGACCTGTTCGAGGACGAACGCGAAACGCTGCTGGAGACGGTGCGCACCGTGGCCACCGCACCCGAGCAGCGGTTCATCCTTGGCTCCCACACCGCGCACTTCGAGGAGCGGTTGCGCGACCACTTGGGGGCCGCCGACGTCGTCGCCTGCGGCAGCGGCACCATGGCCCTCAGCATCGTGCTGCGGGCCATGGAGGTGGGAGCCGGCGACGAGGTCATCGTGCCCGCCTTCGGCTGTGCCCCACTGGCCAGCACCGTGATCGAGGCCGGGGCCACCCCGCTCTTCGTCGACATCGACCCCTGGACGATGGTCCTCGACCCCGATCTAGCCGAACAGGCGGTGACCAGCCGCACTACCGCCCTGATGCCCGCGCACATGTTCTCGGTCATGGCCGACATGCCCCGCATACGCGAGATCGCGCAACGGCACGGCCTGCACCTGGTAGAGGATTCCGCCGTGGCCCAAGGCGGCTCGCTGTTGGGGCACCCGGCCGGGCGGTGGGGCGACGCCGGTGTCTTCTCCTTCGTGCAGGTGAAGACCTTCGGCACCGCCGGTGAGGGCGGCGCCGTCGTCACCGACACTCCCGAACTCGGCAGACTCGCCCGGATGCTGCGCAACCACGGCCAGGACGGCCGCACGCGGTTCACCCACCACCGGATCGGCTACAACAGCCGCTTCGACGAAATCCAGGCCGCTTTCCTCACCCATCGGCTGCCCACCCTCGACGATCGGCTC
The DNA here is from genome assembly GCF_039539445.1 of Salinactinospora qingdaonensis. Lineage (NCBI taxonomy): Bacteria > Bacillati > Actinomycetota > Actinomycetes > Streptosporangiales > Nocardiopsidaceae > Salinactinospora > Salinactinospora qingdaonensis. Next base: position 20,105 of record NZ_BAABDD010000032.1, read on the forward strand.
CAGCGCCGTGCCCGCATCGCCGCCTACTACACCGAGCGCTTCGCCCCCTTGGCCGAGCGCGGCATCCAGCCGCCGCCCCCCGACGGCGACGGGCGGTGCTACTACGTCTACTCCCTGCTGGCCGAGCACCGCGACGCGCTCCGCGACCACCTCGCGGCCAACGGCGTCGCCAGCCACGTCTACTACCCCCGCCCCCTACCCCACCACCCCGCCTTCGCCGCCTTCGCCCCCGAAGGCGCGCGCTGGCCCAACGCCGAACGCGCCAGCGCGCGCACGCTCGCGCTGCCGATCTTTCCGCACTTGACCGACGCCCAAGTCGAGCACATCGCCGACACCGTGTGCACCTTCGCGCCCGCCGCCCACGAGACCACGGCAGGAGCAACACCGTGACCGACGAACTGTCCCCCGCCCCGCCCGCCGCCCCCGCCACCTCCCTGCGCGAGCGGGTCAACGCCTACGCGCGGCTGGCCAAGCTCGACATCGTCGACTACTACTTCGGACTCGCCGTCGTCTGGTCGCTCCTGCCGGCAGCGGCGTGGTTCGACCCACGCACCATCGCCGTCTTAGCGCTCTTCCTCGTCGGTGAAGTGCTGCTCGTGGCGGCCATGACCGCTTTCGACGACGTCACCGGCTACCGCGACGGCAGCGACGCCGTCAACTACGGCCCCAACGCCCCGCTACGCCGCCTCGTGCGCAAACCGCTGCTCGCCGGCACCCTTACGCAAGCCCAAGCCGTGCGGTTCGGCTGGCTCAGCGCCGCCGCCACCATCGTCGTCTGGGGCGGTGCCGTGGCGCTGGCGCCGCGCCAACCGCTGTGGGCCGTGGCGGTCATGGCACTGTGCCTGTTCTGTTCGGTGCAGTACTCGTGGGGGCTGCGGATCAGCTACCGCGGGGCCCAGGAACTGTTCCTGATCGGGCTCGGTGTGGGCCTGGTCACCGCCCCCTACGGTCTGCTCGCCGGCGGCCTTGACGGATTCGTGCTCGCCCAAGCCGTCATATTCGGGTTCGGTCCCCTGCTGTTCGGGGTCTTCTCCAACACCAACGACATCGAGGGCGACGCCCGGGTCGGCCGTCCCACGGTCGCCGTCCTGGCCGCCCGGGCAGGCAAAAACGGCCGCAACGCGGCCTTCATCGCCGCCGTGTGCGCTGCTGAGACCTGCGTCATCTGGGGTGCTGCCGCCGTGGGCGTCGCCCCGCTGTGGTTTCCCCTCATCATGGCGCCGGTCACAGCGCTGCGGGTGGGCCAGCTCCTCATCGGCTTCCGCTCCGGCGACATTCTCCGCGCTCGCAACCTGGGCATCCGGACCCACCGGGTGAGCGTGGTCCTCCTCATCGCCGCCAACCTCACCGCGACACTGTTGCCGGGAGCCGCCGCGTGAGTACCGAGCGCGCCGAGTTCGACGTCGTGATCGTGGGCGCAGGGCCAGCCGGGCTCGCGTTGGCCCACACCCTTAGCCGGACCGGGCGTCGCGTACGGGTCCTGGAGAGCGCCGACGCCGTGGGCGGGCGGATGCGCACCCTGCGCAGCGATGGCTACCTCATCGACACCGGCGCCGAGATGATCGCCAGCGCCGGCTACCCCGCCACCTGGAGCCTGATCCGCGATCTCGGACTGTCCACCGCCGAAGTGCCGCGCGTGCCCCACCCGATGGCGCTATGGCGCGCCGGCCGCTCCCACCCCCGGGTCGGCCATCCGGCCGGTCTGCTCACCGGAGCCGGACTGAGTGTGGCGGCCCGGCTCGACCTGGCACGGCTGCTCGCCTGGGGGACACGCGAACGCGCCCGCTTCGACCCCGAACGCCCCGCCCATACCCCGGTAGGGCACCTGAGCGTGGCCGAGGCACTGCGCTCCTACCACCCCGAGGTGGGGGAGTACCTCGTCAAACCGCTGGCCGCCGGTTTCTTCGGCTGGGACAGCGCCACCACCGCCGCGGCACCGGTATTGGCGCACCTGTTCGCCACCGGCGGCGCGGCCGGGTTGCGCACCTACCGCGACGGCATGGACACCCTCGCCCGCCGGCTCGCAGACCAGCTCGACGTGGTCACCGGGTGCCACGTGCGCGAGGTCGCCCACCGCCATGACGCCCACGGCCGGCCCGTGGGAGTGCGGGTGAACTACGACGGCGGCAGCCTCGACGCCGAGCGAGCCGTGCTCGCCGTGCCGGCCCCGGTGGCCACTCGGCTGTACCCCACGGCGCCCGCCGATGAGCGGGCCTTCCTCAAGACCTGCGACTATGCCCCTATGCTGCGGATCAGCCTCGCGTTGGATCGCCCCTTGGCAGTGCGGCCCGGCCGCGGCGACTTCGCCACCCTCATCCCCCACACCCACGACACCGAGCTAGCCGTGGTCACCGCTGACCACCGTAAACACCCGGGGCGTGTCCCCGAGGGCCGGGGCCTCGTCTCGCTCATCCCTACCCCGGCCACGACCAAGCACCTCCTCGCCCAGCCCGACTCCGTCGCCGTGGAACGCCTGACCGCCCGCGCCGAACGCTACGTCCCCGGCCTGCGCGCCGCGCTGGTCGCAGCCACGGTCCACCGCTTCCCCCACGGACTGCCCGAGGTCACCCCCCGTGCGCTGGCGCTGCATACCCAATTCACCACCCGCCCCGTGCGCGCCGTCGACTACGCCGGCGACTGGCTCGCCCTGCGTCCCTGTAGCGAGGGAGCCTTCTCCACTGCCCAGACCACGGCGGCGCGGGTGTGCGAGCCCGTCACCGACGCCGTGGCGGTGCCGGGCGGGGGACGCCCGTCCTGAGCAACGCCGTGCCAGGGCGGCACCCCCGCTCTGGCCAACGGTCCACCACCCTGCCGACCATGTCACGCGACCCGAGGAAGGAGACGGTGAGAACGCGAGCCGTCGCAGATCAACGCGCGGCCCCCTCACCACAGCCGCCTTGAAAACTCTCGACAATCCTGGACGGCTGTTCGACGTCCTGGCTCAGCGCAACAGCCCGACAACCCTGTGTCTCAGTCGCCCTCTCGACATCGCCCCCGACAGCGGCACGGCCTACAGTGTGCGCCAACTCGCCGAACTGACCGAGCAGGCGGCCGGCTGGCTCGCCGCCGCCGGAGCCGGCCCGGGAGAGCGAGTGGCCGTCGTCAAACCCAACCACTGGGACTTTGTCCTGCTCACACTGGCCGCTGCCCGCCTCGGAGCGGTCGCCGCGCCGATCTCGGCCCATCTGGCGCCCGACACTGTGGCCACCATGCTCAAACGGCTGGAGCCGGCCGTGCTGGTCACCACCGCCGACGTCGTGCGCTCGGGCGCCGAGGCCGGAGTCGACCTGACCTCCTTCGCCCGACGCACCGTGAGCATCGACCGTCCCACCCCCGGGGCCGTGCCGTTGGCGGACCTACGCGGCCATCCGGCGCCCCCGCCGGCCAAGCGCGATGACGACCAACCGCTCGTCATCATCCACACCTCGGGCACGACCGGTGTGCCCAAGCTCGTCCCCCACTCGACCACGACCATCATCCGCCGCCTGGCCGGATTCGAGGCCCACCGCTGGCCGGTGCTCGCCAGCCGGCCCGAGGACTCCGTCGCCAGCGCGATCTCTTTTGCTCACGGCCGGGCTCTGGCGTGGACGGCCAGCGTGTTCTGGCTCGCCCCCCGCGAGGTCACGGCCGTCTGCGACCCCACCCCCGAACGCGCCGAAGCCTTCCTGCGCGCCCATCCCCCCACGATTCTGGAGACCCTGCCCTCGACGTACGTGCGGTGGCAGTCGCTGGCCTCGACACCCGACAGCGTGTTCAGCCGGGTGCGGCTCTACATCAGCACCTTCGACGCCATGCACCCGCCCACCGTGCGTGCGTTCCTCGCAGCCACGCGGCGCAAGCGGCCGGTGTGGTTGCAAGGGTGGGGGCAAAGCGAGACCGGTCCCCTCACCTTCCGCTTCCTCACCCGTGCGGCCATGGCCCGCCAGGGACAACGCCACCCCACCACCCGCGACGTGGGGTGGCCGGTCCCCACCCGCACCCGGTTACGCGCCATCGATCCCGTCACCTTCCGTCCTGTTCCCCGCGGCACCCCTGGCCTGATCATGGCCCGCACCAAGGGGCTGGGGTTGGGCTATGTCGGCGAGGAAGAGCGGTGGTGGGCCAAGTCGCGCGGCACCTCGTGGTGGAACACCGGCGACATCGGCGTCATCACCCGCAGCGGAGGGCTGCGGCTAGTCGATCGGGAAGTGGACACGATCCCCGAGTCCAGTTGCTTGGAGATGGAAGACGTCATCGACGACCGGTTGCCGTGGGTGCTGGAGTGCATCGTCCTCGGCGCGCCGGGACGCTCGCCGCTGCCGGTCATCGTCACCGCCAACGGCACCGCCGACATGGACGCCGCCGCGTGGCGTTCCGCCGTCGCCGACCTCCCCCCACTAGCCGAGCCCATCGTCATGGCCTGGGAGGAACTCCCCCGGACCGCCACCGGCAAAGTGCGCCGCCACCAGTTGCGAGAGTTGCTCCTCGACGGGGCCGGCCACCACGGGACCGGGCAGTGGACGTGACCCTCGCGCGCCTATGTTCTGTTTTTTGGACGGGCGACCAGGGCCGGCGGTGGGCGCACGTGGGCGAGGGCGTCCGCTGTCGCCTCGCGGGTTGCCGAGATCGCGCAGCGATCGAGGCACGAGCAGACGAAGAACATTCCCACAGTCCCCGCACCCCAGCCGTCCGAAAAACAGAACCTAACGGCGGGACTTCCCTCGCCGGCGCTGCCCTGGCAGGCCCCGGCCCGCCAGGGCAGCGCCCCCGGAGGATCGGCCGGGCTTCTCAAAGCGCAGCTTCCCGATGTGGGCTTCCCGCCCGGCCACCACACCCGGGGGGTGGTGGCCGGGCGGGGGAGTCCGAGCCGGCCACCACGCCATCGGCCAGGTTCGACAGGGGCGCCGCTCCACCCGGCCGCGACGGCAGCCACCCCCATGGACGGGAGACACCTCTGCCGCGCGCGGTGGAGCGTGGCGATCCCCGGCGGGCTGGCAGCGCCCCTGCTCACCCCACCACCGGGACCCGACCGCTTCACCGGAGCGGCCGGTCCCCCATAGCGCGGGAGACTTCATGAATGAACCGTGGGTGTCGTCGAACGGTGTCGTGCTCGCCGACCAGGTGCCGGCCGCGCTACGCCGCGCCTGGGTCACGCAGGGCCACTGTCCCGATCGCGACACCTTCTCCCTGTTCAGCGAGCACGCCGCCGCCCATCCCGCCCGCCCGGCGGTGATCGACACCGAGGGCACGCTCGACTACGCGGCTCTGGACGCCGTTGCGCGGCGGATCGCGCTGGCGCTGCTCGCCGCCGGCCTGGGGCCCACCGACATCGTCGCGATCCAGGTGCCCAACGGTCGCCGCGCGGTCGCCGCGGAGTTGGCCGTGGCCGCCATCGGCGCGCTCGCGCTGCCCTACCCCTGTGGTCGGGGCAGGAGCGACTCTCTCGCCCTGCTCGGCCGTTCCCGCGCCAGCGCCGTCATCGCCGCCGATCGCGCGGGCGAGCTGCGGCCCGCCGCCGAGCTGGCCGCTCTCCGCGACCATCTGCCCCACCTGCGGGAGATCCTCGTCTTCGGTGCGGCGCCACCGGGGTGCCGGCGGCTCCCCGAGGAGGACACCCTCCCCGGGTGGCAGCCGGCGGCCGTCGACGCCGAGGCGCCGGCGCGGGTTCTTGTCTCCTCGGGATCAGAGGCCGAGCCCAAGATGGTCGCCTACAGTCACAACGCCATGTGCGGCGGGCGCGGTAATTACATCGGCGCACTGCACGGTGGCGCCGAGCCCATGCGTGCCCTCCTGCTCGCCCCTTTAGCCTCCTCCTATGGGTCGTGCGGCAGTGTCACGCTGGCCCGCCACGGCGGCACGCTGCTCGTGCTCGACGTGTTCGACCCCGCCGCGGCTTTGGAGATGATCGAGCGGCATGGCCCCACCCACGTCTACGGCGTGCCCACCATGCTGAGCCGGATCGCCGCCCTGGCCGGCCCCGGCGGGGTGGCTCACCCGCCGCGCGCCGTTGTGGCCAGTGGCGCCGCGCTGCATGCCGAGACCGCGGCCTCCTGCCGTGACCGCTTCGGCTGTCCCGTGATCAACGTCTACGGGTCGGCTGACGGCGTCAACTGTCACACCGGGGCAGACGAGAGTGCTGTAGCCGAGGGCGTCGTGGGACACCCCGACCCGGCCGTGGCCGAGATCGCCGTCACCGGCCCTGACGGTGAACCACTTCCCGAGGGCCGCGAGGGCGAGATCCGGGCCCGGGGGCCCATGACGCCCCTGTGCTATGTCAACGCCCCTGAGCTTGACGCCCGGTACCGCACCTCTGGCGGTTGGGTACGCACCGGAGACCGGGGGGTCCTGCTCTCCGACGGGGCCCTGCGGGTGGTCGACCGCATCAAGCGGGTCGTCATCCGCGGCGGCTACAACATCAGTCCGCTGGAGGTCGAGCGCCACATCAGCACTCACCCCGATGTCGCCGACGTCTCCTGTGTCGCCGTACCCGACGCCGAGTTGGGGGAGCGGTTGTGCGCCTGCGTGGCACAGCCTCCCGCGGCAGCTCCGCTCACCCTGCCCGACCTCACCGATTACCTCGAACGGCAGCGGGGCCTAGAGCGTCGCAAGCTCCCGGAAAAGCTGCTCGTCCTGCCGGAACTGCCGCTGGGGCCCACCGGAAAGGTGTGCCGCCACACCCTCGCCGACCTGGCGAGCGGTGCCGCTACAGCGTCCGCTACCCCACACGCCCAGCCCATTCGCCAAGGAGGCCGGCCATGACCGCTCAGCCCACCCCCGGGTACGTCTTCGACAACGACAGCGAGCACGCCGTCGAGCAGCACCGCTGTCTCGCCCGCGCCTACGATCCACTGACCCTGGAGCGGCTCGCCCAGACGGGGGTGGGCGAGGGCTGGCACTGTCTGGAGGTGGGGGCCGGCGGCGGCAGCGTCGCCCACTGGCTCGCCCAGCGGGTCGCTCCCTCCGGCCGGGTCCTGGCCACCGACGTCAAGCCTGCGCACGTGGCCCCGGCCCCCGGGCTTGAGATCGCCCGCCACGACATCGTGCACGACCCGCTGCCCGAGGCCGCCTTCGACCTGATCCACGCCCGGCTCGTGCTGCTTCACCTGCCCGAACGCCGCGCCGTACTCGCGCGTCTGTTGCGGGCGCTCAAGCCGGGTGGGTGGCTCCAGCTTGACGAGTTCGACATCACCTACGGCCCTGCCCTGCTCATGCCCGATCCGGCGGCCGGCGCGCTCTACACGGAGTTCCTTGACGCCAAGGCCACAGCGATGGCCACGGCCGGCGCCGACATCGCCTGGGGGCGCAACGCAGCGGCAGCCATGCGCGAGACCGGGTTCACCGCCATCGAGCCGGTTCCGCACCTAGAGCTGTGGCAGGCGAGTTCCCCGGCGGTGCGGCTGCTCGCGCACCACACGCACCATCTGCGCGACCGGCTGATCGAGGCCGGGATGAGCGAGGAGCGGCTCGTCCAGGTCCGCGAGTTGCTCGCCGACCCCTCGTTTTGCGCCTGCTCGTGTGCGATCTACTCCGTGCACGGGCGGCGACCGGCGGGGTGATCGCCGTTGTCGCGCTCGTGGGCGTGGCATCCACGCCACGGGGGCGCCCCAGAGTTATGGCCTAACGGTTCTGTTTCTGGGCGGGCGGTGGGCGAACAGTGGGTGAGCCTCCGCTGTCGCCCCGGAGGCTGTCGAGATCGCGTAGCGATCGAGGCGCGAGCGGACGAAGGACATTCCCACAGTCCCCGCACCCAAGCCGTTCGCACAACAGAACCTAACGGTGCGGGGCGCGCCCCCGCGGCACCCATATCGCTGCCGGTCACGCCCCGGAGCCGTGCGGTGCGGCAACGCCGCCCTCGCTCGGCCACGCCGTCTAGCCACCGCCGGCCGTATTGCCGCGCCGGCCCCGCTCATCCGCCCCGAGAATGTCTGAGGAGCTTCATGACCAGGCTGTTCGTCTCTTGGGTTCGGCTGAACCGGTGCGCATGCCGGGGACGTGCCCCGGTGATCCACACTTTGGAGCCGGCCGCGGTCTTCGCCGGGATTCCGCCCTGCGAGCAGGGGCAGCGGTGAGAGCATCGGGTAGCAGTGCCCGCGCCCGAGACTGATTGACAAGGAGACAACCGATGACATCGATGACGCCCCCTTCCGGTGGGAGCCACCGCGCGGCCACTGCGGAAACCGAGGAAATCGTGTTGCTGGGAACCGACGGCGAGGCCATCGGTACCGCGCCAAAGCGTGCCAGTCACCACGGCGAGACGCCGCTCCACCTCGCGTTCTCCTGCTACCTGGCCGATGCTTCGGGGCGAGTGCTCATGACGCGCCGCGCCGACCACAAGCCCACCTGGCCCTCGGTGTGGACCAACAGTTGCTGCGGACACCCTGCCCCCGGTGAAGGGCTGCGGGCTGCCGTGACTCGTAGGGTGGGTCAGGAGTTGGGGGCTGATATTACCGATCTCACGCTGATCCTGCCGGGATTTGGCTACCGGGCGGTCATGGACGATGGGACCGTTGAGTACGAGCTGTGTCCGGTGGTGCGGGCCACGGTCAGCGGACGGATCGATCCCGACCCCGCCGAGGTCGCCGAAACCGGCTGGATCGACTGGTCCGAGTGTGTGGCCCTTGCGGGGCGAGCGGGCGTGTCTCCCTGGTTCACTGAGCAGATAGCTGAGTTGGCGCCGCTGGGCACTCCCCACCAGTGGCCTGAGGGGGACCCCGCCCAGTTGCCTCCCGCGGTCGATTGGTGAGGCACTATCCCAGGCGGGGCCGTTTTCACTGTCGGTCAGGGGCGGAAACGCGGTGGGCATGGTCGCCCACCGCGCATGTGAGCTGTGGTAGTTACGCGACGGAGAACGCGAATACGCCGGAGGGCGGAGCGTGCCAGCCATGGTTGGGCTTGACCGGAACGCCCGGGCCGAGGCAGAAGACGTTGGAGTGGATGCGCAGCGTGGAATCGGTCCGGTTGATCAGCACGTGTGCGGTGGCGTCGAGCCGGTGGCACGAACCCGACTCCGGATCGGAGTAGGTGGTCAGCGGCTCAGCTTCGGTTTTGAAGACGATCACGTCACCGGTGGCGGCATGGGCGGGTGCAGCCAAAGCCAAGCTCAGCACTCCGGCTACGGCCGAGGCGGTTATGGTGTCGAACAGTTTCCGCATGTTGCTCCTCCAGGGCAGGAAACGATAAAAAATGCGTATTCCGGTTTCGTTTCAGTGGTGAGCCGGATGCTTACAGCAATGATCTGCCTACTCTCCGCGTGAAGTCAACTACGTTCCGTGTTTCGGGGGAGTGGATGTCGGCGGGGCAGTGCCGGCCCCGGCTTGCGCAACGGCCGGCCAGTCAGTGAGAGGGAACGGAGCGATCAACGGTGCCGATGCATGGGCACGACGTGAGGCGGAGTGTGCCCGTCCGCCAGAGCCGGCCGGAGAACCGTGGAGGGGCCTCTCGTGTCGGCGGTGCTGCCCTGCGGGGTGCGCGGTGCGCTGCGGTCCTGGCAGCCACGATCGGCTGTCTTGGTGCCGCGTCCCCCAGTGAGCCCCCCGCGCGCCCGCTTCCCCACGGCCAGGGGGAGTTGACGGTTAAAGCACAGGTCACTGTGCATCTTCCTGACGTCTGCGTCGAGGTCACGACCGATGTGGTGTCGGCGAAAGTGTCGGTGGGCCACCCCAGATGCGGCCACCCGCAGCCGCCAAAACCGCCTCCTGAGCCGTCTCCGACGCCACCGCCGCCACAGCCCGCCCCCTCCGAGCCGCCAGAGCCCGCACCGTCGTCAACTCCGCCGCCGGCGCCTCCCGAGACAGATCCGCAGCCTCCCGCCAGCAGGGAGCCACAGCCGGTGCGGGAAGCCGCTGATGCGCCTGAGCCCGTGGAGGAGACGCCCGCCCGTCAGGTCGTGGCAGCCGAACCCAGCCCCGAGCCTACGCAGCCCTCTCCGAGTCCGGCCACGGCCAGCCCTGCCGCGCCGCAGGAGAGCGTGCTGCCCACACCGGCGCTGCTGCCGATCGCCGGGCCGGCGATCGGCAGCAGCGCGAAGTCCGGGTTCACCTCGATGCACATGATGGTGTTCTCGGTTCTCATCGCGGTGGCGGCGGCTGTGACCGCGGCCGGGGCGCGCCGCTGACCCGACCGCGGGTGGGCACGCACCCTCGCTAGACGCCCGTCAGCATCTGATCGATCTCGTCGAATCCGGCCAGGGCGTTCTCGAACGGTTCGGCCGAGACGGCGAAGATCCCGGAATAGGGGTTGTCGAGCATCACCAGTGTCAGCACCGACGAGCAAACAAAGGCCAGGTTCACCAGGGACCACATGAGCGTGGCGCGCGAGCGGCGGCCCTTCAAAGCGAACGGCAGGACCACCACCGCCGCCGCGGCAGCCGCGGCGGCGGCGATCAGCAGTACGGGCAGGTTGGCGCCTGCCGCGTCGTCGCGCTCCAGCCGATCCGCCACGAGTTGGGCGGCTTGCTGGTGGGCCAGCATGCGTTCCCCAGCCAACTCGTAGTCGTCGGAGGGGAGTTGGGCCACGTGGGCGCGCAGTTGCGCCAACTTGCTCTCGCCGGCCTGGCTGAGTTCTCCCTCGGCCATGAGCGGCCAGTCCTCCTCGATCACCGAGGTCACATAGGAGCGCAGGTCCTCCCGGATCGGCTCTCCTTGTTCCGCGGGAAGGGAACCGGTTGTCCAGTACAGTCGGGTCGCCGCTGTGGCCTCTTCCAGGGCCAGGTCTCGGGCGCCGTTGTTGTTCTCCCAACCAATGACGAGGCCCATGGCTGTGGCGATGAGGTACAGCGACAGCACGGTGGGGGCGACGAACGTGCCGACCGCTGTCTCGGAGTCGGAGCCGGGGATGGCGAACTTGCGGATGACCAGCACCCCGGCCAGGATGAGCGCCCCGAGGACAAAGATCATCGGGAGCCAGTTGACGAGCATGTCTCCTCCGTTGCCGGCGGATGAATTCTTCGAATGGAAATTGGCAGGCGACCCCGTTGCATGGGGCGCCCTGCGCTCGCTGAATGAGAAGCGCGAAATTGAAGAATGTTTCTTAAGCGAAACGATGGAGGGTTGTTACGTGTGGAAAGGGAAGCCATATGTGCGAAAAATCGATATCCACCCTCTCGGGCCTATTTTCCCATTCCCCTCATGAACGGTACACCCTGGAGTGGAGGGGATCTCTGGGGATATCGCAGTTTCCTCGGTCCGCGTGGAGCGCCGATGGATGCGAGGTGGCAGCCATGGCATGAGATTTCCGGGAATACCCCAAACGACAGTCTTTTACCATAGCACGGTTTTCTGCGAGAGGTTGTAAGCCATATTTGGTCAAGAATGTCGGTTTTTGGGTGGGGGTGCCAGTGTTTTCGTCAGGGGCTGGGAGGTGGCGTCGTTCGCTCGTGCCTCGATCGCTTCGCGATCTCGGCAGCCTCAAGGGGGCGTGGTGGTTGGGGTGCGTGCAAGCGACGTGGGCGGCCACTGGGGTGAGGGAGCGCTGTTGTCGTCGGGCCCCGACAGCCTGGCCTGGGGGGGTAGTGAGGCTCGCACCAGCAGAGTGCTGTTGTCGTCGGGGTTCGACAACGGGTGTCTCTTGCCGGGCCTAGCGCCAAACCGTGCCGCCCACGCTGCCCCAGGCGAAGGAGGGGCCTCCCGAGGGCGGCGTCAGACCGCGACACCCGCCCCCGGCATGGCTCACCGTTGCTGCACGCTCCGTTCCAGCCACGGTCTTGTGGCTGCGGAGGTTGTTGGGTGTTTCAGTGGTTGGTGGGGTGCCCCCGCCCTGTGGCTGCCGAGATCGCGCAGCGATCGAGGCACGAGCGGTGGGAAACCCCCGTGCGCTCTTCTCACCCTCAGCCCGTACCGCGCGCCCTCGACCCCGTGCACGGAGGTTCCCGAGAGGCGCCGCGGCGCGGCCTGCTCGGTGGTGCGTGAGTGGGCTCACCCGCCTCACTGCGCCGGGAAGCGACCCGTGCGGTGCGTTCGCCTACCACGGGGCCATAATGGTGGTCCCGGACCCGCCCGCGACGGTGGGAACACCAAGACACCGATGTGGGTCAACCAGCCGTAGGAGGGCAAGCCATGGAATTCGACATGGTCGTCGAGATTCCGCAGGGGTCGCAGAACAAGTACGAGATGGACCATGAGTTGCAGCGCATCCGTCTCGACCGCACCCTGTTCACCGCGACGCAGTACCCCGCTGACTACGGCTTCATCCCAGGTACGCTCGCTGAGGACGGCGAACCTCTGGACGCGATCGTTGTACTCGACGGCCCCACTTTCCCCGGGTGCACGGTGCGGGTGCGACCAGTGGCCGTGTTCTGGATGCGTGACGAGCGCGGCCCTGACGGCAAGGTCTTGTGCCTGCCCTCCGGAGATCCCCGCGTCGCCCACATCAACGACATCTCCGACATGCCGGATTACCAGCTCAACGAGATCAGTCACTTCTTCGACATCTACAAGCGCCTGGAGCCGCACAAGATGAGCGAGGTGCGTGGCTGGCAGGACCGGGAGTCGGCCGAGGCGGCGGTCAACGCGGCACGGGAACGCGCCCGCGCTGGTGCGCTGTAGTCGGTGGGGCGCAGCCGCCGTCGGCCACTCCGCGGGGACCGTTTCAGTCTCGCAGGGCGGCGTAGGCTCGCCCCACGGCCTCGGGGATGGGCGAGGGCGGTGTGCCGTCGCCGAAGGGGCGACCGCCAAGGCGCTCTCGTCCGTGTGGCGTGTGCCACGTGGAGAGGTCGGGACCCTCGGGGACGACTCCGGTGGGGTTGATATTGGTGTGGACCCGGTAGTAGTGCCGTTTGATGTGGTCGAAGTCGACGGTGTCACCAAAGCCCGGCGTCTGGAACAGGTCGCGCGCGTAGGCCCATAGCACTGGCAGTTCGCTCAGCTTGTGGCGGTTGCACTTGAAATGGCCGTGGTAGACGGCGTCAAAGCGAACCAGGGTGGTGAACAGTCGGATATCGGCCTCGGTGATCGTGTCTCCCACGAGGTAGCGCTGGCTTTCGAGCCGCTCGGAAAGCGCGTCCAACCGCGCGAAGAGCTTGTGGTAAGCGCGGGAGTAGGCCTGCTGCGTGGTGGCGAAGCCGGCTTCGTACACGGCGTTGTTCACCTCGTCGAAGATGGTCTCGACGATTGCGTCGATCTCCGCGCGCAGGTGCCTGGGGTAGAGGTCGGGGGCACCCGGGCGGTGATAGGCGCGCCACTCGGTGGCCAGGTCGGTGGTCAACCGTAGGTAGTCGTTGGTGACCAGCATGCCGCTGGGGATGTCGACGACCGCGGGAACGCTCACCCCGCCGTCATAACTGGGATCGGCCGCGAGATAGGCCTCGGAGAGGTAGCTGATTCCCAGTACGGGGTCCCGCCCCTGGGGATCGAGGGTGAAACGCCAGCTCGCGTCGTCTTGGATCGGATCGGCAACGGCGACGGACAGCGCCGACTCCAGTCCCAGCAGGCGCCGCGAGATCAAGGCACGGCTGGCCCAAGGGCACGCCAGGCTCACGACCAGCCGGTAGCGGTCGGCAGCCACCGGCCAGGGGGACTGGCCGTCGGCGGTGATCCGGGCGTCGAACCGGCTGGCCGACCTGATGAAGTCACCTTCATCGGTGACGGAGATGTTGACTTTGGCCATGTGTTTGCTGGGCGCATAACCCTCAGTTGTGCCATGAGAGCGGTACGCCCTCCTCCTCGCGTTCTCGTTATGTGATCGCTAAAATACGCTTAGTATCAGAAGCGCTGCTCAATTCATCTCATCGATACCCGACACTCGTCACGCCCGCTGCCACAAGGGCGGTGACGGCCGCGGTTTTGCCGGGTGAGTGAGCGTGTTCTTGGTCTCGTCCGCTGTTGCGGGGTCGAAAGGCCGCGAGGTGTTCCTAGGGGGGTGGGGACTCGCGCGAATCGCCGTCGCCGCTGTACGGCCTGGTGGGCGGTTCGCTGGAAACCTCTCGACGCCGGATGTCGTCAGTTCCCGCCGCCTGCGCTGTCGCGCCTCGCTTTCGGGATTCGTTGCTTGAGCTGAGCGAAATCGCTGGTCCTAACGGGGCTCTATATACCCTAGGGGGGTAATGTATGTTGGTGGGGGCAGGCCGCGAGGCTTGGCTTCGCGCCCCACGGCCCTGAAACACAGCAGATAACCGTCGCCAAGGAGGTAACCCATGGCCACCACGACCACCACCGTCTACACCGTTCAGGGGATGAGCTGTGGCCACTGCGCGGCCTCGGTCACCGAAGAGGTCAACCAGATTCCGGGGGTCACCGACGTGCGGGTAGAGGTGGCCACCGGCCAGGTCACCGTCACCAGCAACGGGCCGGTCGACGACGCGCTCGTCCGCGAGGCCGTGGACGAAGCGGGCTACAAAGTCACGAGCTGACCCCGCTCCACCATCGGCGGCCCGCGCCACCGCCGACACCCCCAAGTGTCGGCGCCCACGACAGGCTCCACAAGGAACGGCGATGCATGACACCAATGACGGCATTGAACTGACAATCGGCGGTATGACCTGCGCCGCGTGCGCCAGCCGTGTGGAAAAGCGGCTCAACCGACTTGAGGGCGTGACCGCCACGGTCAACTACGCTACCGCCACCGCCCGCGTCGCCTTCCCCGGCGACCTCACCTCCGACGACCTGATCGCCCAGGTCGAAAAAGCCGGCTACACGGCAACGCTGCCCGAACCAGCCGACTCCCAAGGGGACACGGCGGAGAAGACGCTGCGCAACCGGGCATTCGCCAGCCTCGTGCTGAGCGTGCCCGTCATCGCGGCGGCCATGCTGCCCGCCCTGCAATTCCCCTACTGGCAGTGGGTGTCGCTCGCTCTGGCCACGCCGGTCGTGGTCTGGGCGGCGCTGCCGTTCCACCGGGCCGCCTGGCACAATCTCAAGCTCGGCACGGCCACCATGGACACTCTGGTCTCACTGGGCACGAGCGCGGCGTTCGCGTGGTCGCTGTACGCGCTGTTCTTCGGCACGGCCGGGGAGGTGGGGGTGACCCACTCCTTCACCTTCACGCTCGCTCCCACCGACGCCTCCGGCGCCATCTACCTCGAAGTCGCCGCGGGCGTGACCACCTTCCTCCTGCTCGGTCGGTACTTCGAGGCCCGCTCCAAGCGCCGCGCCGGCGCCGCGCTGCGTGCCCTGCTCGAACTCGGGGCCAAGGACGTCGCGCTGCTGCACCAGGGGCGCGAGGAGCGGGTGCCCATCGAGCGGCTTACCGAGGGGGACCTCTTCGTCGTGCGGCCCGGTGAGAAGATCGCCACCGACGGCGTCGTCACAGCGGGCACCTCCGCGGTCGACACGAGCATGCTCACCGGTGAGTCCATCCCGGTCGAGGTGGAGCCGGGCAGCACCGTGGCCGGAGCGACCGTCAATGTGGGCGGGCGGCTGACCGTCCGAGCCACCCGCGTAGGCTCCGACACCCAGTTGTCCCAGTTGGCCAAGCTGGTGACGGAAGCCCAGAACGGCAAGGCCCAAGCGCAGCGGTTGGCCGACCGGATCTCCGCCGTGTTCGTCCCGATCGTGATCGCCCTCGCCGTGGCCACGTTCGCGGTGTGGCTCGTCGGCAACGGCTCGGTCGCCATGGCGTTCACCGCCGCTGTGGCGGTCCTGATCATCGCCTGCCCGTGCGCCCTCGGACTGGCCACCCCCATGGCTTTGCTGGTGGGCACCGGCCGGGGGGCCCAGCTCGGCATCGTGATCAAAGGGCCGGAAGTGTTGGAGAGCACCCGCCGCGTCGACACCGTCGTCCTTGACAAGACCGGCACGGTAACCAGCGGGAAGATGACCCTTGCCGAGGTCGTCACCGCCGAGAACGAGGACACCGCCGAGGTCCTGCGCTTGGCCGGAGCGGTGGAGAACGCCTCAGAACACCCCGTCGCCCGCGCCATCGCCACGGGCGCGACCCGACGCTTCGGCCACCTCCCCGACGTCAGTGACTTCAGTAACGTCGAAGGGCTGGGGGTGCGAGGGGTCGTGGAGGGCCACACCGTGCTCGTCGGCCGGCCCGCGCTGCTGGGCAGCCAACCACTGCCGTCGCCCCTGGCCGACGCTATGGAGCGCGCTCACCTTCAGGGCCGCACGTGTGTGGCCGTGGGATGGGACGGGCAGGCCCGCGCCGTACTCAGCGTGACCGACGCCATCAAGCCCACCAGCGTCCAGGCGATCCGGCAGTTGCGCGACCTGGGGTTGACCCCCGTGCTGCTGACCGGCGACAGCGCCGCTGCCGCCCACACCGTCGCCGCGGAGGTGGGGATCGAGGAGGTCATCGCCGAGGCCATGCCTGAGGACAAGCTCGATGTCGTCGAACGGCTGCGGGCACAGGGGCGGACGGTGGCGATGGTCGGCGACGGGGTCAACGACGCCGCCGCGCTGGCTCGGGCCGATCTGGGGCTGGCCATGGGCACCGGCACTGACGTCGCGATCGAGGCGGGGGATCTTACGCTGGTCCGTGGCGACCTGCGGGCCGCGGTCGACGCGATCCGGCTCTCCCGCCGCACCCTCGCCACAATCAAGGTCAACCTGTTCTGGGCGTTGGCCTACAACGTGGCGGCGCTGCCCTTGGCGGCGGCCGGCCTGCTCAACCCGATGATCGCCGGGGCGGCTATGGCGTTTTCCAGCGTCTTCGTCGTCAGCAACAGCCTGCGGCTGCGCCGGTTCGCGCCGCTGGCCGGTGACGGCGGCGCTGCACCGGCGACGGCCGGCGCCGACGCGCCGGCGGCGCGCCTCCACGCGCCTGCGCAGTAGTCCTGCCCTGCCCGGCCCGAGCCGCAGGCGACGGCGGCTCGGGCCAGGCAGGTGGTCCCGCGGCAGACCGGTCGTCGCGAGACCACCTCGTTTGCGGGGGCGGGCCGCGCGGCCCGCCCCCGCAAACGAGGGCCGGGTCAGCTCCGCAGTTCCTCGATCAGCTCCTGCTCGTCGTCCTTGCTGAGGTTGGTCTGGAGCACGGTGGGCTCCAGCGGCCGGAACCGCTCGATCACCCGGTCGGCGTTGGTCGCCTCAGCCAGGAGGAAGACCGCGGCGCGCCCCTGATCGAGTTGCTCGCCGATGCCGCGGATCAGGTCGTCGCTGATGCCCACGTCGGTGAGTTTGCCGGCGATGGCGCCCGAGGCCGCTCCCACCGCTAGCCCCAGCACAGGGACGAAGAAGATGAGCCCGATCAGCGTGCCCCAGAACGCCCCGCCGAGGGCCCCGGCGCCGGTGGTGTTCACCGTCTGGTGGATGCGTGGGCGTCCCTTGTGGTCCTTGACCACATAGGCGGCGTCCTCAAGTCGCAGCAACTCCTCCTTGCCGAGTTCGGAGGCGATGTCGAGTGCCTCCTCAGCCTGGTCACGATTCTCCACTCCCAACACGACGAGCTGGGCCATGGTCACTCCATTCCTCGCGGGGTTCGCCTGGCGCCGCCCCATTGTCGAGCCCCTACCCGCGCTTCGCAGTGACTGCGGGTAAGGGTCGGGCACACGTTCGACCATGTTTGTTTGGGGCGGGGCAGCGGCGAGCTGGAGCCGGGCGGCCATATCTCCTAGAGGGCGTGGATGGTGGGGGTGAACTCGACGGGCAACGAGAACAGGCCGCGCATCCACACGGAAGGGCGCCATTGCAGCGACTCGCCGGGCACCGACAGTTCGACGTCGGGTAGCCGGTCCAGCAGCACCTCGACGGCGGTCCGGGCGATGATCTCGGCGAGCTCGGGCGCTGGGAAGGGGCAGCCGTGCTCGCCGTGGCCGAAGGACACGTGGGCGCGGTTGGAGTTGGAGGAGGCGTGAAACTCCGGCTGGACGCGCGGGTCGGCGTTGGCCGCGGCAAGCCCCAGCACCAGCAGGTCTCCGCGGTGGATACGGCGCCCACCCAGTTCGCACGCGTGGACGGCCCACCGGCCGAGGAAGTTCTGGGTGGGTGTTTGCTTCCACAGCACTTCGTTCAACGCCTGGCCGGCACTGCTGCGCCCGCCTTGCAGTGTCACCGAGAACTGGTCGTCGATGAGCATCAACCGTAGCGCGTTGCCGATCCAGTTGCCCGTGGGCGCCTGGGCGGCTGCCATGATCACGAGGAGGTCGATGACGATCTCGTCGTCGGTGAGCTGCGCCGGGTGGTCCAGCAGTTGTGAGGGGACATCCCGGTCGGGGTGCGCGTGCTTCTCGGCGACCAGCTCTTGCATCCGGGCGTGCAGGCGCCCGTGTGCTTCCGCGGCCTTCTCCGCCACGTCGAGCGAGTCCAGCACGTCTTGGACCAGCGTCGGGATGTCGGACTGCGGGAGTCCGAACAGTCGGGCGACGACCCCCGCGGGGAT
Source organism: Salinactinospora qingdaonensis (assembly GCF_039539445.1). NCBI lineage: Bacteria > Bacillati > Actinomycetota > Actinomycetes > Streptosporangiales > Nocardiopsidaceae > Salinactinospora > Salinactinospora qingdaonensis. The sequence goes on from NZ_BAABDD010000032.1 coordinate 38,336, forward strand.
CTGGTGGGCGTACTGCCCGATCAGGTCCGCCTGGCCGTCCCCGACGAACCCGTCGATCAGTTGGTCGGCGACCTGTTCGCAGATCGAGGCCAACTCGGTGCGGTCGAAGGAGTCCAGCGCGTCGCCGATGGCGCCGGCGCGGCGCTGGTGCTCCTCCCCTTCGGCGAACATGACCGACGGGGTCCAGCCGACGTAGGGCATGAGCGGCCAGTCGTCGGGGATGTGCTCCCAGGCGTTCCAGCGGCGGCAGTCGCGTGCGAACCACTGCGGATGGCTGGTGACGTGGTGCACTTCGCGGTAGCCCAGGACGAACCAGGCGGGGATGTCGCCATCGAGCAGGATCGGAGCGACTGCCCCGTACTTGCGCCGCATTTCCTCGTACAACGTGTCTGCGTTCTCGGCGATTTCGGGTCCGTAGAACCGGACGGCGTCGACGTGCTCGGGGTATCCGGCCAGTGGCGAGGCGGGATCGGGCGAGCTGGAAAGGTTCGTCACGACGTGCCCTCCTGGGCGGGCGACTGCTGGTACAAGTAGCTGATGTGGTGGACGAGCGTGATCAACACGTCCCTGGCGGAGTCGCGTCGGCGAGCGTCACAGTCGACCAACGGCACTTCGTCGGAGAGGGACAGCGCGTCTCGCACTCGCTCCAGTGGGGGGCCTTCTCCGAAGCGGTTGACGGCGACGACGAACGGCGTCTGGTGGAACTCCAGCCGGTCGATGGAGTACCAAGAGTCCTCTAGGCGGCGAGTATCCACGAGAACAACCGCTCCCAGGCTGCCGGTGAACAGTTGGTCCCACAGAAACCAGAACCGTTCCTGGCCGGGAGCGCCGAACAGGTAGAGCACTTTCTGCTCGTTGAGGCTGATCCGGCCGAAGTCGAAGGCCACCGTCGTGGCGTTCTTGTTCTGCACGCCGGCGGCGTTGTCGATCCCCACGCTCGCCTGGGTCATGACCTCCTCAGTGCTCAGCGGGGGGATCTCGCTGACCGAACTGACCATGGTCGTCTTGCCCACGCCGAAGCCGCCCACGATGACGATCTTCAGGGCGTCTTGGGTGGTGTGCCGCAGTGGGGTATGGCTGGCGCGCGCCGCTTGATCAGAGACGTTGGAGTGCATCGAGCACCTGCTTCAGAGTTTCAGGGGCGGGCCGCTGGTCCTGCCCGGAGACCAACGACGGGTGACGGACGGTGATGCGGCCGGTGTCCAACAGGTCGCGTAGCAGGATCTTCACCACGCTCACCGGCAACTTGAGTTCAGCGGAGATCTCCACCACCGCCATCGGTTCCCAGCACATCCGCAGGATCGTGGCGTGCTCGGACTGCATTCCGGCAACGGGTTCGCATTCGCTGACGATGAGGGTGACCGTGTCAAAGGCGCTCTCGTCGGCACGGCTTCGCCCACCGGTGACGGTGTAGAGCCGGTCCGGATCTTCCTGATTGATATGTCGCCGGTTCATGACGCAGGATCGCCGCTGTACTCAGGTCGCCGTGGTGGGGCGGTCAAATGGCCACCGATCTGCTCCACCATCTCGTTCATGTTGTGGCCGACGATTCCGACCTCGGCGTCCTCCTCGGCGACGACGGCCAGGTGGGCCCCTTCGCCCGCCGGGACCATGAGCAGCAGGCCACCGCTGAACTCCACCATCGCCTGTCCCGGGCCGATAGTGTCGCCGAACTCGGCCGACACGCTCAGTGACAGGCTCTGGATACCGGCGGCGATCGCCGCGAGTTGGTCGGCCTTGTCCTCGTTCAGGCCGGAGGTGAAACACATCTTCAGGCCGTCTTTGGACAGCACGAGGACGTGGCGGATGCCGGGTGTTTTTTCGAGGAGGTTCTCTAGCAGCCAGTCAAGACTACGGTCCATAGTGCTCATCGGGATAGCGGGCCACGAACTCCGGCCTTGCTGCCGGGGCGTCAGCCCCTGCCTCCTATCTGTAATTCAGGATGGTCCAGTGCAGGTGCGGTCAACGCCGGTCACTGGTCCCATACGTTGATGTGCGCGATGGTCGGGAGTCCTTACTCAGGCGAACCACGCGAGTTACGCGCGATGCCGGATTCCCGTGGGGGAGCTTCCCCGTACGTGTCGCCGGTACGGGGAGCCGGATGTCACCGGGAGCCTTCGTTGGGGGGAGCGGAGTCGTCCCGGCTTCGAGCCCCCGATTGGCGGAAGGCGGCGAACCTGGCCGCTGGGTCCCGCCGTTTCTGCTTGGGTTCGGCCGCCGGAGCCGACATCGCGCGGGCTGCCGCTGCGAGCGTTTCCCCGCGGCGCCGTTTGGGCAGCGTGTCCAGCTTGTCTCCTTCGCTGCGGGAATCGGGCACCTGTTGCCGGTGCGACTCCTCGGTCTGCTGGGGCGGAGCCGAAAGCGCGCTGGGGGTGGGCACTGCTCCTCTGGGCTCGTGCCTGGGCTGGGTGATGAGCTGGCGCGGAATCAGCACCACCACTCCGGTGCCGCCGCGCGAGGAGGGGCGGAAGCTGACCTTCAAGCCGTACTTGCGGGCCAGTCGACCCACCACGGCCAACCCCAGCCGGGTTCCGGACATGGTCGTCAGGTCCATCGGCTCGGAGACCATCTTCTCGGCGCGGCGCCGTTCCCGGGTGCGCATACCCAGACCGCTGTCTTCGATGGTGACCGCGATACCGGGGTCCTCTTCTTCCACGTAGACGTGCACCTCGGTGCCGTGGGCCGAGAAGGAGGTGGCATTGTCCATCAGTTCGGCCAGGGCATGCATGACGCCTTCAGCGGCGTAGCCGGCGACCGCGGCGGTGCTGGTCAGGTGGGTCCTGACCCGCCGGTAGGCACCGATACGGCCCATGGCGCCGCGCAGGATGCTCTCCATCACGATCGGTTTGGTCCAGCGCCGTCCGGAACGCCCCCCGCTCAGCAGGGCGAAGCTGTCGGCGAGCCGGCCCATCTGCGAGACCCGATGGTCCAGCTCCAACAGTTCGCCGAAGATGCCCTCCTGGTCGCCGTAGCGCTCCTCCAACTCCCGTAGCCGGGCGAGCATGCTGGTCACTTGGGCTTGGACTCGGGCTGCGGCACTGGCGCAGGCGGTCATAGCGGCAGCGCCCTTGCGTTCGGCGCTGGTGAGTTCGCGCGCCATCGCGCTCAATAGCACGTGCAGGGCTTCGTGCTGGGGAGGAGTCATCTTGGCGAGCGCGGTCTCGGGCGAGACCCGCTCGGCGCTAGCGCGTCGTATCAGCGTGGGCAGGGTTTCCGTGGCTATGTGGGAGAGTTCTTCCTCCATGGCCGAGCGCGTCTCCAGCGCTGACCTGCTCTTGCGTTCGGCGGCGTCGAGTTCGTAGCTGACGCCGCGCAGCAGGGCGCGCAGGGTTTCATGGCTGGGTTGGGCCACCGCGGACAGGGCGGCCTCCGCCGAGGCTCCCTCCCGCAGCCGGCTGCTGAGCACCGGCAGCGCCTCCTCGGAGAGGTGTCGTGCCTCCTGCTCCAGGTGCGTCGCGTGAGCGTCGAGTCGCCGGATCTCCTCCCGTGCACGGCGGGTGGTTTCGGCGTAGTAGACCGCGACTGCCAAAGCCGCGGAGAGCATGACCGCCGCTGTCCCACCGCCGATCGTCACGAGTGTTCTCGCTGCTGCGGGGGCGGCGAGTGCTGCCCATATCCACACAGCGGCGGTGAGGACGGTTACGACGAGAAAAACGAGCAGCGCCCGTTCTTTCGGGGAGAACTGGGACTGCTTGCGGTTGGATACATCTGCTGACATCAATCAGGTCCTCGTGGGCGGTTGGCGGCAGACGAGGCCAGCCCGCATCGAACCTGCTGGTCCGCTGCATGGCAGGGCGATTAGCAAGGACCGGCACGAAGGTGCAACAGCCCTCGGGACAACCAGGAACATACCGTAGAACACATCGCACATGGACTGGCAAGAATTCGCCTAGTCCGTGGTCACGCCTGTCCAGGCACACTACTGGACTTACGTTTCACAGCAGACATAGGCCGGGGAACCTGGTATTTTCCATGATTAGCTACGCCTTGTGATGGATGGAACATCGAAGGCACGCCAACTGTAGGGAAGATAGCGTACAGAACCCCTCCGCGTCTCTTACTGTCACAAATCAGACGAAAAGGATTTAAAGCGGAGAGGTATCTTCCGCGTGGTGGCCGTGTCAAGGAGGGGTGGCCCGACAGGTGGTCGTATGCACCTAATCGGCTGGCATTCTGCCAGGTTAACGCCGTATACTACACAATCCCCGGTATTTTTGCCCCGACGCTGTGGCCGCCCGCGTTTCAGCGTGTGCGGTGCCGGGGGACCGGCAGTCGCTCTGGTGCTGACGACGCGAATCCGGCGGCTCGCCGCGCGAAACCGCCTCCCCACGGCGCGGCGCTGATCCCGTGTGCGTACACGCTCAGCAGGACGGTCGTACTGGTCACCAGCAGGATCTCGTCAGCGTTGGCGATACCGCTCTGCTCCACCACCAGCAGCGCGAACAGGATCGAGGCCAGCCCGCGCGGGCCAAACCAGCCCAAAAACAGTCTGGTTTCCCAGCGCAGCCTCGCAGCGGTCATAGCTATCACCACCGCGAGCGGTCGCACCACCACCAAGCTCACCACCGCATAGGCCAGTACCCGCCAGTCGATCTCCTCCAGCCGCGGACCGATGATGACCGCAGCGAACAGGGTAAACGTCAGCATGCTCAGCAGCCTGCCCTCGCGCTCGACGAAGTCGTGCACGTGGGGCGCGTGCGGCCGCGCCAGTGTGCCGAAACTCGACCCGGCCACGAACGCCGCGACGAAGCCGTTGCCCGTCACCGTCTCGGCGCCGGTGTAGGCCAGCACGGCCAAGCCCAGCACAACCAGTCGGAGGTAGTCCGGGCTGATCCAGCCGGCGGCCGCCCCCTTGGCGAGCAGCCACCCGCCGCCCGCCCCAACGGCCACCCCCACCAGGACGCCCAGGCCGATCTGGCGGGCCGCGAAGCCGAACCACCACGCGGTCGAGCCGATATCGCCCTCGACACTGGCCGCCAACGCCAGCAGCACCATCACGATCGGTAGGGCGATGCCGTCGTTGAGTCCGCTCTCAACGTTGAGGCTCTGCCGGATACGTTCTGGCAACCTCCGGTCGGCGATCACGGCCGCTACCAGTGCCGCGTCGGTTGGCGCCAGCACCGCGGCCAGGACAGCGGCCTCCCAGAATTCCAACTCGGGAAAGAGAGCGAGCGCGGCCAGGGTGCCCCCGACGATGACGAGGGGCATGCCGATACCCAGCAGCCGCAGCGGAAAGCCGTACTCGCGGCGCAGTACCGGTAGTTCGATCCGGACCGCATCGGTGAACAGCACGAACACCAGGGTCGATTCGGCGAGGATTCGCACCACCGGTTCCACGGCCGTCCCGGTCAGCAGTCCCATCCCGACGGTGCCCAGCCCCAATCCGACGGTGACGAACACGATGGGTCCCGTCAGCGGTGTGCCTTGGGTGCGTCCCGAGATCAGTCCGTAGCCGATGGCCAGGCACGCGAGCACCAGCAGGTCGGTCACCGCCGCACCGCCCTTTCCCCACTGCCGCCGGCTACGCCAGGGACGCGATGGCCGGGGCGTGCCGTTCTTGCCCCGCTCAGGCCGTTTCCCACGCCGTGGCAAGCCTCTGCTGGCTCACGGTGATGATGGCCGCCTCAGCTCCCGCGCGTGGCGCCGACACGCCGGTGCCTCGCACCCCGGCCGCGGCGCGCCAGGAGCGGGACCACGATACCCGAGACACCTACGCCCGCCGTGTGGGGAGGGATGGGAAAGCACGGCGGACGTAGGTGGCCTGCGTTGGTTTTTCCGTTGTCCGGGGGTGTCCCGGCGTGCAAGAGTCGGTGAGCTTGCCGACCACGCCCCCGTGGCGAGCGAGCCTGCATGGTCAGCCGGTCACCGGCCGGGCGTTTCCACCCCCTGAGCGCAAACGCCCGGCCGAGACCCGGTCCCTAGTGGACGGTGGCCTTCTCCGCGCCCGCCCCCGTCAGCGAGCGCACCTCCATCTCCGCGTACTTGGCCTCGTTGTGCTCCTTGGACAGCACCGTGCCCAACCAGCCGAGGAAGAACGACAGAGGGATCGACACCAGCCCCGGGTTGGACAGCGGGAACCAGTGGAAGTCCACGCCCTTGATCATCGCGTTCTCCCCGCCCGAGACCGCCGGGGAGAAGACGATCAGCGTGATGGTGATGATGAGCCCGCCGTAGATGCTGCACAGGGCGCCGGTGGTGTTGAATCGTTTCCAGAACAGCGAGTACAGGATCGTCGGGAGGTTCGCCGAGGCGGCCACGGCGAAGGCGAGCGCCACCAGGAACGCCACATTCTGGTCGCGGGCGAGGATGCCGCCGACGATCGACAGGGCCCCGATCACCAACGCAGTGATGCGCGCCACACGCACCTCGCTGTTCTTGTCCTCCACGGCGCCCTTTTTAATGACGTTGGCGTAGACGTCATGGGCGAAAGAGGCCGAGGCCGTGATCGTCAGGCCGGCCACCACCGCCAGGATGGTGGCGAAAGCGACCGCTGAGATGAACCCGAGCAGGACCGGTCCGCCCAACGCCCGCGCCAGCAGCGGCGCAGCCGAGTTCACTCCGCCAGGGGCCGCCAGGATCGTCTCCGAGCCCACCAGCGCGGCGGCACCGTAGCCCAGGACCAGGGTGAACAGGTAGAAGGCTCCGATGAGGACGATCGCCCACACCACCGAGCGGCGGGCCTCCTTGGCGGTGGGCACGGTGTAGAAGCGCATCAGCACGTGCGGCAGTCCCGCCGTTCCCAGCACCAGGGCCACCCCCAGCGACAGGAAGTTCAGTTTCGACATCTCGCTGACGCCGTACTTGGCGCCCGGCGCCAGCATCGCCTCCCCGTTGTCGCCGGCCATGTTCACGGCCTCGGCCAGCAGGCCGGAAAGGTTGAAGCCGTACAGCGCCAGCACCCACATCGTCATCGCGAAAGCGCCGGTGATCAGCAGCGCGGCCTTGATGATCTGCACCCACGTGGTGCCCTTCATCCCACCGATCAGCACGTAGATGATCATCACTACGCCGACGGCGGCGATCACCACGGACTGGCCCACCGCGCCTTGCACGCCCAACAGCAGGTTCACCAGACCGCCGCCGCCGGCCATCTGTGCCAGCAGGTAGAAGAAGGACACCGACAGCGTCGAGAGCGCCGCCGCGGCGCGCACCGGCCGCTGCCGCATCCGGAAGGCCAGCACGTCACCCATGGTGAACTTGCCGGTGTTGCGCAGCAGTTCGGCCACCAGCAGCAGCGCCACCAGCCAGGCCACCAGGAACCCGATCGAGTACAGGAAGCCGTCGTAGCCGTTGACGGCGATGGCGCCGCAGATGCCCAAGAACGAGGCGGCCGAGAGGTAGTCGCCGGAGATCGCGATGCCGTTCTGTGGCCCGCTGAAGGCCCGGCCCGCCGCGTAGTAGTCGGAGGCGGTCTTCGTGTTGCGGCTGGCCCGGAATACGATGATCAGGGTGATCACCACGAAGGCACCGAAGATGCTGAAGTTCAGCATCGGGTTGATGCCCTCGACCGCCTGCGCCAGGTGGACCGTGCCGTTGCTCATTGGGAGCCTCCCTCGACCTCGTTGCGGATCTTGTCGCCCAGCGGGTCGAGGCGCCGCCCAGCGAAGCGCACGTAGAGTGCGGTAATGACGAACGTCGAGACGAACTGCAACAGCCCGAAGACCAGGCCGACGTTGATGTTGCCGACCAGCTTGATCGCCATGAAGTCGTGCGCGTAGGCGGCCACCAGCACGTAGAGCAGGTACCAGCCGAGGAAGATCGCCGTCATCGGGAACACGAAGGTCCGCAACCGTCTGCGGAGTTCCTGGAACTCCGGACTCGCCTGTACGCGGGCCCAGTCACCCTCGGGGGGCTGCCCGTCGGAGGGACCACGTTCCATATCAGTCACCACAAGCCTCCACCCGGATTGCCAATGTGTTGCGCGACACATTAGGAAGGCGGGTGTGACCTCGGTAACCATCTGACGGCCGAACGACGAGTGGCGCGACGAGCGGTCGATGAACGGTCCCGGGGGCGCGACGAGCGGCTCCGACGGTGCGGTTGTCACCCGGGCGCGGGGCGCCGTGGCCGCTCGTCGTCGAGATGCAGCCGCAACATCGCCGTGCGCGCCCACGGCGCCGGGCGACCCCACAGCGACACCGTCACCATGGTCACGAACGCCAGCGGCACGGCCCACGGCGCGGGCTGGGTGATCAGGATCTCGCGCCACCCGTCCAAGGGCGGGCCGAACAGGGCCATGGCGATGGCGCTTGAGGAGGCCAGCAACCCCGCCAGGACCCCGCTGATCGCGCCGGCCGCCGTCAGCCGCGCCCACCACACCCCTAGCACCAGCAGCGGACAGAAGGTCGCGGCGGCCACAGTGAAGCCCCACGTCACCAAAACCCCGGCGTCGATGCTGGCCGAGGGCAGCGCCAGCAGCACCATGACCGCGGCCGTGACCACCACGGTGATCCGCAGCCGGCGCAGCCCGCCGGGCAGCAGGTCGTGCGCGATCGCCCCGGAGATCACCAGCAGCAGGCCCAGCGAGGTCGCCAGGAATGCCGCGAACGCGCCGGCGGTCAGCAGCGCCGTGACCGTCGTGCCCGCCCAACCGGTGTCGACCTGGGCGGGCAGCGCCACCACCACGGTGTCGGTGGCCCCCGACAGGTATAACTCGGGCACCAACACCCGGCCCAGCGCGCCGTAGATCCCCGGGAACAGGTAGAACACGCTCACCAGCGCCACGGTGATGCCGGCCGTGCGGCGGGCGGCGCGCCCGTCGGGACTGGTGTGGAAGCGCATGATGATGTGCGGCAACCCCATGGTGCCCAGCGCGATCGCGAACAGCACGGCCCACGTGCCCAGCAACGGATGCCCCGCCTCACCCAGATCCAGCAGTGGACGCTGCCACTGCGCGCCCCCCAGCACTGCGGCGTCGCGGATGTCGGGCACGGGGGCGTCGTCGCGAAACACCACGGTGGTCCCGGCGGGCACGGTGTGCTCGCCCGGCGCCAGCACCGTGGGCTCACCGCCGGAGACCACCGGCGTGGGCTCCTCGATGCCCAAGGTGGCCCCGGTCTGAAACGATACGGGCGTGTCGCCGGAGAACCGGTCGAACTCCACCGGGTGCACCGCGTCGTGGCGCACCTGCGGGCCGACCTGGGCCAGCAGCCAGACAGCGGGCACGATGAACAACAGTAGCTTCAGCGCGAACTGGAACGCCTGGACGTAGGTGGCCGCCCGCATCCCGCCCAGCGCCAAGGTGGCGCTGATCACGCCGCCGGCGATCACCACTCCCACCCAGTAGGGGGTGCTGCTGACCGCGCTGAACACCAGCCCGGCGGTGCGGAACTGCGGCACCAGGTACAGCAGCCCGATCACCAGCACCACCACCGCGCTCAACCGCCGTAGCGCCGGCGAGGCCAGCCGCGCTTCGGCGAAGTCGGGCACGGTCAATGCACCCGAGCGTCGCATCGGGGCGGCGACGAGGATGAGCATCGCCAGATAGCCGGCGGTGAACCCCACCGGGTACCACAGTGCTCCCATCCCGTTCTTGACCACCAGCCCGGCCACGCCCAGAAACGACGCCGCCGACAGGTACTCGCCGGAGACCGCCGCGGCGTTGAGCCACGGCGACACCCGCCGTGAGGCCACGAGGAAGTCTGAGGTGCTGCGCATGGCTGCCACCCCGCGCAACCCGATCAGCAGCGTCGCCACCACGAGGGGAGCCACCGCGAGCAGCGCGACCATCAGCGTTCCTCTGCTCGCTCGGCACGCCGCAGTTGCCAGTAGGCCAGCGCCACCATGGCGGGGTAGGGCAGCACCGCCAGCATCCCCCACGACAGTGGCAACCCCGCGAGCCGGATGTGGTCCAGCTCCGGCCACACCGCGAACACCAAGGGCAGCCCGAACACCAGCCCCAGGAGCGCGACCAGCGCCAGCAGGCCCTGGCGGCGTTGGCGACGGTAGAGGACGGCGGCGCGTTCGGTCTCGCCCGTGTTCAGCCGGGGCACCCGCCAGCGCCCGCGACCCCAGCCCCGAGCGTGGGCGAGCCTGGTCTGCGGGCTCATCACCGCGGTCCGTTTGGCGCGCTGCATCAGGCCCGCCGCCCGGTGTCGGCCTCGCTGTCCTGGGTCGCCCGCAGGAGCCGCTCCCGCAGTTCCCGCGCGTGCCGGCGGCTCACCGGCACGTCCCCCAGATCGGTGTGGGCCAGCAGCCCGCCGCGCGCGTCGCTGCGCAGCTCGCGCACCGCCCGTAGCGACACCAAAAATCCGCGGTGCACGCGGACGAAGCCGGTGGGCGACCAGTACTCTTCCAAGCGCGAGATCGGCATCCGCACCAGATGCGCGGCTGCGGGCGTGTGCAGCCGCACGTAGTCGCCGTTGGCCTCCACGAAACGCACGTCCTCACGGCGCACGTAGCGGGTGCGTCCCGCCGCTTCCACCGGCACCACGGCCAGCGCGTCGGGCGGGTCGGCGGACTGCTCGGCCACGACCTCGGCCAGGGCCATGCGCTTGACCTTGGTCAGCGCCATAGCCAGCCGTTCGGCCCGTACCGGTTTGAGGAGGTAGTCGACGGCGCCGATGCCGTAGGCCGTGACGGCGTGGCGATCGTAGGCGGTGACGAATACGATCACCGGCGGATCGTTGAGCCTGGACAGCAGGGAGGCCAGCTCGATCCCGTCCAGCCCTGGCATCGAGATGTCCAAAAACACCGCGTCGAAGTGTTCGGCCTGGATGCTTTTCAGAGCGCTGATCGGATCGTCGGCGGCGACCACCTCGGCCACCTCGGGCGCCTGGCGCAGCAGCCGGCACAGTTCCTCGATGGCTAGGGGAGCATCGTCGACGGCCAGGACGCGCAGCCCTTCGGCGGCGGCCATCACGGCATCACCCCCGGCTGGAACCGGGGGACCCGCACTACGACCCGGGTGCCCGCGTCCACGGCGGTCTCGACCACCAGGCCGTACCAGGCGCCGTAGACGTGGCGCAGCCTGCGGTCCACGTTGGCCAGCCCGACGCTGCCGTTGCTGCTGTCGCCGGCGAGGATGGCCTTGGCCCGGTCGGGGTCCATGCCCGCCCCGTCGTCCTCCACGGTGATGACGCAGTCGTTGCCCGAGGCTTCCCCGGACACCTGCACCAGGCCCGCCTCCGAGTGCGGCTCGATGCCGTGCCGCACCGCGTTTTCCACCAGCGGCTGCAACACCAGGTAGGGCACGGCCACGCCCAGCACCTCGGGAGCGACCCGGACCTGTACGCGCAGCCGATCTCCCAGGACGACCCGTTGCAGCACCAAGTACGCCTCGATCGCGTGGAACTCGTCGGAGACCGTCGTGTAGTCGCCGCGCCGCGCCAGGCTGTAGCGCGTGTAGTCGGCGAAGTCGGTCATGAGATCCCGCGCGCCCTCCGGGTCGGAGTGCGTCAGGGAGGCGATCGCGGTGAGAGCGTTGTAGACGAAGTGCGGGGAGATTTCGGCGCGCAGCGCACGCAGTTCGGCCTGCTCGGCCTCTTCGGCCGACGCCTGGAGTCGGCCGCGCTCCACCGCGCCGGCGACCCACGCGGCGGCCTCGCGCACCGTCGACCGTTTGGTGGCTCCCGAGACCACGAGTACTCCCGCCAGCTCGTCGTTGACGTGCAGCGGGACTGCCATCAGGGGAGGCTTTTCGCTGGGGGCCTCGGTGTGCAGCACCCGGTCCACCAACGCCTTGGTGGTCTCCGCGGCGGCCGGGCGGCCCGCCCACAGCGGCGAGCCGGTCAGGTCGGTCACCGCCAGACCCGGCACGCCCAGCAGTCGGCGCAGTTGGCGCGTGGCTGTCTCGGCACCACCTCCGGTGAGCCCGTCCTTGAAACGTTCGACGATCATGCGGGCGGTGCGCAGCGTGGCGATCGGGTCGGCGGGGTCGCGCGACGGCCATGCACGCAACGGCCGCCGTCGGGGTTTGTGGTCGGTAGGCGTCTGCATCGGCGGTTCCACCATTCGGGGGAAGCAAGCGGGGGATGCGGACAAATCCTAAATCGCGACCCCGGCGATGGAACACGCTGTTCAGCGGAAATTACGAGTAGCCGCCCCCGTCACGGCCAGGGGAAGCCCGGCCATAACCGGGAACGCGGGGGGTCACTTCGCTGCCGGAACAGCCGGAGGGCCCCATGTTTTTCCTGATGCGAGGTGGGTTGAGCAGCCATGGGGGTTCGGGGGTGTGGTTGCCGCTGGGGTGTTTTCCGTGGCGGTGCGTCCCGCAAAGCTGCCGAGATCGCGCAGCGATCGAGGCGCGAGCGGTCGTGGAACCGTCACCCACCACCGCTGTGGGGCCAGTGTTCTTGTGTGCAAGACGGCCGGGCACGTTCGCCGGACTGTTCTCGACCATGCGAGCAAGGCCATCGCGGTTGCGTGGTGAGGGCTGGGGGTCACAGGCAGTGCGAGCGGTTACCGGGGGTGATGCGCTCTTTCGCTGCGCGATTTCGCCAGCTTGGGTTGCTGTGTTTTTGTCAAGCGGGGTGGGGAGGTGGCGCCGTTCGCTCGTGCCTCGATCGCTTCGCGATCTCGGCAGCCTGTGGGGGTGGGTGTGTCTGGGGGGTGAGGTTTTTGTGGGGGTGGACGGCCTCGGTGGTCAGGGGAGGCTGCTGTAGGCCGGGGCGCGGTGTTGGGGTGGGCGTGGCCTCGGGGCGGGACAGTCGCTCTAGGCGTCCCTGTGTTTGGCGTCCCTGTGTTTTAGGTCCAAGATGCGGGAGGCAACCTCACAACCAGTAGGGCCCTACCTTGCAAGCTTGGGGCTTCAGCCCCGAGAAGCTGACGCGGGTTGTCTCCTGGGCTTGGGGCGTCTCTCGGAGGGCGGTGGGTTGGGTGCAGCTACCTTAAGTGCAGCTCATCCTGGGCTGCTGAGATCGCGAAGCGATCGAGGCACGAGCGGCGGGGAATGTGTATGTCTGGGTGAGTTCCAGCGCCGACGCGCCGAGATCGTGCGGCCATTGAGGTACGAGCGGTGGGGAATGTGTATGTCTGGGTGGGTTCCAGGGTCGAGGGGTCGAGTTTGCGTAGCGGTCGAGGTGTGAGCGGTGGGTTGGGTGCAGCTACCTTAAGTGCAGCTCATCCTGGGCTGCTGAGATCGCGAAGCGATCGAGGCACGAGCGGCGGGGAAGCCTACACGTTCTCTTCAGCCCTGTTCCCCGCCACGCCCCCGCACGGGGACTCGGGTGCCGGCTGCCCAGCCGAGCCGCGGCGCGCCTGCTGTGCTTCCCCCGTCGCGGCCAGGTCAGCCGGTCGGTACGGGTATCGTCGGCTTCCCTGGCCGCCCTTCGTTGGCGCCGCTTACCAGCGGTGGTGGACCTGCGGGCGGATCGCGCGGTCGTAAAGGTCGCGCATAGCCTCCAGCAGTTCGGGCTCCAGCGGCGGCAGGGTGCCCGCTGTGGCGTTGCCGCGAGCCTGCTCGGCGTTGCGGGCCCCGGGGATGACGGTGCTGACGCCGGGCTGCTGCATCACCCACCGCAGCGCGACCTGAGCCGGGCTCGCCCCCTCGGGGCCGTGCTTGGCGGCCAGCGCCGAGAACTCCTCGGCGGCGGCCAGGCCGGTCTCGAAATCCACGCCGGAGAAGGTCTCGCCCACGTCGAACGCCTCACCGCGGCGGTTGAAGGAGCGGTGGTCGTCCTCGGCGAAGGTGGTGTCGGGGCGGTAGCGGCCCGACAGCAGCCCCGAGGCCAGCGGCACGCGCGCGATGATGCCCACGCCGGCTTCGGCCGCCGCCGGCAGCACCTGCTCCAGGGGCTTGCGGCGGAAGGCGTTGAGGATGATCTGCACCGTGGCCACGCCGGGGCGCTGGATGGCGGCCAGCGCTTCGTCGCAGGTCTCCACGCTCACCCCGTAGGCGGCGATGCGCTCTTCGGCCACGAGCGTGTCCAGCGCGTCGAAGGTGGCCTCCCGGGAGTACACCGTCGGCGGCGGGCAGTGCAGTTGTACCAGGTCGAGGGTGTCGACTCCCAGGTTGGCCCGGGAGCGGTCGTTCCAGGCGCGGAAGTTCGCCAGGCTGTACTCTTCGGGCTCTTGGGGGCCGCGCCGTCCCATCTTGGTGGCCACGGTGATGGGGGCGTCGGGGTGGCGGCGCAGGAATTCGCCGATCAGCCGCTCGCTGCGGCCGTCGCCGTAGACGTCGGCGGTGTCGAAGAAAGTGATGCCCGCATCGAGAGCGGCTTCCAGGACTTCGTGGGCGTCACGTTCGGCCACCGTGCCCCAGCTCCCGCCGATCTGCCAGGCGCCCAGGCCGATGGCCGAGACCTCGCGGTTGGTCCGTCCCAGTGTGCGCTGGGGGATCTCGCCGGTCTCGCCGTGTTGTGACACGTCGTCTCCTCGCAGGGTGGCTGTTGGTTGAAACCGTGCCGATCCTAATGGCGGCCGACGCGAGCGGCTAGTCTGGAGCGCTGCCATGCAGTGGGGAAAATGGCGAGAGAGAGTGGTGAATCCCCTGTTCACAGCCGTTTCGCTGCTCGTGGGCCACGGTAGGGGAGGACCGGCGGCCGCTCAGGCGTAGGGATCGGTGGCCGTTGTCGCCCTCGCCGTTAACTCCGCCAACTCGCATTCGACGTCCGCACAGACCGACCGTATGACCTCTTGCATGCGTCGAAGGTGGACGTTTGAGAACACGTCGTTCCGGTATGTGGTCACGAAAGCCACGTGTGTGTGGAGGGCGAGAACGCAGCGCTTTCCGATTATGACCCTTTGTAGTTGTCTGTGAACCGATAGTAGTACGCTTGTTCGTATGCAGCTTCGGTACAGCTTCCGTCTGTACCCGAACGGTCCCCAGCGCGCCGCGCTGGCGCGGGCCTTTGGGTGTGCGCGGGTGGTCTACGTGCGACACGAGGTCGCACC
>NZ_BAABDD010000033.1:0-48355 GCF_039539445.1 Salinactinospora qingdaonensis
GGACATGGTCGTCCAGATGGACATAGAGTGCGGTCAGAAGGGCGTCCAGGTTTTTGGTCACACATCGATCATGGGCGCCCTTCGCCATGTCCGCGACCGGCCACAAGATTCCCATCAACGATCTAGGCGTGGGCAACACCCTGACGCGGACCAGCCAAATCGCGATAGCCCGTATCTCGGGGCGGGGTGCCCTAGCGCCGCGCCCCACGGGAGTTCACCCCACTACTGAGGGCGGACTGTACTTGAGGCGGGCGCCCTAGGCGTGGGCAACACCCTGACGCGGACCAGCCAAATCGCGATAGCCCGTATCTCGGGGCGGGGTGCCCTAGCGCCGCGCCCCACGGGAGTTCACCCCACTACTGAGGGCGGACTGTACTTGAGGCGGGCGCCCTAGGCGTGGGCAACACCCTGACGCGGACCAGCCAAATCGCGATAGCCCGTATCCGGGGGCGGGGTGCCCTAGCCTGGCGCCGTGCTGCGAGAGGGCGCCCCTTTGCCACGGGGCGCTGCTACGTCGAGGCCGGTACCCATGTGGAGCACGGCGGCTGCCCCCTGCCGCGGCGTGGCGGGGCCTGTCGCGAGCCCCGAGGCGGGGGTGGCTCAGGAGCACGGCTTTCAACGCGGCGCAGCGGGCACGCCTGCCGCTAGACCCGAGGCGGGGGTGGCTCAGGAGCGCGGCTTTCAACGCGGCGCAGCGGGCACGCCTGCCGCTAGACCCGAGGTGGGGGATGTCACCCGCTGTTGCGTTTCGAGCTACAGCAGCGTTCCTTCACGCTGAGGGCTACTCGTAGCGCTTCACACACCCCGGAGCCACCGTGCCCCCACACTCTTCCCACCTCACCCCCGCCACCGCGCCCCCTTCAGGCTGCCGAGATCGCGCAGCGATCGAGGCACGAACGAACAGCACCCTCTCCACCCCCGGACAAGCAACAGCCCCCAACCCACCCGCCAAGACCGCCGGGACCACGCAACGATCAACGCACGAGCCAACGCCACCCACCCCGATTGATGCCCCCTAGAGACCCACACCGCCGGCCCTCGCTGCCCTCGTCACCCACCCCGCCCCAGCGGGGCAGTACCGATTCGGCACGCACCACCCACCCACCGCCCTCGCGGCCGGTCGACACCGGATAGCCCTGACCGGCCGCCCCCGACAAAGACCACCCCTTTCCCCACCGTCTCGGCCTCTACTGCCCCTCACAGCCCCCGTCATGAGCTACAGCCCTGCCGATGGTGCCGACTGGGCTGCGCAGGGTCCGAACTACGGGCCGGTGGGGGCGAAGGGAGCCCGGCGTTCCTCGGGCTTGAGCAGGCGGGTCGTGCTTGCCGGCAGCGCCATGCCGGCCACACCGACGATGGCGTAGGGCAACTGACCGGGCGCCAGCGCTCCCAAGAAGCCACTGATGTTGGCGCGCGGCTCGCGTAGGAAGTGGCGCATGCTGGGGTGGGCGTGCGGCACGTTCCACCCCACGGCCAGCAGTCCGACCAGTGCTGCCGTCCCTAGCCACAGCCACGTCCGCGTCCCCTCGCTAAGGCCGGTGAACCAACTCTCGGCCATGCGTAGGGACGCGAGCGCGTAAGCACCACCGTCCTCGGGAGGCGCCGTGACCGCCGTAGCCGTCACCGCGGCCCACGGCACCAGTACCACCGCCAGGGACGCCGCCGTCGTGACCGCGACGGCTCCCGTGGCCGCCCCCAACCGTGCCGACAACCACTCCTCGACGGCGCCCAACTCGGCGACGGGAGGCATCCTGCGCCATGGCCGGCCGTTGGCTCGGGCGGCTCCCATCGCGTACTCGCGGCGCTGGCGCAGGAAACGCCAGGTGCGGCAGAGCGTGGCCGGCCCTCGAGAGGCCGCGACGATCATGAGAGTGAACTCGTGCAGCATCGCTGACGCAGCCTCGGCGAGCGTCACTGGGAAACGCGCCCAGGCGAGACCGTAGCGGCGGAACAAGGGGACGATGTCGCCGGGAATCCGCACCCTGACTCGCACGGCCCGCGTGTGGGCGCGCCGCACCAGCCCTGCCAGCGGCGGGCGTCCAGGCAGGGGCGGAGTGACGTCGGCGGCGGTACGAGTCAGCCGGTAGTCCATGACCACCGCCACCACGAGCAGCACCAGCAGCAGCCCCACGGTGGCGGCGCCACGACCGTAGAGGCCGAAGACGACGGCGGTGAGAGTGGTGGGCTGCAAGCCTGCCAGCATCGCGTTGAAGGCCAGGTGCTCCAGTGCGGCGGCGCCCAGCGCCAGCGGGGGGAGGAGCCACAGCCACGCCCCGTAGACGCGGCTTCCCACAACGGCCAGCCCCAGCGCCGCGCCGACGAGTCCTGTGATGACGGCGTGCCCGGAAAAGTGAACCCCCGCTCCGGGCACGTCGATCCCGCCGGGCAAGAACGTGAACATCCCCTGGGCGGGGGTGAAGGCGAGCCCTTGGGCGCCGGCGGGCAGGATTTGCAGCGCCTGTTCGGCGAGTTGGAAGCCGGCACCTGAGGCGGCAGCCAGCAGGAGGAAGTCAACGGCGGCGAAACGCTGGAACCGGCGGCGCGCCACCAGCCACAGCAGCACCATGGGGGCGAGCTTGCCGATCTCTTCGACGGGAACGGCGATGTAGGCGTAAGCGAGGGGGGAATCGGCGGACAGGCCGACGGCGGCGGCGAGGGCGAGTTCGGCCGCGACGATGGGGACGGTGACGAGGGCTCCGGCGAGCAGGGCCCGCATTAGGGCCGCGAAGCCGACGGTGCGGGAGCGTGACAGCCATGCGAGCTGCACGAGTAGCCACAGCATGGTCACGGTTAGCGCTAGGACGGCCGGGGCTGCGGGGACGAGGACGGCAGCGGGGATGAGGAGGGCCACGGTGATCCACCCCCACATGCCGCGGGCTGTGCGCAGCGCCGACACTGTGCGTGGAGCGTTGCGCCGCAGCGAATCGATGCTGGTGGTGAACCGTTCGGCGAGGTCAGGACCGGGGCCGCGCTCCTTGCGGGAGTGGCGCCCTCCCAGTTCAAGACAGTCGTAGCGGTGGGCGGCGCGGATGAGGTCGCTGTCGTGTTCTTCGCGCGCCTCGCGGGCGAAGTCGGCCCGAGCCGCAGCGATGTCGCGTCCGACGAGTTCGCGCACGAAGACCTCCGGGCCGGCCGCCACGGTCAGGGTGGTGGCGGTGACCAGTACGGCGGCGGAGGTGTCTTCGACGGCGATGAGAAAATCGGTGGGCGTGTCCCCCCAGCCGCGGATGACATCGACCAGCGCGTCGGTGTCAGCGGCTACGTCGGTCACCGGCTCGTAGGCGTACTGGCCGCTGGTGCGGCACATGAGCAGCCGCTGAACGCCCAAGGCACGGCCGGCGGCGACGATGGCATCGACCAGGTCGGTGTCGCGTGGCGCTGTAAAGGGGACGACGATCTTGCGTTCGCTGCGAATCCACTGCTGGTCGAATTCGGTGGCGGTGGCGCAGAGGCGCAACACGAGATCGCGCGTGAGCATGGCCTGCTCGTCCATAGCCCTCGTTAACTCTCTTGGCTGCTGTCGGGGGAGGAGGGACATCGCCCGTTAGCCGCGCTGCCAACGGGACCGGGGGATGCCTACGCTATCGCGATCGGGGCTGGAGCAGCGGCTCAGTGACGTACTGTCGTCTGTTGGCGGTCGGTGCGCCGGCGGAGGCCACGGGGGCGAGTAGCGGGGCGTGGGCGGGCGCCGGGCGGGCCTTGCCAGGGACGCTGTTTCCGGCGCTCAGGTGCCCGGCAGGGTCAACTCGGCGTGTACGGCGCGGTGATCGGTGCCGGGAAGGGGATACACCCTGGTTTCGTCGACCTTTACCCGGGAGTCGACGAGAATGTGGTCGATGGTCACGCCGGGCAGACCGCCGTCTTGGGGCCAGGTGGGGCTCCAGCCGCGCCCGGCGGCGCCGGCTGCGTCGACGTAGCCGGAGGCGATCAGGTCACGCAGGTGGCCGTGGTCGAGTGTGGCATTGAAGTCGCCTGCGAGAATCCGCGCTGTGGCCTCGGGGGTGGCCTCGGGAAGCGCCGCCAGCGACTCTTCCCATTCGTCGACCGTGACCGGGCCGGTGGGCGGGACCGGATGGGCCGATACGACTTCCAGGGGAGCGGCTCCGGGCACCCGGAGGGCCGCGCGGGGCATGGCGAAGTGCTGCGCGGTGGAACCACCGACGCTCGTGAGGGGGTAGCGGGAGTAGATGCCGCCGCCGGCGGCGCCGGAACGCTCCTCAAGAAGCGCGTAGCCGAGCGTCTCGCCGAGTCCGGCCTGGTCAAGGTCGGCCACAGCCTCGGGAGTGAGTTCCTGCACGCTGAGGACATCGATGTGGGTCTGACGCACCAGCTCCACGACCGTGCCGGGGTCGGCTTCGCCGAAGTAGAGGTTGATCGTCATCACCCGTAGCTGGGGGCCAGTGGGGGCAGGGTCGGGCTGCGGAGCGGCGACGGCACGGGGCAGCACGGCGACGACGAGAGAGGCGGCCACCGCCACAGCTACGGCTGCGGCACCCCAGCGGCGGAGGAGCAGGGCGACCGCCACCGGCACGATAGCGGTGGCCGCCACGTAGGGGGTGAAGGCCAGGGCGGGCACGAGCGGGTAGCCCGTCTCCAAACCGAACCAGCGGATCACGGCCCACACCGCCCACGGGAGAACCACAACCGCGGCCAGCACGGATCGTCGGCGGCGGATGAGCCCCCCACCGCTAGGGCTGCTCTGACTCACGTACGCTCCTCTAGTTCTGACCTCTCGCCCCCAGATGCGCGCCACGATTCGGATACGCACTCTAGCCACGCTGATCGTTCCCACTCGTTCCCCCGCACCGGTGACCGGGTGGCGGGGGAACGAGTGGGAACGATCAGCTCGACAGGCTCGGCTGGGGCCGCGCCAGAGCCCAGGCAGCCACCGGTAGGGTCAAACCGCGGGTATGGGCCGAGGAGGAGAGTGAAGGGCACGGGTGCAGACTGACGTTCGCATCGCTTCGGGGATTGTCCTCCCCGAGGTCGACCATCGCCGGTGGGTTGTCGGCGCGGTGATCCTCGACGGCCACGGACGCGCGTTCGCGCAGCGACGCGCGCCGCACCGGCGGATCTTCCCTGACTCGTGGGACATCGTGGGCGGTCATGTCGAACCCGGCGAGACGATCGTCGCCGCGCTGCGGCGCGAGATCGCAGAGGAGACCGGCTGGCAGCTTACCGAGATCGTCGCCGATCTGGGCAGCCTCGACTGGACCCCCGACGACGGCGTGGTGCGCCACGAGGTCGACTATCTCGTGCGCGTGGCCGGTGACCTCGACGCGCCCGCCTTGGAGTGGGACAAGCACACCGAATTCGCTTGGGTCGAGGAGAGTGACCTGGGTCTGCTCGCCGACCCCAACGACCCCGACCACACCTTCGTAGCCGACATCGTGGCGTTGGGGCTCAGTCGCGCTCGCGAGCTATCCGGGTGACTTCGTCGATAGCCAGCGGGAGGGCAGCGTACAGCGCCGAAGCTGACACCGGGGCGCCGTCGTAGGCGATCCGAGCGGCCAGACCGTGGACGAACGCGCCGCACATCGCCGCCTCACGCACGCTGAGCCCGCCGGCGAGCAACGCTCCGATGCTGCCGGAGAGGACATCACCGGTGCCGGCTGTGGCCAGCAGCGGGGTTCCGGTGGGGTTGACCACCGCTGGAGCGTGCGGCTGCGCGATAACGGTCGTGGACCCCTTGAGTAGCACCGTGCAGTCGTACTCGGCCGCCGCCTGGGTCGCGTATTCCAGGCGGTGCTGCTCGATCTTGGCGCGTTCGGCGCCGGGAAGCAGCCGGGCAAGCTCGCCGGCGTGCGGCGTGAGCAGCGTGGGGGCGGTTCGTTCGCTCACCATGCCGGGATATGTGGCCAGCAGGTTGAGACCGTCGGCGTCGACGACCACCGGCAGGTCCGTGGCGAGGATGGTCTCCAGCTCGACGGTGGCCGCCGGGTGGAGTCCTCGCCCTGGCCCCACGACCCATGCTGCGACGCGCTGGGGAAGGCCGGCTACGGGATCGGTGGGCTCCAGCAGTGAGACGACACTTTCGGGCCAATGGCCCACGACCTCGGCGGCGACCCGTTCCTGGCCGACATAGCGCACCATCCCCACCCCGGTGCGCAGCGCTCCCCCCACGGTCAGCACCGCGGCGCCGCGGTAGCGGTCCCCGCCCGCGGCGACCGCCAGCAGGCCCCGACTGTACTTATTGGACTCGGCGCCCGGCCGCGGCAGCAACGCGGCGACGTCGGCGGCGTGCGGGCTCACCGCGCGCGGCTGCCCCAGATAGGGAGCGAGCCCGATGTCGACGAACTCCACTACCCCGGCGTGCTCGGCGCCGGGGTCGATGAACAGGCCGGGCTTGTGGGCGCCGAAGGTGACGGTGACGTCGGCGCGCACCGCTGTTCCGGTGACCGTGCCGGTGTCGGCGTCGATACCGCTGGGCAGGTCCACGGCGACAACAGGCGCGTCGGCCTCGGCGGCGCGGGCGGCCAGCGTGGCGTGCGGCTCGCGCAGACCCCCACGGCCCCCGATCCCGAGCAGACCGTCGACGACCAGATCAGCGGCGGCGAACTCGGCGGGGGCGGCGTCGGCGGCCACGGCCCGTCCACCGGCTGCGCGCAGGGCGGCCAGTCCGGCCTGGTGGGTGTGCGTGCCGACGAGGACCGCGCGCACGCCGGCTCCCCGGCGCGCGAGCCGAGCGCCGGCGAAGAGCGCGTCGCCGCCGTTATCGCCACTTCCCACGAGCAGCACCACGCGCGAGCCGTACACGCGCGGGAGTAGCCGCGCGCAGACGGCGGCCAGCCCCGCTGCCGCTCTGCCCATCAGCGTGCCCTCGGGCAGTTGCGCCATGAGCGTGTGCTCAGCCGAACGGACGCTCTCCACTTCGTGTGCGTACCGCACGCGGCACCTCCCGGTTGATGTGAGCTAGCCTGCCGAGGCTTAAGGGGCATCCTCGTGAGCATGCCCTAACCGATGGGCGAAGGCCACCCGAAAGCACCGGCGTGGCGGCGCTGCACAAGCATCGGCGTGGCCCGCCACCCCGGTCGTGGGACTGTACCGCAGCGGGCTGGGGGCGGCGCTCGGTGACGCGGGCGGCTGCTCCGAATGGCGGCTCATGGACAGGCGCCCTGCCCTCGCCCAGCCCCAGACTCCTTCGCCACGCCCCAGCCCGGGCACGCCCCGCCGCCTCGTAGCAGTCCTCTGCCGCCCTTGGTGTCGGGAGGAAGGCGGCGAGCCGCACCAGCCGCGCGGCCCCAGTTCGGCCGCGAGCGCTGGCGGGAGCGCGCCAGCTCCGGAATGGGCGACGACCACGGGAGCGACCGGGGGCTGGCCGGACTGGCGCGTGACTTGCTCCCCGGCGATGCGGGTGTGGGAGCGCGCGGTCAGGTCCGGCTGGTCGGTGGGCAGGTCGGGGACCGCGACCCGGTGGCCCTGTTCCCGCAACTGGCTAGCGAGCCGTTCCCAGCCCGATCGTGCCTGTGTGGTCCCATGCGTCAACACCACGCCCATATCGCCCCCTAACGGTGTTTATACGGCACAGCTCCGCCGGCCCACAGTGGATTATGGACACAACGGCAACCGGACACGGTCGTGAACGGAACTCGCGTACGGTCGAGAGAACACTTTTTCATCCGCAGTCGAACCGCGCGTGTCCTTCGCCCCGATTGCCGTGTCCCGCACGGAAACCCACGATTCCAGGTAGTAGATCCTCGAAAAACGACAGCAGCACAGGATTCCGCCATGACTTCCACCGACGACCGCATCGCCCCCACCGAGGCCGGTCTCACCGACCGTGTCACGCTCCTGCAAAACGCCATGCACCGACTCGGCGCGGACGTCATCAGGCTACAGACGCAACTGACCGAACTGGCGGGAGACAACCACCCCCAAGCCACCGAGTCCCAGGGGGCGCCCCCGTTCATCTTCAACATGACGCCCGATGCCTACCGGGCCGAACTCTCCGCACTCATCACCTGGGTCAATGAGTTTCTGCTGCCCGTCTACCTCGGAGCGTCGGCGGTGTGGTGCCCGGTGTGGTGGCAGCACCACGAGGCGGTGGGACGGCTGCACGCGCTGCGGCTGTCCTATACCGAGCTCACCGACACCGCTACCGCGGGACCTTCCGGTCCGGGAGTATGGCACCGCGACCACCTCGACCCGACGTTGGCGCGCCTGACCTCGCCCGACGGTCCCTTCGCCGAGTGCCATGCGCGCTCGGGCCATGTCGAGCGCAGCCGGGCGGCGCGCGGGTGAACGGCGACGGTCGGCTCAACCGGCGATGAGATGAGGGACGAACGACGAGGTCTCGTCGGTGATCGGCCCGGAGGTCTCCCGAATGCTCAAACCGGCGGCCTCGTCGCCGACCAGCCACACCCCCAGCACGGGATGCTGCCCCTCGAACTCGGGCAGCGGCTGGAATTGCTGGAAGACACAGCTTTCTGTGCCGTGCTCGCCCGGCGCCGAAGCGGATCGCCCAGGGGAAGTCACGATGGTGGCGCCCTCACCTTCCTTGCCGAGCAGCGGTTTGACGACATAGGACGTCAGCGAGCCGGGGCCGGTCAGGTAGGCGGGCAGCAAGTTGGGGTGATCCGGATACATCTCCCACAGGATCGCCAACAGGGCTTTGTTGGAGAGCAGCATCTTCCAGATCGGCTCCACCCACACCATGGTCGACAGGCTCCGGGTGACGAGCGGGCCGAAACGGTCGTGGACCAGCCATTCCCAGGGGTAGAGCTTGAAGATCGCGGTAATCGTCCGTTCCTCGAGGTCGACGAATTCGCGGGCCGTGTGATCCCAGCCCAGATCCTCAATAGCGACCTCGTGGGTCACCAGCCCCGCCTGACGCGCTGTCTCTTGCAGGTAGGCGGTGTTGAGCGCTTCCTCCCCGCTGTGGTCTTCGTTGCTCCAGGCGAAGTGCACCGGCCCCTCGGGAAGCCGGGGACGCAGTCGCGACCAGCGTGCGATGAGCCGTTCATGGAGGCTGTTCCACTGGTCCGCCGTTGGGAAACGGTCGCGCATCCAGTGCCATTGGATGATGGCCGACTCCACCAGTGAGGTGGGGGTGTCGGCGTTGTACTCCAACAGCTTGGGCGGGTGCACCCCGTCATAGCACAGGTCGAACCGGCCGTAGACGTGGGGATCACCGCGCCGCCAGGAGTCGCGGACGACCGGTGCCACCCACTCGGGGATGCCGAAGTCGGCGTAACGGTCGTGGGTGAGCACGTAGTCGACGGCCTCCAGGCACATCGTGTGCAGGTTGCCGACATCGATCTCCAGCCGCCGGATTTCGTCGGCGCCAAAGGTGTAGTGGACGGACTCGTCCCAGTAAGGGCGAGGCAGGTGGGCCGACTGGACGGCGCGGTGAAACCCGAGCCCCTGTTGCTCCACCAGTTCCGCCCAGTTCGGGCGCACCGGACTGTTGCTGCTGCGGAGCACGGTACCGCTAACCGCCGATACCGCCGCCCCGGCCTCCCGCGCCGCCGCGCGAGATGACCGTGCCGCGCTGGGTGACGATCTTGATGCCGTCAGGACGCGCCGTAGAGCCGCCCTTCACCCGCGAACCGTTGAGGTTGCCGCCGTAGTAGAAGAAGTAGGCGCCCCCGCCGGTGCCGGAGACGCGGTCGTCGTCGCAACGGTCCTCATCGACAGTGCGGTAGGAACCGTCGGGATCGAGGCTGTCACTGTCGACACAGTAGGCGGTGACCGTCTCGTTGGAGCAACCGGCGATGGCTAACGACAAGGCGCTCACCGCGCCGATAACGACAGCCGGGGAACTGCGACGGCGCTCGGGGGGAGTCGTGTCTGGCGACAGCATGACGGTGCCCGGCCTCCTCATCTGATCGGATCGCGCAAGGCGAGCTCTTGGGGGCATTCCTACTGTGACGGATATCGCCGGTTCGGGGTTCCGCTCGCCCCGTGCCTCTGCCTCTAGCGCGACCGCATCCGGTCAGGTCTTGCGCAACCGGACCCTCCGCACCTGGTGGTCGCCCCCCTTGTGGAGGACAAGGGTGGCACGACCGCGGGTGGGAGCGATGTTTTCCACCAGATTGACCTCATTGATGGTCTGCCAGGTGCGCAGCGCGAACCCGCGTGCATCGGCCTCGTCAACGGTGGTGGCCATGTGGTGGAAGTAGGAGCGCGGGTCGGAGAACGCGGTGCGGCGCAACTCCAGGAACCGGTCAAGGTACCAGGATCGGATGTGCTCGACCTTAGCGTCGACATAGATGGAGAAGTCGAAGAAGTCGGCGACGGCAAGGCGTCCCGCCGAAGGCGGCTGGAGCACATTGATGCCCTCGACCACCAGGATGTCGGGCCGGCACACCACCTGGCGCTCATTGGGGAGGATGTCGTAGGCGAGGTGGGAGTAGACGGGGATCTCCTGCTCGGCGGCGCCGGCCTTCATCGCCGAGACGAACCGCACCAGCGCCCGCCGGTCGTAGCTTTCGGGGAACCCCTTGCGGTTCATGATCCCGCGCTCGGCCAGCACCGCGTTGGAATAGAGGAAGTTGTCGGTGCTGACCAACTCGACATGGGGGTGGTCGGGCCACTGCTCGAGCAACGCCTTGAGCAACCGAGCCGTGGTGGACTTGCCCACGGCCACACTCCCGGCCACACCGATGACGAAGGGACTGGGGCGGTCGTCATCGCCCAAGAAGGCCCGCACGGCGTTGTGCCGCTCCCGGGTGGCCTTCACATAGAGGTTGAGCAGCCGCGACAACGGTAGGTAGATGTCGCGCACCTCCGTGAGGGAGGTGGGGTCAGCCCGTCCGCGAAGCCGCTCAAGCTCCTGCTCGGTCAGTGACAGCGGCGTGGCGGCGCGCAGCGCCGCCCACGAGGGGCGATCAAGCTCCACATACGGCGTCGCTACGCCGTTTTTCGTCGGGTGAGACACGTTTGCCCACACTAGACGGTGGCCCTCGGCGGGAACTGAACCGGCCCGGGCCAGGCGCACGGTGTCGTCGGCCGCGGTATCGTACGGGAGGCGGCTCAGACATTTTCCGCATCCGCAACAGCGATGATGGGGCTGTCCTCGAAGGACGCCGTAGCCGGTATGGGCGGCGGCACGTCACTGTCACCTGGCCCTACCCAGCTACGGGAACCAATTGGTCTATACCTCGACCTGGAATGATGTGGATTGGGCCGGCGCCGTGTGAGGTTCGGTAAACCCGTCTCCAGCAGTTACGCTGACGCCCATGTGCGGAATAATCGGCTACGTCGGGCCGCAACCGGCGCTAGAGGTCGTGGTCGACGGCCTCGCGAGACTGGAGTACCGAGGGTACGATTCCGCGGGCGTCGCTGTTCTCAACGACAACAGGCTCGAAACCGAGAAACGCGCCGGGAAACTCGCCAACCTGCGCGGTGCACTTGAGCAGGGGCCCCGAACAGCCGACGGCATCGGCATCGGACACACTCGGTGGGCCACCCACGGTGCCCCCACCAACACCAACGCCCACCCCCACCTCGACAACGACGAGCGGGTGGCGGTCATCCACAACGGCATCATCGAGAATTTCGCCGCTCTCCGTCCCGAACTAGAAGAGCGCGGCTGCAAGTTCGTATCCGAAACCGACACCGAGGTGACGGCTCACCTGCTCAGCCAGGAGCTCAAAGACCGCGGCGACAACGACCTCGCTGCGGCGATGCGGGCGGTGTGCAAGCGGCTGGAGGGCGCCTTCACCCTCGTGGCGATGAGCGTCGACAACCCCGACCTCGTGGTGGCGGCTCGCCGTAACTCACCACTGGTCGTGGGCCGCGGCGAGGGAGAGAACTTCCTCGCCAGCGATGTCGCCGCCTTTATCGCCCACACCCGCAACGCCGTCGAACTGGGCCAGGACCAGGTGGTGGAGCTGCGCCGCGACTCGGTGACCATCACCGACTACGAGGGACTCCCCGCCCCGGTGCGCGAGTACCACGTCGACTGGGACGTCTCTGCCGCCGAGAAGGGCGGCCACGACTACTTCATGCTCAAGGAGATCGTCGAACAGCCGCGCGCGGTGGCCGACACCCTTCTGGGGCGAGTCGGCATCGACGGCACGCTCACCCTTGACGAGATGCGGCTCAGCCCCAGCGACCTGCGAGACATCGAAAAGATCGTCATCATCGCCTGTGGCACCTCCTACCACGCCGGCCTGATCGCCAAATACGCCATCGAGCACTGGTGCCGCATCCCCTGCGAAGTGGAGGTCGCCAGCGAGTTCCGCTACCGCGACCCCATCCTCAACCGCCAGACCCTCGTCATCGGCATCTCACAGTCCGGCGAGAGCATGGACACGCTGATGGCCACCCGCTACGCGCGCGAGCAGCGCGCTCGGGTTCTGGCCATCTGCAACGTCAACGGCTCCACGATCCCGCGCGAATCCGACGGTGTGCTCTACACGCACGCCGGCCCGGAAGTCGGAGTCGCCGCCACCAAAACCTTCCTGACCCAGCTCGCCGCGTGCTACCTCATCGGGCTCTACCTCGCCCAGGTACGCAACCTGAAGTTCGGCGACGAGATCAACGCGATCATCGCCCAACTCGCGCGCATGCCAGAACAGGTCGAGAAGGTTCTCGACACGGTCGAACCGGTGCGCCGTCTCGCGCGCTCCCTGTCCAACAGCACCACGGTGTTGTTCCTCGGCCGCCACGTGGGCTACCCCGTGGCCATGGAGGGCGCGCTCAAGCTCAAAGAGCTGGCCTACATGCACGCCGAGGCGTTCGCGGCCGGAGAGCTCAAACACGGCCCGATCGCGCTGATCGAGAACGGACTGCCCGTCGTGGTCGTGGTGCCCTCTCGAGAAGGGCGCGGCGTGCTCCACGACAAGATCGTGTCCAACATCCAAGAGATCCGCGCCCGAGGCGCTCGCACTATCGTCATCGCCGAAGAGGGGGACGAAGCCGTCCTCCCGTTCTCCGACGAACTGATCGAGGTGCCCGCGGTTCCCACTCTGTTGCAGCCGATCGTGGCGACCGTGCCGTTGCAGGTCTTCGCCTGCGAACTGGCATTGGCCAAAGGCAACGACGTGGACCAACCCCGCAACCTCGCCAAGAGCGTCACCGTGGAGTGAGACCTGCCCGGGGCCCTCGGGCGCCGGGCAGGCACCAACAATCACCGCCACACAGGCGAAGCCACCCCTGTGGGCGCACTCAGCCCAACGCCCGCCGCACGACGTCGGCCAGGTGGTCGGCGACCTCCTGGGCGTGAGACTCAGCCGTGGCCTCAACCATGACGCGAACCATCGGCTCGGTGCCACTGGGCCGGATCAGCACCCGGCCGGCCTCGCCCAAGTCGGCCTCCGCAGCCGCCACAGCCTCGGTCACCTCGGCCGACGTCGTGACCCTGCTCTTGTCGACGCCGCGCACGTTGACGAGAACCTGCGGCAGCCGGGTCATCACCTTCGCCAGCTCCGCCAATGACAAGCCGCGCCGGTTGACCGCACCGAGTAGCCGCAGGGCGGTGAGCAACCCGTCGCCGGTGGTGGCGTGCCCCAACAGGATCACGTGCCCCGACTGCTCGCCCCCCAACGAGTAGGAGCCCTCCCGCAGCGCCTCCAGCACGTAGCGGTCCCCCACGGGGGTCTCCACCACAGAGATTCCCGCGTCCTTCATAGCCAGCTTCAGCCCAAGGTTGGACATCACCGTGGTGACGAGCGTGTCCTGGGCCAACTCGCCGGCCTCGTGCAACTCAAGGGCGAGAATGGCCATGATCTGGTCGCCGTCCACGACAGTGCCGTCGGCAGCCACGGCAAGACACCGGTCAGCGTCGCCGTCGTGGGCGATCCCCGCGTCGGCGCCGTGCTCCAGGACCGCCTCTTGCAACCGGGACAGGTAGGTAGAACCGCAGTCCTCGTTGATGTTGAGGCCGTTGGGCTGGTCGGCGACGGGGACGACCTGAGCGCCCGCGCGACGCAGCGCCTCGGGAGCCACCCGCGCGGCTGCCCCATTGGCGCAGTCCACCACGATCCGCAGGCCGTCCAACTGGCACGGCAGCGAGGCGAGCAGGTGGCGCACGTAGCGCTCCGCCCCATCGGAGGTGTCGCTCACGCGCCCCACGTCGGCGCCGATGGCGTAGGCGTGTGCGCCTCCCAACCGCAGCTCGATCTCGTCCTCTACGGCGTCGGGCAGCTTCTGTCCACCGCGGCCGAAGAACTTGATCCCGTTGTCAGGAGCGGGATTATGGCTGGCGGAGAGCATGACGCCAAAGTCGGCGCCGAGCTCGTCCGTCAGATGAGCCACAGCCGGAGTCGGCAACACCCCCAGCCGGATCACGTCCACCCCTGCGCCGGCCAGCCCCGCGACCACAGCCGATTCCAAGAACTCTCCAGACGCCCTGGGGTCGCGCCCCACCACCGCCAGTGGGCGCGGACCAACGCACTCGCCGTCAGTGAACACCTGCGCGGCGGCGATGGAGAGATCCAGCGCGAGCGACGCCGTGAGGTCACGACCGGCGACCCCTCGGACCCCGTCAGTACCAAACAGTCGAGCCACGAACCATTCGCCCCTTCAATCGATACCAAGACAGCCGCCGCGCCCGCAGTGATAGGCGAGCCAAGGCGGCCGGCACCAAACAGCGGATATCCAACTCACAGACAGCATGCCTGCTGATTCACGCGAATACCGCACACGCGGGGGATGGCACCAACGTGCCGCGCGGACGGCGCCCGAAAACAGCTATGGCCCGCTCTGGCCACCAGTTTTGACGAAAACAGGCGGCCGGCGGGCCGTAGCCGGAACGGCCGGTACACACCGGCCGAGATAGCGGCGAGATTACCGCTTGGAGTACTGCGGGGCCTTGCGGGCCTTCTTGAGACCGGCCTTCTTCCGCTCGACCTTACGGTCATCGCGGGTAAGGTAACCGGCCTTCTTCAGGATGGGACGGTTGTTCTCGACGTCCAGACCGGCGAGGGCACGGGCGAGGCCGTGACGCAGCGCACCGGCCTGACCGCTGGTGCCGCCACCGTTGAGGCGGGCGAAAACATCGTAGGCGTCGGCGATTCCAAGGGCGACCAACGGCTCCCTGATGAGCTGCTGGTGGACCTTGTCAGGGAAGCATTCCTCCAGCGACTTGCCGTTGACCTTCCACTCGCCGGAGCCCGGAGTGATACGGACACGAGCGATGGCCTTCTTACGGCGACCAGTGCCCGCTCCAGGGCCGGACGCGGTAGGAACGTACCCCGGGCTTACCGGCTCGGGACTCTCACTGGTGTACTCAGCGGGAAAGTCCTCGGGGTTGTCCTCAACCGACACGTCCTCGTTGACGGCTTCGATGCCGTTGGGCTCGACCACGGTTCTCCTCGTACTTCCTTCTACGTCTCGCTAACGCCTAGGCGGGCTGTCCGGGCTTGGCGATCTCGAACGGCACCGGCTGCTGCGCCTGGTGCGGGTGCTCCGGGCCCGCGTAGACCTTGAGCTTCTTGACCATCTTGCGGCCGAGTGAGTTCTTCGGCAGCATGCCCTTGACGGCCTTCTCGATGGCCCGCTCGGGGTTCTTGGCGATCAGCTCGCCATAGGCGACAGAGCGCAGACCGCCGGGGTAACCGGAGTGTCGGTAGGCCCGCTTCTGCTCCAGCTTGCGGCCGGTGAGCGCCACCTTCCCAGCATTGATGACGATGACGAAGTCACCGGTGTCGATGTGGGGCGCGTAGTACGGCTTGTGTTTGCCGCGGAGCAGGGTAGCGACGTGGCTGGCCAGCCGCCCGAGCACGACATCGCTGGCGTCGATGACGTGCCACTGACGCTGGACATCGTTGGGCTTGGGGCTGTATGTGCGCACGATCGTAAGCCTTCGTCTCGGTCGGCGGAATCCATCTCCACGGAACAGGAGATGGAGAACTCGTAATTGCTGGGCCGGACCGCCTCTCGGCGGATACACCCGGTGGTTGAGTGCGCAGAACGGTCATACCTCATCGGCACCCGACAAGAAGCACGTGGGAACCCACGAAAGCTCAACGCACAACGACGGAGCATTTTACCGACCGAACAGAGCCCAGGTCAAAATGGCCCGCGATCATACCGTTTGGCATCATGGCTTGACCAGTGGTCACAGCACGGCCGTCGATAGCTCCACTCCTAATTATGCCTTCTCGCCAGAGTGCTCACGCCACCACGCCGCCCCCACCCAAGATCAACTGGGCACATACCGTAGAAGACAGCGGTGGAGCAGCAGTCGAAAGAGCGGAAGGCCACGAGCGAACACAGGTTGGGTACGCCAGTGGTCACGAGTGACCGGAGCCACGAACGTCCCGCACCTGGCTCGGCGGAGGCGTCGGCAGGGCGGGCGAGACCGTGGACCCCGCAATCGCCCGTACCGCCCCTGGCTGACGCACCCGCTCCCTCCCACACAGGCCATGATGACGCTAGAGTCACCGAGAAGCACAGCGTTCAATCACGAACCGTCTGGGGCACGGTAGCGGAAAAGACCCCTCACCCTGGGCGCGCTCCCCAACGTCACCCTCCGAACCTGCTGCGACCCTCCCCTTGCCGCCCAGGGCGCCCCGCATACTCGCGCGATGACGTCGAGGAACAACCCGTGACACGTAACGATGACAGTTCGGGGTTTGTCCCCGCCTCCGACGATTCCGAGCCCGAACAGCTATCCTCACCCCACACGGCCTCCTTCGGCGATGACGCCGCGGCCAACGACTCCGAACAGTTGCCGTTCGCCGTACCGCCACCGCCGTATGCCATCGCCGATCCCGCCGATGACTGGCGAGACAGTGGAGAGCGATCGCGGGAGCATTGGGCGGCCCCCAGCGAGTCGCCTCTCTCACCACCGCCAGCAGGATCATCGCAGCCACACGGCCGGCACGCCGCCGCGCCCACCGACGCCTCCGGAGGCGAACACACCTCCGCCGGGGCCGGGGGCGCGAACCGGGAAGATGAAGTTGTCGTTTCGCCGCCCACGGATAACCTCCGGAGTTCTCCCATCGCACCGAATACCAACGACCCCCACGATGGTCGGGCCGAGCCCGGTCAGTCCGCTTCCTATCCCCCATACCCAGACCCTCCGTACCAAGACGGAGCAGAGCAGGGTATGGGCGGACCTGCCCAGGGGCCATGGAGCGGCCCACCTCCCCTAGGCTCGGAGGCACCCGGCCAGGCCGGGGCGCCGCCTAGCGGACCGTGGCAGTCTCCCCAACCGCCGCAGGGCCAGCAGCCGCCCCAGGGACCGGCGCCCGGCACCCCGTCCCCACCACCCGCCGAGGGGCAACGTCCCCCGCTGGCAGGGCCGCCTCCGGCCCAGGGGCCCGGGCAGCCACCGGCTGATTGGCACGGAGTGGGCACACAGGGACCCAGCGGGCAGCAGCCACCGCAGCCCCCGCCGCAGGAGAGCCCCAGCGGCCCGCACGGCGCCCCTCCCCCGCCACCTCCGCCGCCCCACCAGCCCTATCCACCGCAGGCCCCTCACAGCGGCGGCGAGCAGCCGTGGCAAGGAGCGGGCCCCCAAGGGCCGGCTACACCTCCGTCAGGACCGCAATACCCCCCGCACGGGCCTGCCGCCGGACCGAACTCGCCCTCCGGGGCTCAGCCGCCTTCCGGCGCCCCCGCCTACGGACCCCAGCAGGGCGGATACGGTCCGCAGCAGCCGCAGCACGCCCCGCCGCCAGGGCCAGGAGGGACACAAGCCGGGCCGCCGCACGGGCATGCGCCCGCCCCACCTCCCGGCCAGCACTCCCCCCACCCCTATCCGGGACCGCCGCAGGGACAGCCACCAGCCGGCTCGGGACAGCCGTCCCAGCCGCTCCCGGGTTACGGCGCTCCCCCGCCGGGCGGCCCCTCCGCTCTCCAAGGACGGGTCGTGCCTCCCGGAGGGAACGAGAATGCCGCAGCCCATGGACTGTTCCCGGGTGCACCTGGCGAGGCGGCGGCTCAGCCCCCCTACGGCGGCGATGCCGGCGCCACCCAGTCGATGCGCCCCGTCGACGACGGATCGGTGAACCCGCCCGGTAATGCTCCCGCGAACGACGCTTTCGACGGGCGGCCCATGTTCCGGGACGAAACCGTTGCGCCCGGCAAGAGCAACACCACTGCCGAGATCGACGTCTCCTCGTTCAAGAGCGCTTCCGGCTCGCCGCGCAGGCTCGACCGCAACCGGGCCGCCCTTATCGGCGCCGGTTTCCTCGCCCTGCTGGTTGCGGCCGGCGGCGCGGCATTCCTGTTCGCGATCCAGCCCGGCGGCTCTTCGGGCGAGTACGACGTCGCCCGGGTGTCCAACGAGTCGAACGACTCCGAGGCCCTGTCGATCAACGAACTCTTCGCCGCCGAGACCATCGAGGTCGGCGACGAGACGTTTACGCTGGCACAAACCGACGACACCGAAGAGTGCGCCACCACGACACACGGCGGCTACGGCGAGGTGCTCAACAACAACGATTGCCGCCAGGTCGTCAGGGCCTCCTACGTCAACGAGGACCAGACGCACGCGGTCACGGTCGGTGTGGCGGCTATGGCCAATGCCGAAGGCGCTCAGGCCGCCCAAGAAGGCCAAGACCTGGCCTCGGCCACCTGGTTCGCGGGACTGTCCGGCGAGGAGGGCAGCGGGGCGGAGAACCTCGACTACGCCGGAGGCCACGCCAGCGGCGCCGTCTGGGGGCGTTACCTGATCTTCTCCCTCGCTGCCAACAGCGACGGCCAGGCTCCCGCAAGCGAGGACACCGAACTGGCCGATATCAGTAAGGCGTTCGTCAACATTCCCTTGACCTCGCTGGGCGAGCGGGCCAAGGGCTGACGTCGCTGGGCACCGCGCGCGGTAACGCGCGGAAGAAAACGAAAAACGGGCGGGTGTCGTGGCGCCTTCCGCACGTGCAGTGCCACGACGCCCGCCCGTTTTGTCTCTCATCGCCCGGCCAGCGAGCCAAGAAGCAGGGCGGGAGGAGGATCGGCCCGCCTCGGAGCGGCCCGCACGGCGATACGAAGGACGGAAGAACCGCCGCGACCGATATGGAGCGCAGCCGGCCCCGCCGAGCGGACCAGGTTCTGATTTTCGAACGGCTGAGGTGGGGGCTGTGGGGTTCGTCGTGGGCTCGTGCCTCGATCGCTGCGCGATCTCGTCGGCCCATGGGGCGCCGGCGGACGCGCTCACCCGCTTTTCGCCCACCGCCCGCTCTCGCCGCCCTTTCCGAAAACAGAACCTAACCGCACTCCAGAGTGCGGACGCGGCGGGTGGCCTGGGCGCGGCTCGCTAGGTCGGCGTCCTCGGGATAGCGGATCTCCTCAAGACTGAGGCCATGGGGCGGAACCACGTACACAGCGGAGTCGCGCACGCCCCCCGCCAAAACCCGGCCCGGCCAGGCGATGTCGCGACGACCGTCGCCAACGGCGAGCAAGGCTCCGACGAGCGCGCGGACCATGTTGTGGCAGAAAGCGTCGGCCTGCACCGTGGCGGCGTAGAAATGGGGCTGCTCCATGCGCTCCCACGACAGCCGCTGGAGTTCGCGGATCGTCGTCGCCCCCTCGCGCTTGCGGCAGTAGGCGGCGAAATCGTGCTCTCCCAGGAGAGCGCCGGCGGCGGTGTTCATCCGCTCCACGTCAAGCGGTCGACGGTGCCACAGCACATCGTGACGGCGCAACGGATCGACCCCCCACGGGGCGTCACTGACCCGGTAGACATAGCGGCGAAACAGCGGTGAGAAGCGCGCGTCAAAGCCCTCGGGCGCCGGCGCCACCCCGTGGACCCGCAGGTCGCCCGGGAGCACGGCCGCCAAGCGGCGCGGCAGCCGCTCTCCCTCCACCTGCCACACCCGCTCAGGTAGGTCAAGGTGGGCGACCTGGCCCCGAGCGTGCACGCCGGCGTCTGTGCGGCCGGCCACCGTCAGCTTGGGTTCCTCGGGCAACCGCAGCACCCGCGCCAGGGCGGCCTGCAACTCACCTTGGACGGTGCGCCGCTGCGGCTGCTGGGCCCAGCCGGAGAATTCGGTGCCGTCATAGGCGATGTCCAGCCGTAGCCGCAGCGGTCGTTCCTCGCTCGTCGGCTCCCTTAACTCCACTCGCGCCAACGCCTCCTCACACCCCAAGAACGCAAAGCCCGAAAAAGCACGGGTGCCAGGTTCCCGCGGGAACCTGGCACCCGACGCCACAAGGCGGACTGCAAAGGTAGGGACTGAAGAGCCCTACGTCTCGTCCTTCTCCTCGGTCTCCTCAGTCTCGGCCTGCGCACCGGCCGCCTGCCCGCCGGCCTCCGCAGCCGCGGCCTCCTGCGCGGCTTGGGCGCCGCGCGTGGTGGCGGCGTTGGCCGGCAGGGCCTCCACCAGCTCGATCATGGCCATGGGGGCGTTGTCGCCCTTGCGCGGACCGATCTTGGTGATACGGGTGTAGCCGCCGTTGCGGTTCTCGTAGCGCGGGCCGATCTCGGTGAAGAGCTCGTGCACGACCCCCTTGTCGGAGATCTTGCGCAGCACGAGGCGACGAGCGTGCAGGTCACCGCGCTTGCCCAGGGTGATGAGCTTCTCGGCGTAGGGACGCAGCCGCTTGGCCTTCGCCTCGGTGGTCTTGATTCGACCGTGCTGGAACAGCGAGGCCGCCAGGTTCGCCAGCATGAGCTGCTCATGTGATGGGCCGGAACCTAGGCGAGGCCCCTTGGTCGGCGTGGGCATGGTTGTGGTTCTCCTCGTCGGTGGGACCCGCGTCCGTCACTCGGCCGTGGGTCTAAAACGTGCTACCGGCTAGAACTGCTCCGTCTCGACGTAGGACTCGTCGTCGTCCTCGGAGCCGTAAGAGTCGGCCGCGCTGGTGGGGTCGAACCCGGGCGGGGAGTCCTTGAGGGAGAGCCCCATGTCGACCAGCTTCTGCTTGACCTCTTCGATGGACTTCGCGCCGAAGTTCCTTATATCCAGCAGGTCCTGCTCGGAGCGGGCGACAAGCTCACCCACGGAGTGGATGCCCTCGCGCTTGAGGCAGTTGTAGGAGCGGACGGTGAGGTTGAGATCCTCGATGGGCAAAGCAAGGTCCGCGGCGAGGGCGGCGTCCGAGGGGGACGGCCCCATGTCGATGCCCTCGGCGTCGACGTTGAGCTCACGGGCCAGGCTGAACAGCTCCACGAGAGTCTTGCCGGCGCTGGCCACGGCGTCGCGGGCCCGGATCGCCGGCTTGGTCTCCACGTCCAGGATCAGCCGGTCGAAGTCGGTGCGCTGCTCCACACGGGTGGCTTCGACCTTGTAGGTGACACGCAGGACCGGCGAGTAGATCGAGTCGATCGGAATCCGGCCGATGTCTTGCCCTTGCTGCTTGTTTTGCGACGCGGAGACGTAACCGCGGCCACGCTCGACCGTCAGCTCCATCTCAAGTTTGCCCTTGCCGTTGAGAGTCGCGATGTGCAGCTCGGGGTTGTGGACCTCAACCCCGGCCGGCGGAGCGATGTCGGCAGCCGTGACCGTTCCCGGCCCCTGCTTGCGCAGGTACATCAGCACCGGCTCATCGTGTTCGGAGCTGACGACCAGCCCCTTGAGGTTGAGGATGATCTCGGTGACGTCTTCCTTGACGCCGGGCACGGTGGTGAACTCGTGCTCGACGCCCTCGATGCGGATGTTGGTCACAGCCGCACCCGGAATGGACGACAGCAGGGTACGACGCAGCGAGTTGCCGATCGTGTACCCGAATCCCGGCTCCAGCGGCTCGATCACGAACTTGGAGCGAAGGTCCGAGGTCGACTCTTCGGTGAGGGTTGGACGCTGAGCGATCAGCATGGCCATTCTTCCTTTCCCACGGCCGCCCGCTATTTGACGGCCACTGGTGGGGCTCCGCGGGCGCGAAGCCTCGTAATTACCCAATTCCCCGTGTGCCCAAAGGCATAGCGGGAACAGCGCGGCGAACGCCGCTTCGGGAGGGTTAGACCCGGCGGCGCTTAGGCGGACGGCAGCCGTTGTGCGGCACCGGCGTGACGTCCTGGATGGAACCGACTTCCAGGCCCGTGGCCTGGAGCGAACGGATGGCGGTCTCGCGGCCGGAGCCGGGCCCCTTGACGAACACGTCGACCTTGCGCACACCGTGTTCCTGGGCGCGGCGGGCAGCCGCCTCGGCTGCCATCTGCGCGGCGAACGGGGTGGACTTACGCGACCCCTTGAAGCCGACCTGTCCGGAACTCGCCCACGAGATCACGGCCCCAGCGGGGTCGGTGATGCTCACGATCGTGTTGTTGAACGTGCTCTTGATGTGAGCATGCCCGTGGGAAATATTCTTCTTTTCCTTGCGACGCACCTTACGCGCGGTGCTCTGGCGGCCCTTAGGCGGCATTGGCGAAAACTCCTGAGATCATCGGTCCGTTGGTGTTCCGGACGCGAACGAGAACGTCAGTCCGGACGGACTACTTCCTACCGGCCTTCTTCTTACCGGCCACGGTCTTCTTCTTCCCCTTGCGCGTGCGCGCGTTGGTCTGCGTGCGCTGGCCGTGCACAGGAAGGTTGCGGCGGTGCCGGATGCCTTGGTAGCTACCGATCTCCATCTTGCGCCGGATGTCGGCCTGAACCTCGCGACGGAGGTCACCTTCGACCTGATAGTTGGCGTCGATCCAGTCGCGCAGCTTGATCAACTGATCCTCGGTGAGCTGGTGCACGCGGGTCGAGGGGTCGACACCCGTATTTTGCAGGGTTTCGACGGCGCGCGTGTGGCCAACCCCGTAGAGATAGGTGAGAGCGATCTCCACCCGCTTGTCGCGGGGGAGATCGACGCCGGCAATACGTGCCATGTGGGCGATCTCCTTCGTGCTATGCGGAGGTCTTTCCCGCTCTCTTTCCTCTCATCGCCCAATCGACGAGGCCCCGGCCTCCGACCGGGGGTTATTCCCGAGGCGCCGCGTGGGAATCGAGAACGGGACTTAGCGTGACTTACAGGTCACAAGCGCTCGCTGCCCCTGTACAGGGGTACGCGCCGGATCGTACGGTCAAGAAGATGGGATCAGCCTTGGCGCTGCTTGTGCCGCGGATCAGAGCAGATGACCATGATCCGGCCGTTGCGGCGGATCACCCTGCACTTGGAACAGATCTTCTTGACGCTGGGCTTGACCTTCATGGTGGCTCCGGACTTCGTAGACACCGCACCCACGCCCGTGACCGGGCGGCCAACGCAGTGCGGCTACTTGTAGCGGTAAACGATGCGCCCGCGCGTGAGGTCGTACGGGCTCAGCTCAACGACGACCCGGTCGTCGGGAAGAATGCGGATGTAGTGCATTCGCATCTTGCCGCTGATGTGGGCAAGGACCTTGTGCCCGTTGTCGAGCTCCACTCGGAACATAGCGTTGGGTAGGGACTCGATAACGGAGCCCTCGATCTCGATGGCGCCGTCTTTCTTTGCCATGTCCTCCACGCTTCGTTCATCGACTAAGTTGACTCAAACCAACCCAACACGTCTCCAGCCGCCCCCCAGAGGTAACGCGGCCACTATTGGCGACAACACCTGGGAACGCGCCGTAAGAGATGGGCACGCTGGAAGATCAGGTCAACTGCAATAGCATACGCCAACGCGATGAACGGGCGCGAATGAAGGCAGACTGACCCAACAGCCCGCGTATGGGCTCTTCTATCTTAGCGTGTGTTGAGAGGCATCGAGGACAGTGCCCACACCCGGGCCGCCAAAGACGTTTCCGGATCAGCCTCCCCCGTCGAGACCTTCCCCAGAGCGGCGGACGAGCACCGTGCCGAGCGTGATGAAGGCCATGACGATTCCCCAGGGTACGGCAACCCACAAGAACCACGGATAGGTCGTGCCGCCGCTGCCCACCATAGCCAGCAGCCAGATCGCGAAACACAGCGCGTTGACCCCGCCCCACGTCATCCACGGGATCAGCAGCACCGGGTTCTGCGACAAGACGGCGAGTCCGCGAGGCTTACGGCTCTTAGCCGGGACACGGGGCAGCTCTGCGAGGTCCCACGCCGGCAGGTCGGACGTGAGTTGGTCGAGTTCACGGATACTGCGGGCTGTGTGGGCGCGCGCTATCCGACTGCTGAGTTCCTCGCTGTCGAGGCGGCCCTGCGCAAAGTGCTCCTGTAGTTGTTGGGCGACTCGGTCGCGATCGGCATCAGCGGCGCGGATCTCAGCCGAAGGCTCCGACATTGGCCTCACCATCCGCCCAGGAGTGTGCGCACCTACCGTGAACTGCTGCCGACCACCATCCTAGCCGAGCTAACCGGCGCGTCTTTGTCCGTGGAACCGGGCAAGCGGCACGGGAGGCTCACCCGTCATCACCCGTCAGGGTGGGGCCATCCCCGTTCCGCGATGGTGGCGAGGTTCTCGTCCCGGGCGGTGAGCACCCTCGGTCCGTCATCGGTGATGGCTACCGAATGCTCGAAGTGCGTCGACTTGCGGCCGTCTTGGGTCACCACGGTCCAGCCGTCGTCGAGCTGGGCCACGTGGCGCTGGCCCAGGTTCACCATGGGCTCGATCGCCAGGCACATGCCCCGTACGAGCCGGATGCCCTTGCGCTGGGTGGCGTAGTTGAGCACGTGCGGCTCCATGTGCATCTCGGTACCGATGCCGTGACCGCCGTACTCGTGCACGTTGCCGTAGCTGCCGCGAGAGTCGATGTAGCTCTCGATGGCGTGGCCGATGTCGGCGAGCCGGTTGCCGGGGAGCATGGCGGCGATGCCCTGCCACATCGCCTGCTCGCACACCTGCATAGCGGTGCGTTCCTCCTCGGTCACCTCGCCCACGGCCACGGTGATCGCGGAATCGCCGTGCCAGCCGTCGAGGATGGCGCCGCAGTCGATGGAGATGAGGTCGCCCTCACGCAGCACCTTGTCGCTACGCGGGATACCGTGGACCACTTCCTCGTTGACCGAGGCGCAGATGGAGCCGGGAAAGCCGTAGTAGCCCTTGAAGGACGGGACCGCTCCGGCTTCCCGGATGGAGTGCTCAGCAATAGCGTCGAGGTCGAGGGTGGTTATCCCCGGCCGTACCGCCGAACGGAGGGTGTCGAGCGTGCGGGCCACAATCTGGCCCGCCGCCCGCATCTTCGCGATCTCCGGCTCGGTTTTGACCTGAACCGAAGTTCTTGTTTTCGAGAAAACCATCACGTGGCGCGCAGCGCTGTCAGCGCCCGCTCGGTCACATCTTCGACGGCACCCGTGGCGTCGATCGTGGCGAGCAGACCTGCCTCGCTGTAGAAAGCCACCAAAGGCGCGGTCTGCTCGTGGTAGACGTCGAGACGGTGCCGAATGGTCTCCTCTCGATCGTCCTCACGCTGGAACAGCTCACCGCCGCACGTGTCGCACACGCCCGCCACCTTCGGGGGGTCGTAGTCAACGTGCTGCGCACGGCCACAGTCGCGGCAGATCCGCCGCCCCGACAGCCGTTTGACGACCTCTTCCTCGTCCACCTTGAGCTCAAGCACCACGTCGAGGCGCTTGCCCATGTCCCCGAGCATCTTGTCGAGGGTCTCGGCTTGGGCCACGTTGCGGGGGAAGCCGTCGAGCAGGAAGCCCGACAGCGCATCGGACTCAGCGAGGCGGTCGCGAACCATGGCGTTGGTGACCTCGTCGGGAACGAGATCCCCCCGATCCATGTAGCTCTTGGCCTGCTTGCCCAACTCCGTGCCCCCGCTGACGTTGGCACGGAAGATGTCGCCTGTAGACACCTTGGGAATCGACATCTCTGACGCCAGGATCTGAGCCTGGGTCCCCTTACCGGCACCCGGAGGGCCCACCAATACGGCACGCACTATCGCAGAAAACCTTCGTAGTTTCGCTGCTGGAGGTGACTCTCGATCTGCTTCACCGTGTCCAGCCCGACACCGACCATAATTAGGATGCTCGTGCCGCCGAAGGGGAAGTTCCCCCCAGCCCCGGAAGCTCCCAAGGCCAGCATCGGCAGCAGAGCGATCAGCCCCAGATACAGCGACCCGGGAGTCGTCAGCCGAGTGAGGACGTAGTCCAAGTACTCGGCGGTCGGACGCCCAGGACGGATACTGGGGATGAATCCACCGTACTTCTTCATGTTGTCGGCGACTTCAGTGGGGTTGAAGGTAATCGCGACGTAGAAGAACGCGAAGCCCACGATCAGGAGGAAGAAGGTGGCCATGTAGACCGCGTGACCGCCGTCGGCGGGGAAGTACGTTGCCAGGAAGTTGACCACGGGGTTGTCGGAGTCGCGACCGATGAGGCCGATAGCCAACTGTGGCAGGTACAGCAGCGAGGAGGCGAAAATCACGGGGATAATGCCCGCTTGGTTGACCTTCAAGGGGATATAAGTGGAACTGCCGCCGTACATCCGCCGGCCGACCATACGCTTGGCGTACTGAACCGGGATACGGCGCTGTGCCTGCTCCATGAAGACCACACCGGTGATAAGCACCAGGCCGGCGGCGCAGATGAGCGCGAAGACCCAACTGCTCTGCTCCTGCCAGATCCGCCCAATCGACGAGGGGAAGACCGCGATGACCTGCGTGAAGATCAGCAGCGACATGCCGTTGCCGACACCACGCTCGGTGATGAGCTCCCCGAGCCACATGATGACGCAGGTACCGGCCGTCATCACGAAGACCATCGTGACGAGGGTGACGACCCCTTGGTTGGGCAGGTAGTCCGAAGGCTGGCAGGTGGC
The DNA here is from genome assembly GCF_039539445.1 of Salinactinospora qingdaonensis. NCBI lineage: Bacteria > Bacillati > Actinomycetota > Actinomycetes > Streptosporangiales > Nocardiopsidaceae > Salinactinospora > Salinactinospora qingdaonensis. The sequence goes on from NZ_BAABDD010000033.1 coordinate 26,494, forward strand.
GGTCTGGAAGAGCTGACCGGTTTGCGCCAGAGCGATGATACTGGTGGATTGCAGGACCGCCAGTGCCACGGTCAAGTACCGCGTGTATTGCGTGATCTTGGCCTGTCCCGCCTGGCCCTCCTTCTTCAGAGCCTCCAGCCGCGGGATCACCACCGTCATCAGGTTCAGGATGATGCTTGCGGTGATGTAGGGCATGATGCCCAACGCGAATACTGCAAGCTGGAGCAGGGCACCACCACTGAAGAGGTTGACCAGCGAGTAGATACCGGAGGAATCAGCGGCCTGTGCGTCTTGCACACACTGCTTGATCGCTGCGGTATTGACGCCCGGTGCGGGTATCACCGCTCCCAGGCGGAAGATGGTCAAAATGAAGATGGTGAACAGCAGCTTATTGCGCAGGTCGGGCGTGCGGAACGCCCGGATGAACGCACCTAGCACGTCTCCTCCTGCACGGTTTCGGCGGCGGAACCGATTCGTGACATCGCGGCCGGTCCTGGATCGTTGTCGATTGGTGGCTCACGAGGCGACGTGAGCCCGGAAGCTTACAGCAGATGGCACCCTAGCAGCCATACGCCAGATGTACCGGAACGGCGATGCAACGATCACGTTATGACGCTGAACCGCTGGCAAAGCGTCCCGATACGCCCGAGCCATCCCGATACGTCCCTTTGCGAACGCACAAAGGCGCCCGCAGGTTCCCGAATTCGGGAATCGGCCTGACGGGCGCCCTGTGACCTCACGGGAAGCAGGAATTTTTCGAAAATCCCTACAGCTCGGTGACCGTACCGCCGGCGGCGGTGATCTTCTCGCGGGCCGAAGCGGAAAACGCATGCGCGCTTACCTGAACGGGCACCGAAATTTCGCCGGTGCCCAGGATCTTCACTGGCCTGTTCTTGTGAACAACCCGCCGGGCGATCAGCGCCTCGACAGTGACCTCGCCACCCTCCGGGTACAACTCACTCAGCTTGTCGAGGTTCACGATTTCATAAACAGTCTTGAACCGTGCGTTGCTGAAGCCCCTGAGCTTGGGGACCCGCTGGACCAAGGGGAGTTGGCCACCCTCGAAACCGGCGGGAACGGTGGAGCGTGCCTTCGTTCCCTTGGTACCGCGGCCGGCGGTCTTGCCCTTGGAGGCCTCGCCGCGACCCTTGCGGGTCTTGGCCTTGTTAGCGCCCTTGGCGGGACGCAGGTGGTGGAGCTTAAGGGGCTCGTCGGGGGTGTACTCGCTCATTCGCTGACCTCCTCGACGGAGACGAGGTGCGCGACCACGTTGATCTGCCCGCGGACCTCGGGGCGGTTGTCTCGCAGGACGGACTTGCCGATCCGTCCCAGCCCGAGCGAACGCAGCGTGTCACGCTGCTTCTGCTTACCGCCGATCTTGGATCGGACTTGAGTGATCTTCAGCTTCGCCATGGTCTACGTTCCCGCCTTCGCTTCCGCGCGGGCCCGGAGCATGGCGGGCGGTGCGACATCCTCGATCGGCAGGCCGCGGCGAGCCGCGATCTCCTCAGGACGCTTCAGCTCCTTGAGCCCGGCCACCGTCGCGTGGACGATGTTAATCGGGTTGGCCGAACCGAGCGACTTGGTCAGCACGTCGTGGACGCCCGCGCACTCCAGCACGGCCCGAACCGGGCCACCCGCGATAACACCGGTACCCGGAGCGGCCGGACGCAGCATGACGATGCCAGCGGCGTCCTGCCCCTCGACCTTGTGCGTGATGGTCCCCTGAATCCGAGGCACCTTGAAGAAGTTCTTCTTGGCCTCTTCGACGCCCTTGGCGATAGCGGCGGGAACTTCCTTGGCCTTGCCGTAGCCGACGCCGACCATCCCGTTGCCGTCGCCCACGACGACCAGAGCGGTGAAGCTGAAGCGCCGACCGCCCTTAACAACCTTGGCGACCCGGTTGATGGTCACCACACGTTCGATGTAGGAGACACCCTTGTCTGCGGCGCCGCCGCGGCGATCGTCACGGCGATCACGCCGCTCGCCACCGGCGCCGCGCCGCGGAGATGCAGCCATCAGTGGTCCCTCTTCTCGTCGTTAGTCTTGCCATTGGCCGGAGTCATCACGTCAGAACTCCAGCCCGCCGGAACGCGCACCGTCAGCCAGCGCGGCGATACGCCCGTGGTACTTGTAGCCGCCCCGGTCAAAGACGACCGACGTGATGCCGCGTTCCGTTGCACGCTGAGCGATCAACTCGCCCACCCGCTGCGACTTCTCGGTCTTTTGAGCATCTTGGGCGCGGACGGGTGCCTCCATGGTGCTGGCCGAGACCAGGGTAAACCCCTTGGTGTCGTCCACCACCTGGGCAAACATGTGCTTGGAAGACCGGGTGACGACCAGACGCGGACGTGAAGGGGTCCCCGAAATCTTCTTGCGGATGCGCGCATGCCGCCGCAGCCGGGAAGCCGCGCGTGAGCCGGAACGCGTGCGAACAGGCGTCGTGCTCTTCGCCATGCTTACTTACCAGCCTTTCCGGCCTTGCGGCGGATGCGTTCGCCTTGGTACCGCACGCCCTTGGCCTTGTACGGATCGGGCCGGCGCAGGTTGCGAATATTGGCTGCCACCTGGCCCACAAGTTGCTTGTCGATCCCCTCGACCACCAACTGAGTCGGGCGCTCCACGCGGAACGTGATGCCCTCTGGCGGCTCCACCGTGATGGGGTGGCTGTAGCCCAGCGAGAACTCCAGGTTGTCTCCCCGGGCCTGGACGCGGTACCCGACGCCGTGGATCTCCAGCGTCTTGGAGTACCCCTGGGAGACGCCCTGAATGATGTTGGCGAGCAGCGCGCGGGTGAGGCCGTGCAGCGACCGCACATCGGGCTGGTCATTCGGGCGGATCACCCGGAGCTCGCCGTCCTCATATGAAATGGTGATCGGCTCGTCGATGGTGTGACTGAGTTCGCCTTTCGGCCCCTTGACCTTGACGTCTTGCCCGTCAATGGTGACTTCGACGCCTTTGGGGACCGAGATCGGCAGTCGACCGATTCGCGACATGCTGAAATCTCTCCCTTACCAGACGTAGGCGAGGACTTCGCCGCCCACGCCACGCTTCTTGGCCTGTTTGTCGGTCATCAGACCGGCGGACGTCGAAATGATGGCCACGCCAAGGCCACCCAGGACGCGCGGAAGGTTGTCCTTCTTTGCGTAGACGCGCAGGCCTGGCTTGGAGACACGGCGGACACCGGCGATCGAACGCTCACGAGTGGGCCCGTACTTCAGGTCCACCACAAGGCTCTTGCCGACCTGCGCATCCTCGGAGCGCCAGCTCTGGACGTAGCCCTCCTGTTGCAGGATCTCGGCGATGTGCGCCTTGATCTTGGAATACGGCATCGTCACGGTATCGTGATGCGCCGAATTCGCGTTACGCAGACGGGTGAGCATGTCTGCGATCGGGTCGGTCATCGTCATGGCCGATCGGCCCTTCCTCACCGCGGTTTCCCCAAGGCCAGGACTCTCCCTGGGAGCCTGTTCCCCTGCGCTTCGGACACAGAGGACCTTTAGGACCTACGGCGTGGTCATGGGCACAGGCGGCGCGCGTGTCGCGCCGGCACGGTGCCCGGTCGGTTCATTCGTCTATCCGCTGGACGCGATGGTGGTCATCCGTCCGCTGTCGCTTGGCTACAGCCGCTGCTTGACCCCGCGGGCGGCCGGGAAAAGGCCGCCGCTCGGGTCTACCAGCTCGACTTGGCGATGCCCGGGAGCTCTCCCCGGTGCGCCATGTCGCGGAAGCAGATGCGGCAGAGGCCGAACTTCCGGAACACGGCGCGCGAACGGCCGCACCGCGAGCATCGAGTATACGCGCGAACCGCGAACTTCTGTTTCCGGTTCGCCTTCGCGATCAGTGATTTCTTCGCCATCTCTGTCGTCTCCCTGGCTCCTGCTGGACGTGACGTGCCGAGTTCCCGCCTAGGCGCTCTTGAACGGGAAGCCGAGCTGCCTGAGCAGGAACCGGCCCTCCTCGTCGGTGGCGGCCGTGGTGACGACGGTGATGTCCATACCGCGCTGCCGATCGATCTGGTCAGGGTTGATCTCGTGGAACATAACCTGCTCGTTCAGACCGAACGTGTAGTTGCCGTTGCCGTCGAACTGGTTCGGGGAGAGCCCGCGGAAATCGCGAATCCGAGGCAGCGCCAACGAGAGCAGCCGGTCGAGGAACTCCCACATCCGGTTACCACGCAGCGTGCAACTGGCGCCGATCGGCTGTCCTTCACGCAGCTTGAACTGCGCAACGGACTTCTTGGCGCGGTTCACTCGGGGCTTTTGGCCGGTGATGGCCGACAGGTCCGAGATGGCGCCCTGGATCAGCTTGGCATCGCGCGTAGCCTCACCAACACCCATGTTGACCGCGATCTTGGTCAGACCGGGGACCTGCATGATGTTGGCGTAGCGGAACTCCTCGCGCAGCGCCGGAATGATCTCCGAGCGGTACTTTTCCTTCAACCGCGGAATCGGCGGAGCGGTGGTCTCAGTTGTGGCCGTCATCAGATGTCCTTACCGGTACGGCGGGAGATCCGGACCTTGGTCCCGTCTTCTTCAAAGCGGTAACCGATCCGGGTGGGCTTGCCGTCCTCCAGGAACGCCACGTTGCTGACGTGGATGGGCGCTTCCCTAGTGATGACCTCGCCCTGCTGCCCGCTCGCCTGGTTGGCTTTCTTGTGCTTCTTGATGAGGTTGACGCCCTCGACGACGACACGCTGCTCCTTGGGAAGGGCTCGCAGGACCTTCCCAGTGGCACCCTTGTCTTTGCCGGCGATGACGACGACCTCGTCGTCCTTCTTGATCTTCATCGCCTAAAGCACCTCCGGCGCTAGCGAGATGATGCGCATGAACCTCTTGTCCCGCAGCTCGCGGCCGACCGGCCCGAAGATACGGGTGCCTCGCGGGTCTCCAGTGTCCCTGATGAGCACGGCTGCGTTCTCATCGAAGCGAATGTAGGAGCCGTCGGGCCGGCGGCGCTCCTTCCTGGTGCGCACGACAACGGCCTTGACGATATCGCCTTTCTTCACGCCCGCGCCGGGAAGGGCCGTCTTCACCGTCGCCACGATGGTGTCACCGATGCCCGCGTAGCGCCGACCCGAGCCACCGAGGACACGGACGGTCAAGATTTCCTTGGCCCCCGTGTTGTCGGCGACCTTGAGTCGCGACTCCTGCTGAATCACGTCTGCTCCTGATATATGCGCGCGGGTTCACTGCCCGCGCTCGCTAGGTGGTCGCGCCCCTATGCCCCCTAAATGGCGGCCGACGGGGGATCGGGCGTCGCCTGCGGGCTCCTCCCGCGGGCTTGGCCGCTCTCCCCCGGCCGCCGGAAGGCAGGGGCTTACTTAGCCTTCTCCAGGATCTCCACGACGCGCCAGCGCTTGGTCGCCGACAGCGGCCGGGTCTCCATGAGCTGGACCCGGTCACCGACACCGCAGGTGTTCGCTTCGTCGTGGGCCTTGTACTTCGTTGTGCGGCGGATGACCTTGCCGTACAGCGAGTGCTTGACGCGGTCCTCCACCTCGACAACGACCGTCTTGTTCATCTTGTCGCTGACGACGTAGCCCTCGCGCACCTTGCGGTAGTTGCGCTCGGAGCTTTGTGTCCTGGTCTCGCTCATTCGGCCGCTTCCTTCGTTTTCTCAGCCGACTCGCCGGCCAGTGGCATGATGCCGAGCTCGTGCTCGCGCATGACCGTGTAAATCCGAGCGATGTCACGCTTGACCACACGGAGTCGACCGTGGTTGTCGAGTTGCCCGGTAGCGGCCTGGAAGCGGAGGTTGAACAGCTCCTCTTTCGCCTCCTTGAGCTTGGTGACCAGGCTGTCCATACTCTGGTCCCGAAGCTCTTGGGCGGTCAGGGACTTTGCCATCACGCCTCCACTTCGCGCTTCACGAACTTGCACCTCATGGGCAGCTTGTGCATCGCCCGCCGCATGGCCTCCTTGGCCACGGGCTCGGACACACCGGAAAGCTCGAACATCACACGTCCGGGCTTGACCGGAGCCACCCACCACTCGGGGGAGCCCTTACCGGACCCCATACGGGTCTCCGCGGGCTTCTTGGTCAGCGGACGGTCCGGGAAGATGTTGATCCAGACCTTTCCGCCACGGCGGATGTGGCGAGTGATGGCGATACGCGCCGCCTCGATCTGCCGGTTGGTGACGTAGGCGGCGTCCAGTGCCTGGATGCCGTACTCACCGAAGTTGACCCTCGTGCCGCCCTTGGCACGGCCGGAGAGGTCCGGGTGGTGCTGTTTGCGGTACTTGACCTTGCGGGGAATCAGCATCGGTCAGCTCCCCTCGTTACCTGAGTCGGAAGCGGACCCAGCCGTCTGTGTCGCCTCTGCCGAGGTGGACTTCGCCTGCTGGCCGCTCTGCTGCTGGCCGCCGCCACCGCCGCCGCCACGACGACGGCGCTGCGGACGCTCCCGGCGCTGGCCACCGCCACCGCCGCCGCCACCGCCGCCGGCGTTGCCGGCAGAGCGCTGCGCGGCTTGAGCGGCCTCGCGCTCGGCGCGGGTCTGCGGGGCGTCGCCCTTGTAGATCCACACCTTCACGCCGATACGGCCGAACGTGGTCCTGGCCTCGAAGAAGCCGTAGTCGATGTCGGCGCGGAGGGTGTGCAGCGGCACGCGGCCCTCACGGTAGAACTCCGACCGCGACATCTCGGCGCCACCAAGACGGCCGCCACACTGGATACGGATACCCTTGGCGCCGTTCTTGACCGCGGCCTGCATCGCCTTACGCATCGCCCGCCGGAACGCGACCCGGCTGGAAAGCTGCTCCGCGACCCCTTGGGCGACAAGCTGCGCGTCGACCTCGGGGTTCTTGACCTCAAGAATGTTGAGCTGCACCTGCTTGCGGGTCAGCTTCTCAAGGTCGGCGCGGATGCGGTCGGCCTCCGAACCGCGACGGCCGATGACGATGCCCGGCCGGGCGGTGTGGATGTCGACGCGAACGCGGTCGCGAGTGCGCTCGATCTCGACCTTGGAGATTCCGGCGCGCTCCATCCCGCGGTTGAGCATCCGGCGGATGGCCACGTCTTCTTTGACGTAGTCCTTGTACAGCTTGTCGGCGTACCACCGGCTCTTGAAATCGGTGGTAATGCCGAGCCGGAACCCGTGCGGGTTAATCTTCTGCCCCACTATCGGGTCCTTCCCTTCGTCTTGTTGGACGAGGTGCCCGCCGCGACGGTCTCCTGCGGCGCGACGACCACCGTGATGTGGCACGTCCGCTTGGTGACCCGGAAGGCGCGGCCAAAGCCCCGCGGCCGGATGCGCTTCAGGGTCGGACCCTCGTCCACCCAGATGCGGCTGACCACCAGCGTCTCGCGGTCCAGCTTGTTGTTGTGCTCGGCGTTGGCGATGGCGCTCGCGAGCACCTTGCCCACCGGTTCGCTGGCCGCTTGGGGCGCGAACCGCAGCACCGCCTGTGCCTCGTCAGCGGGCAGCCCGCGAATAAGGTCCACCACACGGCGGGCCTTTTGGGGCGTGACACGGATATACCGTGCTCGAGCCCTCGTTTCCATCGCTTTTCCCTCGCTCACGGAAATCACCCCCACACACCGTGGGGTATCGGCTGTTCACTGTTTGCAACCGCTAACGGCGGCTACGGCGGTCTTCCTTGACGTGGCTGCGGAAAGTGCGCGTGGGCGCGAACTCGCCGAGCTTGTGGCCGACCATCGTTTCGGAGATGAACACCGGGACGTGCTTGCGCCCGTCGTGGACGGCGATCGTGTGACCGATCATCTCCGGCACGATCATGGAGCGGCGCGACCACGTCTTGATGACGTTCTTGGTGCCCTTCTCGTTTTGCGCGTCCACCTTCTTCAACAGGTGGTCATCGACGAATGGGCCCTTTTTCAGACTACGTGGCATCGGACGTGCTCCTTACCGCTTCTTCTTGCTACGCCGACGCACGATGAGCCGGTCGCTGCTCTTGTTCGGCTTGCGGGTCCGCCCCTCGGGCTTACCCCAGGGGCTCACCGGGTGGCGGCCACCGGAGCTCTTACCTTCACCACCGCCGAGCGGGTGGTCCACCGGGTTCATGACCACACCGCGGACGGTCGGGCGCCTGCCCTTCCACCGCATCCGGCCGGCCTTGCCCCAGTTGATGTTGGACTGCTCGGCGTTGCCCACCTGACCGACGGTGGCGCGGCAGACGACCTCGACCTGGCGCATCTCACCGGAGGGCATGCGCAGCGTGGCGTAGGCTCCCTCCTTGGCCAGAAGCTGGATCTGTGAGCCGGCCGAACGCCCCAGCTTGCCGCCGCCGCCCGGCTTGAGCTCGACCGCGTGCACGAACGTACCCGTGGGGATGTTGCGCAGCGGGAGGCAGTTGCCGGGCTTGATGTCGGCCTGCGGGCCGTTCTCCACGTAGTCGCCCTGCTTCAGACCGGCGGGCGCGAGGATGTAGCGCTTTTCGCCGTCGATGTAGTGCAGCAGCGCGATACGTGCGGTGCGGTTGGGGTCGTACTCGATGTGGGCGACCTTGGCGGTGACCCCGTCCTTGTCGTGGCGCCGGAAATCGATCACACGGTAGGCACGCTTGTGACCGCCGCCCTGGTGGCGGGCGGTGATGCGGCCGTGCGTGTTGCGCCCGCCCTTGGAGTGCAGCGGACGCACAAGGGACTTCTCCGGCTTCGAGCGCGTGATCTCGACAAAAGTGCTCGCGCTGGAGCCGCGACGACCCGGTGTCGTCGGCTTGCGTTTACGAATGCCCATCTTTTTCGCGCATTCCTTACGTGCTCATGAGGTGAAACGGTCGATTGGGCGACTCAGGCACCGAAGATGTCGATCCGGTCGCCGTCGCGCAGGCTCACGATCGCTCGCTTGGTGTCGGGACGCTTCCCGTAACCAAACCGGGTACGCTTGCGCTTACCCTGCCGGTTGATCGTGTTGACACCCGTGACCTTCACTTCAAAGATCTCCTCGATCGCCTGCTTGATCTGCGTCTTGTTGGCAGTGGGGCGAACGAGGAAGGTGTACTTGTTCTGGTCCATCAGGCCGTAGCTCTTCTCAGAGATCACCGGCTCGATGATGATGTCGCGAGGGTCAGGAATCCTCACTGCTCGTCCTCCTTGCCCTTCGACGCGCCCGCGGCGTGGGCCAGGAACTCCTCGTAGCCGCTCTCAGTGAAGATGACGTCGTCGGAACGGAGGACGTCGTAGGTGTTCACCTGAGTCGCGTTGAGAATGTGGACCTCGGGCACGTTGCGCAGCGCGAGACGATTGTGCTGGTCGGCGTGGGCCAGAACCACCAGAACCCGGCGGGCCGTGGTGATCTGGTGCAGCGCCTTCAGCGCGGTCTGGGTGCGCTTGGTCGTCACGTCCTCAGGGAGGAACTCGCTGATCACGTGCACGCGACCGTGGTTGGCCCGGTCGGAGAGGGCCCCACGCAAGGCGGCGGCCTTCATCTTCTTCGGGGTGCGCTGGGTGTAGTCGCGCGGCTGAGGGCCGTGGACCGTGCCGCCGCCGGTGAACTGGGGGGCGCGGATCGAGCCCTGTCGAGCGCGACCAGTGCCCTTCTGGCGGTAGGGCTTCTTGCCACCGCCGCGCACCTGGCCCCGCGTCTTCGTGGCGTGGGTCCCCTGCCGGCCCGCGGCCTGCTGGGCGATGACGACCTGGTGCATCAGGGGGATGTTCACCTGCTGCGCGAAGATCTCGCCCGGGAGCTCAACGCTCCGGCCGGCCGTGCCGTCGGGGTTTTTGACCTCGATCGTCGACATGGGTTAGTTGTCCCCTTTCACGGCGGTGCGGACGAGCACCAGCCCGCCGTTGGGGCCGGGAACCGCACCCTTGACCAGGATGAGGCCCTTCTCGGCGTCCACCGAGTGCACGAGGAGGTTCTGGACGGTGGTGCGCTTGTTACCCATGCGCCCCGCCATCCGCACGCCCTTGAACACGCGGCCGGGCGTGGCGCAGCCGCCGATGGCGCCGGGCGAACGGTGCTTGCGGTGCGTACCGTGCGAGGCGCCCAGACCGTGGAAGCCGTGGCGCTTCATGGTGCCCGCGAAGCCCTTGCCCTTGCTCTTGCCCGTGACATCGACGAGCTGGCCGGCCTCGAAGGTGTCGGCGGTAAGTTCTTGGCCCAGCGTGTACTCGCTGGCGTCCTCGGTGCGGACCTCGACGTAGTGCCGCTGGAGGGGAAGCTCGTGCCGGCGGAGGTAGTCCCCCAGCGGCTTGTTCACCTTGCGCGGGTTGATGTTTCCGTACCCGATCTGGACGGCGGAGTAGCCGTCGGTCTCCGGAGTCCGGACGCGCGAAACGACGCACGGGCCGGCCTTCAGGACCGTCACGGGCACGATCCTGCCCTCGTCGTTGAAGACCTGGGTCATGCCGAGCTTCTCGCCCAGAACTCCCTTGATCTGTTTGGTGGCCATGTCAGTGCGTCCTTAAAGCTTGATCTCGATGTCGACGCCGGCCGGAAGATCGAGTCGCATGAGCGAGTCGACGGTTTTCGGCGTCGGGTCGATGATGTCGATCAGCCGCTTGTGCGTACGCATCTCGAAATGCTCGCGCGAGTCCTTGTACTTGTGCGGCGATCGGATAACGCAGTACGTGTTCTTCTCCGTCGGCAACGGCACCGGGCCGGCGACCTGCGCGCCAGTCCGCGTCACGGTCTCGACGATCTTGCGCGCCGAGCTGTCGATGACCTCGTGGTCATAGGCCTTGAGCCGAATGCGGATCTTCTGTCCCGCCATGGTGGCCTTTTCGTCCTTCGCTTAAGTGTCCGTAGAGGCGCGGTGCCGGAGACCGGCCCTGTGCCCAAAGGGGGTCGCCCTTTATCGCTTGAGGCTCTATTCATCTAAGAAACCGCTGCGGGTGTCCCCTGAGGTGGCATCGCCGCTACAGAGCCAGATGACGTCGTTCATGGAGTGGGCGGCCGAGCTATGGGCTCGACCGCCCGGAGTAGCGCGTGCTACTTGATGATCTTCGTGACCTGGCCCGCGCCGACGGTCCGGCCGCCCTCGCGAACGGCGAACTTCAGGCCCTCTTCCATCGCGACCGGCTGGATCAGCTCAACCGTCATCGACGTGTTGTCACCGGGCATGACCATCTCGGTGCCCTCGGGCAGCGTGACGACACCGGTGACGTCGGTGGTGCGGAAGTAGAACTGCGGCCGGTAGTTGTTGAAGAAGGGCGTGTGGCGGCCACCCTCGTCCTTGGACAGGATGACGACCTGACCCTCGAACTGGGTGTGCGGCGTGGTGGTGCCAGGCTTGATGACAACCTGGCCACGCTCGACGTCCTCGCGCTTGATGCCGCGCAGCAGCAGACCGACGTTGTCGCCGGCCTGCCCCTGGTCGAGCAGCTTGCGGAACATCTCAACACCGGTGACCGTGGTGGTCTGCTTGGTGTCCTTGATGCCGACGATGTCGACCGTCTCGTTGACGTTGATGACACCACGCTCGACCCGACCGGTGACGACCGTGCCGCGACCGGTGATGGAGAAGACATCCTCGATGGGCATCAGGAACGGCTTGTCAACGTCCCGCTGCGGCTCGGGGATGTTGTCGTCGCAGGCGTTCATCAGCTCGAGGATGGCGTTGGTCCAGGTCTCCTCGCCTTCAAGGGCCTTGAGAGCGGAGACGCGGATGACGGGCACCTCGTCGCCGGGGAACTCGTACTCGCTGAGCAGCTCGCGGACCTCCAGCTCGACGAGCTCGAAGATCTCGTCGTCGTCGACCATGTCGGCCTTGTTCAGAGCGACGACGATGTAGGGCACGGCAACCTGGCGGGCCAGGATGACGTGCTCCTTGGTCTGCGGCATGGGGCCGTCGGTGGCGGCGACCACCAGGATCGCGCCGTCCATCTGGGCGGCACCGGTGATCATGTTCTTGACGTAGTCGGCGTGACCGGGGCAGTCGACGTGCGCGTAGTGGCGGTGCTCGGTCTGGTACTCCACGTGCGCGATGGAAATCGTGATACCGCGCTCGCGCTCCTCCGGCGCCTTGTCGATGTCCTCGAAGGGCGTGAAGGGGTTGAGCTCCGGGTGGGCCTCGTGGAGCACCTTCGTGATCGCCGCCGTCAGCGTGGTCTTGCCATGGTCAATGTGACCGATGGTGCCGATGTTTACGTGCGGCTTGTTCCGGTCGAACTTGGCCTTCGCCACTGGATTTCTCCTACTGGTCTAACGCCGTGTGGCGTACGGGTTGCTAGCTTTCTGGTGAGTATCGCGGTTACTCGCCGCGCGCCTTCGCCACGATCTCTTGGGCGACGTTGGACGGCACCTCCGCGTAGGAGTCGAACTGCATGCTGAACTGAGCCCGACCCTGCGTACGGCTGCGCAGGTCTCCCACGTAGCCGAACATCTCGGAGAGCGGGACGAGCGCCTTGATGACGCGCGTACCGGCCCGCTCATCCATCGACTGGACGTGTCCGCGCCGGCTGTTGAGGTCACCGATCACATCCCCCATGTAGTCCTCAGGGGTGGTGACCGTGACGTCCATTACCGGCTCCAGGAGGGCCGGGCTGGCCCTGCGGGCAGCGTCCTTGAAGGCCATCGAACCGGCCACCTTGAAAGCCAGCTCGGAGGAGTCGACGTCATGGTAAGCGCCGTCCTGTAGCGTCACCTTGATGCCGACGAGCGGATAGCCGGCGAGAATGCCGAATTCCGCGGCCTCTTGGCAACCGGCGTCGACCGACGGGATGTACTCCCGCGGGATACGGCCACCGGTGATGTTGTTGACGAACTCGTAGCCCGCGCTGTCGTCCGCGCCATCGCCCCCGAGCGGTTCGAGATCGATGACGACACGGCCAAACTGACCGGAGCCACCCGTCTGCTTCTTGTGGGTGTACTCGACCTTCTCGACCTTCTTGCGGATCGTCTCGCGGTAGGCGACCTGGGGTCGACCGATGTTGGCCTCGACCTTGAACTCGTCACGCATCCGGTTGACGAGGACCTCCAGGTGCAGCTCCCCCATACCGGCGATGACGGTCTGACCGGTTTCCTCGTCGGAGGAGACCTTAAACGAGGGGTCCTCGTCGGCGAGCCGCTGAATAGCGATGGAGAGCTTCTCCTGGTCGCTCTTGGTTTTGGGCTCGATGGCCACCTCGATCACCGTGGCGGGGAAGCTCATGGACTCCAAAACGATGGGCGAGGAGGAGTCACACAGCGTCTCCCCAGTGGTGGTGTCCTTCAGCCCCATGACGGCGACGATGTCGCCGGCCCCTACTCGCTGGATCTCCTCACGCTTGTTGGCGTGCATCCGGTAGATCTTGCCGATGCGCTCCTTGCGCCCCTTGACGCTGTTGAGCACCTGTGTACCGGTCTCCAGCACACCGGAGTAGACGCGCAGGTAGGTGAGCTTGCCCAGGTGGGGGTCGCTCATGATCTTGAAGACCAGCGCGGAGAGCGGTTCCTCCTCGCTGGGCCGGCGCGAGAGGGCGGTCTCCTCGGACTCGTCCTTGGGGTCGTGACCCTGGATCGACTCGACGTCGAGAGGCGAGGGCAGGTAGGAGACGATCGCGTCAAGCAGCGGCTGCACGCCCTTGTTCTTGAACGCGGTTCCGCACAGCACGGGCACGGCGGTGCCGGCGATGGTGGCGCGGCGGATAGCCGGAACGATCTGCTCGACGGTGGGCTCCTGGCCCTCCAGGTAGAGCTCCATGATCTCGTCGTCGGCCTCGGCCAGCGTCTCGATCAACTGATCGTGACCCTCGCGGGCGGCGTCGAGATGGGTGTCGGGGATCTCGATGGTGTCGTACATCTCGCCCTTGGCGGCCTCGTAGTTCCAGACGTAGGCCTTCATGTAGACGAGGTCGATAACACCCTTGAAGTCGGACTCGGCGCCGATGGGCAACTGGACCGGCATGGGGGTGGTGTCGAGGCGGTCGCGCATCATGTCGACGCAGCGCTGGAACTCCGCGCCGACCTTGTCCATCTTGTTGACGAAGCAGATCCGCGGCACGTTGTAGCGGTCGGCCTGGCGCCACACCTGCTCGGACTGGGGCTCCACGCCCTCCTTGCCGTCGAACACGGCGACCGCGCCGTCAAGGACGCGCAGCGAACGCTCGACCTCGACCGTGAAGTCCACGTGGCCGGGCGTGTCGATGATGTTGATGGTGTGGTCGGTCCAGTGCGTGGTGGTAGCAGCAGAGGTGATGGTGATGCCCCGCTGCTGCTCCTCCTGCATCCAGTCCATGGTGGCCGCGCCGTCATGGACCTCACCGAGCTTGTAGTTCACACCGGTGTAGAACAGGATGCGCTCAGTCGTCGTGGTCTTGCCCGCATCGATGTGCGCCATGATCCCGATATTGCGGACTTTGGCAAGGTCAAGAGCAGTGGTGGCCATGGTGGCTCGTCTTCTCTCGGTCTCTCGTGTCGAAAAAGCCGCAGGGATTACCAGCGGTAGTGAGCGAAGGCCCGGTTGGACTCCGCCATCTTGTGGGTGTCCTCGCGACGCTTGACGCTGGCACCCAAGCCGTTGCTGGCGTCGACCAGCTCGTTGAGCAGACGCTCGGTCATGGTCTTCTCGCGACGCTGACGGGAGTACTGCACCAGCCAGCGAAGAGCCAATGTGGTGCTGCGCGACGAACGGACCTCGACCGGTACCTGGTAGGTGGCGCCACCAACCCGGCGGCTGCGCACCTCAAGGGAGGGCTTCACGTTGTCGAGCGCACGCTTGAGAACAACGAGGGGCTCCTGGCCGGTCTTCTCCTGGGCGCCTTCAAGAGCGTTGTAGACAATGCTCTGGGCGAGGGAACGCTTGCCGTCGAGCAGCACCTTGTTGATCAGCGAGGTGACCAGCGGCGAACCGTAGACAGGGTCGTTGATGAGTTGACGCTTCGGCGCGGGACCCTTGCGGGGCATGGTTACTTCTCCTTCTTCGTGCCGTAGCGGCTGCGGGCCTGTTTGCGATTGCGCACGCCCTGGGTGTCCAAAGCGCCGCGGATCACCTTGTAACGGACGCCCGGCAAGTCCTTCACACGGCCGCCACGCACGAGCACGATGGAGTGCTCCTGCAAGTTGTGGCCAACACCGGGGATATAGGCAGTGACCTCGATGCCGCTGCTGAGCCTCACACGGGCGACCTTGCGCAGCGCGGAGTTCGGCTTCTTGGGCGTGGTCGTGTAGACACGTGTGCACACGCCACGACGCTGCGGACTCCCCTTCAGCGCCGGGGTCTTGTTTTTTGTGACCTTGTCCTGGCGGCCCTTGCGGACCAGTTGCTGAATGGTGGGCACCGCGTCTCCGTACTTCCTCGTGACCTACGCCGGTTCTCTTCGCCGTTATCGGTATCGACCTGGTGTGTTACCTTCCTACTCGCGCCCCCGGGGTCGGGCGTGTCGCAGCCTGCCTCAAGCAGGGCGAGAACACATTCATCCGACCCAACTAGCTGGTCGCCGTGAGAGAAGGTGTCACGTGCGGCTCACGCTCATCGCGGCGTCGAAGCGCACACGTTCTGACCCGCTGACGCGCGGGCACGAAGTTTAAGGCTACCGAAGGTCACCAACCCGGTCAAAATCCCGGTGACGTTCGGAAGCCGAAACTCCGCAGCCTCGTGCTGCCGTAGGTCTACTAACAGTGTAGGCCCTGCGAAGAAGTGCTCGCGCGCATTTGTCGGCACCAGCGGCAGCACGGCGACGGCGTGCAGGGTTCGTGCCGTGCCTAGGTGTGTCCCCGGCCACAGCCGCTCAACCTGAGACGCGGCTACTGCTCTCCTCGGCCGCAGCCGCGAGATTGTCCGGCAGCCGCAGCCCTTGGTGCAGCGGCACCAGCTCGCTTTGCAGCACCATGGTCGCCGCACCGATGGCGGGAGCGGTGGCCGCCAGGCTGGAAAGACGGACGGTGACCGGGTGGGCGGCGCGGGCGAAGAAGGTACGGTCGAGTTCTTCCTGGATCGCGGGCAGGTAGATGGAGTCGGCCATCGCCAGGCTGGGACCGGTGAGCACGAGCAGTTCCAGATCCATGAGGTTGGCCAGCGTGCGCGCGGCCACCGCCAGGTAGCGTGCCGAGCGCTCCAGGAGGGCGTGGGCGGCCGGTTCGCCACGACGTGCGGCGCGGGCGATCGCCGCGAACTCCGCCGCGAGCGAGGGTGGACGGTGGGCGTCGCTCAGCCCGGCGGCGCGGACAAGCTGGGCGTCCTCGCGCGCGGCAGCCACCACGGCGGCCGGCCCGGCGAGGCTCTCAGTACATCCCCGCGCCCCACACCAGCAGTGGGGGCCGGCCGTGTCGAGACAGACGTGTCCGATCTCGCCGGCGTTTCCGCTGGAGCCAGCGTAGGTGATCCCGTTGATCAGCAGGCCGGTGCCGATACCGGTGTACATGTAGACGGCGGCGAAGCTGGAGGTGCCGGTGACCGCCCCGGACCAGTACTCGCCGAGAGCGGCGGCGGTGGCGTCGTTGTCGAGCACGACGGGCAGCCCCGTGGCCTGCTGTAGCGCGTGATCGAGGGGAAAGTCCTCCCAGTGGCGCATGGAGGGCGGGGTGAGCCGCATGCCGCCCACCGCACTGAGCGGGCCGGGAGCCACTAGCCCCAGCCCCAGCAGGCGGTCGGTGTCGATGCCGGCTCCCTCGATGAGGGAGCGCACCTCTTCGGCGATACGGGTCACGACGGCGGGGGGTTCGTCTTCGCCCACGCCGGCGCGGGTCATGCGGGCCACGACCGAGCCGGCGAGGTCGGTGAGGACGTAGGCGATGCCGGCGTGGTCGAGGTGGACGCCGACCGCGTAGCAGGCGGACTGGTTGAGCTGGAGCAGCACGCGGGGTTTTCCGCCGGTGGACTCGGCGCGCCCGGTCTCCCTGACGAGTCCGTCCTCGATGAGGCGGCGGACGACAGTGGAGATGGTTGCGCCGGTGAAGCCGGTGGCCTCGATGAGTCCGGCCCTGCTGATGGTGCCCGCGGCGCGGATCACGTCGAGCACGGCCGATCTGCTGCTCGCATGCGGGATGGCTCGTACCGGCCCACTCACTGTGGAACCTCCGCCCAGGATCGTTGGCTCTGGCGCCCGTGATGGTAATGCACGCTTGCCCGCCGGCAGCCGGTCCGGGTGGCCGTGACCAGTCGGGCCGATCTGGACGCCGAACAGCGCCCGGCGGGGATTCTCGTGGCGATCACGGCCCTTCCACGGCCTTTCCCCGTCGTTCCCACCTTCGTCGTTGGACGCGAACACTGGTTGACTTACTTTATTCGGCTACGTAAGAATCTAAAACGCTGTTTGACGTGGAAAAAGATTTTCCTGCCCGGCTTCTTCTGGGCGCCTCCACCGGCGCGCGGCCCGATCCTTGGAGTGATTGCGGATGATCCGTCAGACCCTGCACGACGGCTGGCACGTGGCGGCGACCGCGGGGCCGGTGCCCGAGCATGTGGCCGGTCGCCATGTGCCCGCCACGGTCCCGGGCAGCGCCCACCTGGACCTGCTGGCGGCCGGTCTGATCCCCGATCCCTACCTCGACCAAGCCGAGGCCGAACTCGCCTGGACCCACCGCACTGACTGGCGCTACACCCTCACCTTCGAGGCCGAGGAAGCCATGGCCGACGAGCGTATCGATCTGGCCTTTGACGGCCTGGACACCGTGGCCACCGTCGAACTCAACGGCCAGCCGGTGGGCACGACCGCCAACATGCACCGCGGGTACCGCTTCAACGTAGGCGACCTGCTGCGCGGTGGCACCAACGAGTTGACCGTGTCGTTTCGCTCGGCGCTGGCCTACGCCGAAGAGGTCGAAGAACAACTGGGAGCGCGGCCCCACTCCTACCCGCACCCGTTCAACATGATCCGCAAGATGGCCTGTAGCTTCGGCTGGGACTGGGGGCCGGACCTACAGACGGCGGGCATCTGGAAGCCGGTGCGTCTGGAGCGCTGGCGCACTGCCCGGCTGGGGCAGGTGCGACCGCTGGTCACGGTCAACGACGACGGTTCCGGCCGGGTCGAGGTACGCGCCGAGATCGAGCGCGCCGGCACCACCGCCGACACCGAACTGGTGATCAGCGCGACGGTGGCCGGGCGCGAGGCGCGCGTGACCGTGCCGCAGGACCACAGTACGGCCGTCCTCGTCCTTGACGTGTCCGACGTGCGGCTGTGGTGGCCGGCGGGCTACGGGGAGCAGCCGCTGTACGACCTGGAGGTCATGCTTGCCCGCCCCGACGGCCGGCCCCTCGACTCCGCCTCGCGCCGGGTGGGGTTCCGTACCATCACCGTGGATACCACCCCTGACGAGATCGGAACCCCTTTCACGGTGATGGTCAACGGCACCCCCATCTTCGTTAAGGGCGCCAACTGGATTCCCGACGACCATTTCCTCACCCGCATCACGCGGGAACGCCTGGCCCGCCGCGTCGACCAAGCCCTGGGCGCCCACATGAACATGTTGCGGGTCTGGGGCGGCGGGATCTACGAGACCGACGACTTCTACGACGTCTGCGACGAGCGCGGCATGCTCGTGTGGCAGGACTTCCCCTTCGCCTGCGCCGCCTACCCCGAGGAGGAGCCGCTACGCAGCGAGATCGAGGCCGAAGCCCGGGAGAACGTCGCACGGCTGGTCTCGCGGGCATCGCTGGCGCTGTGGAACGGCAACAACGAGAACCTGTGGGGCTTCGCCGACTGGGGGTGGCGCGAGCCGCTGGCGGGCCGCACGTGGGGGCTGGGCTACTACACCGAACTGCTGCCGCGGGTCGTGGCTGAACTCGACCCGACCCGCTTCTACGCCACCGGTAGCCCCTACAGCCCCGACGAGCAGAGCCACCCCAACGACGCCGACCACGGCACCCGCCACGAGTGGCAGGTGTGGAACCAACGCGACTACACCACCTACCGCGAGCACGTGCCGCGATTCTGCTCGGAGTTCGGCTTCCAGGGGCCGCCCACGTGGGCGACCCTGACCCGCTGGATTCACGACGAGCCGCTGACGCCCACCTCGCCGGCGTTCCTGCTGCACCAGAAGGCCAACGACGGCAACGGTAAACTCCACCGCGGCCTGGCGCCCCACCTGCCGGTGCCTGAGGCGTTCGGGGATTGGCACTGGGCCACCCAGCTCAATCAGGCCCGCGCCGTCATCTTCGGGGTCGAACACTTCCGCTCCTGGTGGCCGCGCACCGCCGGAGCGATCGTGTGGCAGCTCAACGACTGCTGGCCGGTCACCTCCTGGGCCGCCGTCGACGGCGACGAGCGTCCCAAACCGCTGTGGTACGGGCTACGCCACGCCTACGCGCCTCGGCTGTTGACCGTGCAGCCGAGGGAGAACGGGCCGGCCCTGGTGGCCGTCAACGACACCGACACGGCCTGGAGCGAGCAGGTGACGCTGCACCGCCAAAGGTTCGACGGCACCCTTGTCCACGCCGGTAGGATCGACGTCGACGTGGCCCCCCGCAGCGTGGTCTGGGTCGAGCTGGCCGACCCGGGGCTGCTCTCGGGCGAGGCGAAAGAGGAGGTGCTGGTGGCGACGTCGCGCGAGACGCGGGCCATGCACCTCTTCAGCGAGGACATCGATCTGGCCTACGACCCGGACCCGCTTACCGCCGAGGCCGTCGCCGTCGACGAAGGCTACCGGGTCGACGTGCGAGCCACCTCGTTCGCGCGTGATGTGGCCGTCTTGGCCGACCGGGTGGCACCCGACGCCGAGGTCGACGAGATGCTGGTGTCGCTGCTGGCCGGCGAGACGTACTCGTTCACCGTCCGCACCGGTGCACAACTGGACCCGGCCGAGCTGACCGGCCCGGAAGTGCTGCGCTGCGCCAACGATCTGCACCAGGGAGGGGGCGGCACCGGATGAGCGCGTCTGGGTCCACCACAGGGGGAGTGGTTGGGCTGGTGCTGGCCCGGCCGGTGCGGCTGCTGGGCGCCGAACCGTTCTTCATGGAGTTCATCGGCGGGATCGAGGAACGCCTGGCTGAACGTGGGATGTCCCTGCTGCTGCACGTCGTCACGGACCACGAGGCCGAGATCGACACCTACCGTAGGTGGACCCAGCGGCAACTGGTGGACGCGGTCGCAGTGGTGAACCTGACCGTCGGTGATCGGCGTCCGGCCGTGCTGGCGGAATTGGGGCTGCCGGCCGTGCTGGTGGGCGCGTGGGATGACGAGCCCACCCTGCCGGCGGTGCCCACCGATAACGACACGCCTGTGCGCGAGGCGCTGGCCCAGCTCATCAGTCTCGGACACCGGCGCGTGGCGCGCGTGAGCGGCCCCATGACCCTGCTGCACACGCGGGCGCGCACCACTGCGCTGGTCGAGGCGTGCCGCCAAGTGGGCCTGGAGTCACCGATCGTTCTGGAGGGCGACTATTCCCACGAGGCGGGCACAGACCGCACGGTGGAGCTGCTGCGACGCGCGGAACCGCCCACGGCGATCCTCTACGACAACGACGTGATGGCGGTGGCCGGGTTGGCCGCCGCCACAGGGCGCGGGGTCGCTGTTCCGCAACAGCTCAGCTTGGTCGCCTGGGACGACTCCACGTTGTGCCGGCTGTCTTCCCCACCGCTGACCACCATGAGCGTCGACGTGTACCAGTACGGCGTCTCGGTGGCCGCGTCCCTGTTGGAGCACATCGACGGCGTCCCTGTCACCGACCGCACCTCCCCCGCCGCCCGTTTCGTTCCCAGAGGCAGTACCGCGACCGCCCCTTCTCCCCACTCCTCAGCCAGCGAATAGCGGCGGCCACGCGGCTCCGTCCCTGCCACGGTCTCCTCAGCCGTAGCCCCGGAGAGCAACGCCCCTGAAGAGCCCCGACCACGCCAACGTTTTCCTTTGGCGCGGAAAAGCCGGCTCCTAAGGTAACGCCGGGCACGAGGTTGTTGTTTTTGAACGGCTGGGGTCGGGCCGTGGGACGTGTTCTCCCGTTCGCTCGTGCCTCGATCGCTGCGCGATCTCGGCAGCCTGCGGGGGCACCCACCGCCTGCTCTCGCCGCCCTTTTCAAAAAACAACAACCGAGGAGAGGCCAAGGGCTTCCTTCCCGCAGCGCCCCTCGGGCTCTTGTTGACACCACCTTGCTGTGTGTCCGGCTGACTGCGCCACGTAGCGGACTGGCCGCATGTCGGTTTCTTCCGGCTATCCCGGCCGCGCCGGATCGCACGACCTCCCGCCACGGAAGCCCCCCTGACTGCTCGCGCGGCCGGCCGCACCCGCCGCAGTGCCTCCCGCATCAAGCAACACAAGCGCCCGCCACCATCCGTCACGAGTGCTGCTCTCCACTGGTATCCCCACACAGCCCACCCTGAAAAACTCTCGAAACTTTCTAATCTACTCGTAACCTTCCGGAATTCATTGACAACCCGACAGAGCCAGACAGACACTGTTCGGCATCGACAGACACAACCACCGTCGATCCAGGTCACCGACCGTGACCTGGTCCTCCGACCGTCGACCACATGACAACCGGCCACCCCACCCGCGTTGCCCAAGGCCGACACACAGCGGCCTCCGCTTTAGCCGCCCCAGCGCCCACCCCCATATCACACTGCCCGAGCAACGTCGCCGGAGGGACCGATGCCCGCCTACCCTCCGCCAATACGCCCGGACAGCATGCGCCGGAACATCCCTGAAACTTTCGTAGTTTACGAAATATTCCGGAATTCATTGACAACCCGACAGAGCCAGACAGACACTGTTCGGCATCGACAGACACAACCACCGTCGATCCAGGTCACCGACCGTGACCTGGTCCTCCGACCGTCGACCACATGACAACCGGCCACCCCAATCGCGTTGTCCGAGGTCGACGTGCGGCGGCCGTATCCCCCTCGGCCGCCGTTGGCCTTCACGAGGAGGAAACACCTATGAACGACGCCCCCGCACTTCCCAAAAGCCACCGACGCAGCCGTGCCAGGTCGATCCTGGGGCGGGTCTGTGCCGTGGCGGTCTCGGTGGCCACGGCCACCGCGCTGCTGCCCGGCACCGCCAACGCGGCCGTGACCTCCAACCAAACCGGCAACCACGACGGCT
>NZ_BAABDD010000034.1:0-47798 GCF_039539445.1 Salinactinospora qingdaonensis
CCCCCCTCGCGGGGCTGCTCCAGCAACTCCTGGACCGCCACCAACACCGCCCCCAACGGCATCCCCACCGCCACCGCCAACTCGACCACCGACACCCCCGGCCACGCCCGCTCCCACACCCCACGCACCACCGAGCCCACCCCTACCGGCCCCGGGTTCGCCTGGGAGGCCAGCGGGTCCACAAGGGAATGCACCAACACCGGCTCACGCGCAAACCCGCCCCCATACCGCGAAGCGGTTCGTGACCCGACACAACCAGGTGAGGCCATAACTGGAATCTCCGTTTCCGTCAACAACACGCAAGAAAAAGAAGCAGGACTACAACCGTCGAGCGCGAGCGCCCCCTCGCAGCCGGGTGACGTCTCGCGCCCCCATATCCGTCCGCCGTTGTCTCCGCGAAGCGTTCCGAGGCTCACCTCCCCGCCCCCGAGCCCCCGGCTTCGGTTCGCTGCCGCAGGTGCTCACGCACCTGCGGTGTCAGGGCGTGCCCCGCGTCTTCGACCAGCCGCATCATCTGATAAGCCACAACCTTCAAATCAGCCTGCACGCCGGCCAGCACCGCCAGATGGGAGCCGTCGCTGATGCCCATCACCACCAGATGACCCCCGCCCATGCGCACGATCACCTGCTCACAGCCGCCCTTGCCGAACAACCGGGCCGCCCCCGCGGCCAGGCTGTGCAGCCCACTGACGATCGCGCTCAACCGCTCAGCAGCCTCACGCGCAAACCCGTGAGAACCGGTCAACAACAACCCATCGCTGGAAACCACCACCGCATGCTCAACCCCCGACACCCCACCCACGAAGTTCGAGACAAGCCAGGCGAGTTCTTCGCTTTCAACGGCTGCCGATGACGTGGTCACCCTCGCCTCCTCACCTTGCGCGGCTGTTCTGTGTTTCCGTGCGAAGGGGGCGCGTGGTCTTGTCCGGGCCTGTGATCTCGCATGCCAACGAGTCTCGTGCTCGTCCTGGTTACGGTGCGAGACAATGGCTTGAGGAATTGGCGTTCAAACAGTTGAAAGTCGTGGCTGAGGAGATTGAGGAGTGGTGTGTCGAAATTGCGGGCGTGACCGGCCACGGTGTGGCTGCATCCCGGAGGGGTTTTGGCAGTCCCCTGAGGCCATCGCGGCACTGACGCGGCTCGACATGGCCGCGCTCATCGGGCTGCTGCGTCGCTACAGTGACCTCTCCCAAAGCGCGCTTGCCCGCCTGATGGGGCTTTCTCCCGGCATGGTGTCGATGCTGGAATCGGGACAAACCCAACTCACCAACATCACCAAAATCTGGTCCGCCCTGGAAGCGCTGCAAGCCCCACGCCTGGTCCCCGAGTCTGTGGCCGAAGCCCCCAACGTCAGCGAGGAAAACCAGGCTTCTTCCACTGACGACGATCCCACTTCAGTACTTTCTCGCCTGCTCCCCCCGGCAGATGCGCTCGAACCGCTGGCTGCCAAAACCGGTCGACGCCTTGGCGCAAGCACGGTCGAGGACCTCACCGCCCGAGTACACGGTCTACGGCTGGCCGACGACGTGCTGGCCGGAGGCGATTTGATCCAGCCCGCCCGCCGAGAACTCAACACCGCCCTGCACCTTTACAACCACAGCACCCACACTGAAGAGGTCGGCCAAGCACTCCTGTCCGCGATCGCCGAGCTAGCCCAAATCGTGGGCTGGATCCTCAGCGACGCTGGCGGCCATACCGAAGCCGAGCGCATCTACCGCCTCGGACTCACCGCCGCCCGCCAAGCCGGAAACAGCACGCTCGCAGGAAACATTGCGGGGTCACTGGCCTACCAGTGGAGCAATACAGGCCAGCCTCAACAGGCAGTGGAATTAGCAACCGCCGCCCTCACCGAAGCCGGATCCCACGTCCATCCCACAGCGCGCGCCCTGTTTTTCGACCGTCTGGCCTGGAGCCACGCCCAAGCCGGTGACGCCCAAGCAGCCATCCGTGCCCTCAGTCACGCCCACGAAGCCCTTGCCGCCGACGCTTCCGATCAGGCGCCGGAGTGGGCCTACTGGGTTAACGATGCCGAACTGAAGGTCATGGACGCTCGCGTCTACACCGAACTGCGCCGCCCTTTGCGCGCCGTGCCTTTGCTCTCGGAAGCCCTCGACCGCTACGACGCCACTCACGCCCGCGAACTCGCGTTGTATCTGTCGTGGCTGGCCGTGGCCTATGCCGACGCTAATGAACCCGAACAGGCCGTGGCCGTCGCCGATCACATGCTCACCCTTTCCGCCGATCTCGCTAGCGACCGGATCAGCCAACGCGCCCGCGTCGTCCTCGACCGCCTCGTCCGGTTTAGCCAGATAAGTGAGGTGCATAATTTTCTCGAACGCGCATCCGCATCTTCATCGGTACGATCAGCGGAGTCATAGCCTTGGAAACACTCTCCTTGGTGGCTGGCCGAGACGGTCGAATGCTTCAAGCGGAGTCAGGGAGCGTTGCCTATGAGGCGACGTTTCGTGCTTAGGAACCTGGAGTGGTCATTGGATTCGGGGGAGGTTCCCAAGCGCGAAACGGACAAGGAGTGATGAAATGCTGCTGGGTCAGGGGGCTTTGTGCTCAGAGGACCGGTGTTTTCCCTGCTCAGTCAGCTGGCAGTCACCCTCCGGGGTGGCTGAGGATCGCAACGTAAAGTTCCCGGATCGCCGCCTTAGCTGCGGGAGGGCAGTCACCCTCCGGGGTGGCTGAGGATCGCAACGGGGATCTCGTCTTCGGCGTAGCGCTCGGTCAGCCGTGGCAGTCACCCTCCGGGGTGGCTGAGGATCGCGATCAAGAGATGGGTGTGCCTCGGTTTGTGGGGTTGGCTTGCTGGGTTTCAGACGTCCCCTATCGATAGGGGGACCAGCGGGTGTGGGTGTCGTTGGCGCGTAGGGTGCGGTAGCGGTGTTCCCATTGTTTGCGAATCCTCGGGGTGGCTTCTGCGAGGTTGGGCAGGACCGAGGTCACGAGTTGGAGTTCGCGCAGTCGTCGTAGGCTGGCGAAGCCGGGCCAGGTGAGGACGTCGAAGCCGTAGCTTTTGGCCAGGGGAGTGTGGGCGTCGGTGGCGTAGTCCATGCGGAGTTTGCCCACTGCGGCCGGGGTTAGGTCCCATTCGCGGGGGCCGTGGCTGACGCCGTCGAAGTCGCAGATGACCGGGCCGCTGGGGCCGGGGATGAGGTTGCCCAGGAACGGATCGCCGTGGATGACCCCCGCGGGGAGGGCGTAGTCCAGTTCAGCGAGTTCGTCTTCCAGTTCCTCGCAGCGGGTTCGGAGCCAGTCCAGGTCGCCTGCGGGGACACCGGTCGCGTCGTCGATGCGGGTGTGGATCTTGCCGAGAAGGTTCCACCGGGGGAGGTCGAACGGTGGTTCCGGGAGGGCGTGGATGCTTCGGATGATGGCGCCCAGGTCCTGGCCGGTGGGTGCTGGTCCGGTGGCGGGGACGTGGTGCCACAGGGTGGCCGCGTGCTCGTCTACGCACACGGGCTGGTCGACGCCTTCCAGCAGGCGCACCGCGGGAATGTCGTGGTCGGCGAACCAGCGGGCGGCGTGGACGACGGTGGTGATGCGTTCTCGTACGGTTCGCGATCCGGCGATGCGCACCACGACCGGGTGGTGGGGGAGGCGGAAGGCGGCGTTGTTGGTGAACTTGATCAGCTCGGCGCCCGTGGGGTCCAGGTTCGCCTGCTCGCAGATGGCCGCGAGGATGTTTTGGAGCCGTTGTTCGGTGAGCGCTTTGCCGGCGGTCGGCGCGGCGGAGGATTCACTCATGTCGGGCGAATGTTAGCAACGCGCTCGGCAAGATCTTGTGCTTCGCCTCCTGGGGTTGCTACGGCGGCCGTGCGGATGGGTTCGAGTCGGTCTACGACTCGGCCTGACCGCAGGGACAATGCCAGATCGACGGCCTGGTGCCCCGTCGTGACTCCGATGTCGGTGTCGCCGTTGCGGAGGTGGGCGGTGGCCAGGGCGGAGAGTTCGAAGGCCCGGCTTCGACTCATGTCATCGTCGCGGCGTGATAGTGCACGGTGCAGGTTGTCCGTGGAGCGGGTGTAGGAGCGCGGAGACTGGGTGGGCAGGGAGGCGCTGGCCACCCCCGTCATGGCGAGCAGGTCGGCCTCGCCGAAGAACTGGACCCAGTGTGGGGCGTGGTTGTGGTCGGCTCGGGCGAAGCTGTCCTGGGCGCGGTCGAGGCAATGCTGGGAGCGTGTCTCCTCGTCGAGTAGGGCATGGGCCCACGCTTCGTTGGCGCACAGCAGTGCAACGGTCAGGTGGCAGGTGGAAGCTTGTGCCTCCAGTTGTCCAAGCTGGAAGAACTTCAGGGCGTCCTCGGTGAGGCCAAGGTGGAGGTGCAGCCGTCCCATGCGGTAGAGGATGGTGGCCGAAAGCGACGGAGCGTTGGCTTGCTTGGCGGCCCGTAGGGCGAGGGCGAAGTGGTGGCGGGCGGTGGGGTGGGAGCCGATGTCGAAATCGACCCATCCTGCCAGGTTGTGCAGGTCCGCGAGCGTCATCCGCAGCCGACGGGCGACGTCGCTGGCGTGGTCTTGCTGTAGGTAGTGGTGGGCTCGTTGCACGTAGGCATCCACCGCGTCTTTCGTGACACCGCCGCCGAAACGGTAGTCGGAGGCGCGCAGGGTAGCGATCATGGCGTCTAGATGGTCGACGTCGACGTGGGTGACCTGGGCGGGGATGGGCACCGCCGCCGGTTGCCAACCGGCGCTTTGGTCGGCTGATTCGGCGGTGTCGAGGATGCCGACGGTGATGTGGGCAGCCTCGGCCAGCAGCCAGCGTCCCTGGCTGTCCTTCTCGGCCTCGCCACTGTGGCCGAGGGGGAAGGGCGAGTCCACGACTCCCGCCGGCTGCTTGCCTTTTCGTGGGGGGAGGTGAGCCCTCGCGGTGCCCTCTTGGCTGACTCCGAGTCCTTCGAGGCCGCGCCGCACCTTGCTGAGGTTTTGCAGCGGATGGCCGGATTCGAGCTTGGACACGCTTGCCTGGGAGATGTCCATCAGTCGCGCGATGGACTCTTGTGTCAGACGGGCGCGAGACCGCAGCAACTGCACGATGGTGACCAGGTCCAAGTTGCTGGCTGCCCGAGCTGTGTCCGGCTGTTGCCAGAAGTCCTGGGGGATGCACACGCAGGTGCGTATACGCCTGATTGTCCCCTCACGGGAACGACCGCAGTTTCTGCAGGTCACTATGGCCACCACCCTTCAGCGGCGTGATTATTCCGCTTGTAATAGCCCCCGCTGTCCCACCGGTGAACACTTGGGACCACGACATGGTCGCTGTGGGCAAGGAAGATCAATACGTCTGCAGGTTGGGGTTTCCGAAGCGGGACGGATGCCGACGATCGTCTCGGATCGGGGCGCCCAACAGGGTCGCATGCTTTGCCGTTGCTCGCGCGCCGTGTATCGAAACGGACGATCCGAAAAAATCAGGAAAGGAAGAACGTGAATACAGCGCACGGTTCTGACACCCGTGCTGACGAAGCGGCTGCCGAAAATTCTCCCGTATCTGAGTTGCGCGAGGCGATGATCACGGAGTTGCGTGATCTTTCCGCGCTCACTGACGCCAGGGTTGAAGGCGCGTTCCGCTCGGTGGAGCGGCATCGGTTCACTCCTGGGGTGTCCCTGGAGGTCGCTTACGCGGCCAACAGTCCGGTGATCACCGACTACGACGACCAGGGCCAGGCCCGCAGCGCGATCTCGGCGGCCAGCATCCAGGCGACGATGCTGGAACAAGCCGATATCCGGCCGGGCATGCGGGTGCTGGAGATCGGCTCGGGCGGCTACAACGCGGCCTTGATCCGCGAACTGGTCGGCCCCACCGGGCGGGTCGTCACCCTTGACATCGACCCGGCGGTGGTCGAACGCGCCCGGGCCTGCCTGCACCAGACCGGCTACGACGACGTGTCCGTGCGCCTTGGCGACGCCGAGGAGGGAGTCGCCGACACGGCGCCCTATGACCGCATCCTCGTCACCGTGGGCGCCTGGGACATTCCACCCGCCTGGATCGACCAGCTCGCCGCCGATGGCAGGATCGTCGTTGCGTTGCGCATGCGAGGCGCGACGCGCTCGGTGGTGTTCGAACGCGAGGACGATCATCTGGTCAGCCGGCAGCACCACCTGTGCGGCTTCGTCCCCATCCAGGGCATCGGCGCCCACACCGAACGTCGGGTCGCCATCGACGGCGACGAGGTCGTGCTGCGCACCGACGATGACGCCCCGATCGACGCCGACCGACTCCGGGCAGCGCTGGGTATGCCCCGTCTGGAGCAGTGGACGGGGGTGGAGCTCACCAACATCGGCGACCTCGACCTGTACCTGGCCACCATGATCCCGACCTTCGGGCTGTTGACGGCCTCGCACAGTGCGGTGCAACGTGACGTGGTCTCGGCGACGACGCTGCGGGGGGCGCCGACGTCTGTTTCCGACGATGGGTTCGCCTACCGGATCAAACGCCGCAGCGGCGGTGACCACTTCGAACTCGGGGTACATGCCTACGGCCCCGATGCCGCCCACCTCGCAGAGGAGTATACGGAGCTGATCCGCGCCTGGTACCGCGACCACTGCCACGGCCCGGGGGCGCGTATCCGGGTCTATCCCGCCGGAACCACACCGCTCGATCTCGACGCCGATCGCCTCATCCCCAAAAAGCACACCCACGTCCACGTTTCCTGGAATTGACAGAAACGGAGCCACACCATATGGAAACACCGACTGATGGGCCGCTGGGCGAATTCGATCTCGATGTGAGCACCATCGAACGCGGAGTGACCGCTGATGAACTCCTGCAAGTAACCGGCGACGGCTGCGGGCACACCTGCGAGAGCGCCTGTAATACCTGCCCCTGACTTTCCGGAATCCTCTCTGTATAGCGCGAAAAACCCGGTGGCCGAATCGTGTGTTCGGCCACCGGCGGCGGTTCTTGGGACAGCAAGTTGGTGGTGTGAATGTACCGTTGCGTCGACGCCGCGATCGTGCGGGCGAGCGCGCATTCCCCGGACCTATGGGGGGTCGAGGGCCCGGATTTGGAACAGGCCGGCGTGGAGGAGCGGCGGCAGTGGTTGGGCCGCGTGTGGTCGCAGGCCGACTTCGCTGCGGCCGTCGAGCACACAAGCCCCGTGCTGGGCCGGCAGGTCGGCAAAGTGGTGCGAGGAGAGCGGCAGGAACCGCGGCGTGTGCGTCGAGTGACGCTGTCCGTGCTGCGCTACCTGCTGCGTGCCACCGCCCGTCCCACGCCGGTCGGTCTTTTTGCCGGCGTGGCACCGGCACACCTGGGCACCGAGGTTCCGCCGCGCTGGGAGGGTGACCATCGCGTGCTGGCGCGTGCGGAAACCTCTGAGGTGGACGATGTCATCGCACGCTTGGAGGACGAGCCCCGACTGCGCAGCCACCTGATGGTGGTCACCAACAACACCGCCGTCGTGCGTGACGAACGGATTGTCCTGCCGCTGCAGCGTCCCCTCCGGCGTAGCGCGGGTGAGGCGCCGCAGGAGGTCACGGTCCGTTACACGCACGCGGTCGCCACCGCTTTGCGCACCGCCGCCACTCCCGTGACATTCGGGCACGTGACAGCCACAGTCGCCGCCGAATTCCCCGCGGTCTCCGAAACGGTGATCACTGGCATGCTGACCGACCTGGTCGAACGCGGCCTGCTGCTGACGAACGTGCGGCCCCCGATGACGGTGACAAACCCGCTCGCCCACGTCGCTGGTGAGGCGGCCAACGTCGGGGCGGCGGCGTTGCCCGAGGTATCGCCGCTGCTGAGCGAGTTGGGTCGCCGCCACCGCCCCAGCCGAAGCGACGACCCCCCGGTGCGGTTCAGGGAGCGAAAACCGGCGCCCGGGCCACAAAGCCGCACCACCCTGCCGCCGGCCACCAGCCCAGTGGATCTCGCCCTGAACTGCACCGTCGACGTCCCCCGCGCTGTCGTCACCGAAATCGAGCACGCAGCTACGACACTGGCTCGCCTCACTCCGCAGCCCCACGGGGCGCCCACCTGGCGCGATTACCATCGTCGCTTTCTGGAACGCTACGGGCTCGGCGCCGTGGTCGACCTGCGGGAGCTCACAAACCCGGACACTGGTCTGGGATATCCCGCCGGCTATCTGGGGTCGTGCCTGCCCGAACCACCGGCCCCACCTCGGTCTGCCCGGGAGGAACACCTCCTGCGTCTGGCCCAAGAGGCCACCGCCGACCGCTGCACGGAGATCGTCGTAGACGACGACCGCCTGAGCCAGATGGCCGCGACGCAGCCAGACATCTCTTTCCCACCGCAGTTGGAACTGACGTTCAGGCTGCACGCATCGACATACGGCCAACTGACCCGCGGCGACTTCACCTTAGCGATCACCGGCGTTTCCCCGACCGCGGGCACCATGACCGGACGGTTTCTGGACCTCTTGCCGAGTCGGGACCGAGCCCGTATGGCAGCCGCCTACAGAAGCATGCCCACGGTGACGCACGGCGCCCTCCCGGTACAGGTCTCGGCCGCTCCGCTGTACCCCCGGGCTGAGAACGTGGCACGCAGCCCCCAAGTCCTGCCGCGTGTGGTGTCCGTAGCCGAGCACCGCACGGCTGGCAGCGACGTCGTCGGCCCGGACGACTTGGCGGTTACGGCCACCCGCGACCGCCTCGTGCTCCTCTCCCGTGCCTGGGACCGGGTCGTCGAACCGATCACCTTCAACGCCGTGGAACCCACGCGCACCACCCACCCGCTCGTGCGGTTTTTGACCGAGCTGCCCACTGGTGGCAGCGCCACCTGCCCCCCGTTCTCTTGGGGTGTCGCCGACGAGCTGGTTCACCTCCCTCGCCTGCGGTACCGCCGCACCGTCCTGGCCCCTGCCCGATGGCGCCTGTCCAGCACCGACCTGCCCCCGCCAGAGATTGCCAACGACGCATGGGAAGCTGCCCTGGAATCCTGGCGCAGCAGGTGGGACGTTCCTTCGACGGTGCATCTGGGCGCCGGCGACCGCCGGCTCCGCCTGAACCTCGACACCCCCGCCCACCGGCACCTGCTGCGCACCGAACTCGACCGCAACGGGCAGGCGACCCTACGCGAAGCACCCACCCGCCAAGACCTCGGCTGGTTCGGCGGGCGCCCACACGAGATCGTCGTCCCCCTGGCCACCACCCGAGCACCGCGCCCCGAACCTCCAGCGCACACCATCACGCGAGCCAAAACCGCCACCCGCCACGTGGCTCACCTGCCCGGGGGCGGCGACTGGCTCTACGCCAAGCTGTACATGACAGAGGAGCGCCAAGACCAGATCCTGCCCCGCCATCTGCCGCGTCTGCTCGCGCAATGGCCCCACAATCCGCAGTGGTGGTACGTGCGCTACCGCGACCCGAGCCCGCACCTACGGGTGCGGGTGGCGTTGTCCAACTCAGCCGACTTCGGCGCTCTCGCACGTGACATCGCCGCCTGGTTCGACGGCCTGCGCCGTCGAGGACTGGTCCAGGACCTCCAGTTCGCCACCTACCACCCCGAGCACGGCCGGTTCGGCAACGGCGCCGCCATGGCCGCCGCCGAACGGGTCTTCGCGGAAGACTCGGCCGCTGCCCTGGCCCAACTGGCCACAACCGGCCCGGTCGAACGCCATGCCCTCACCGCCGCGAGCATGATCGACATCGCCCGCCAAGCCACCGGCGACACCGAGACCGCACTGCAATGGCTGATCGACCACCCGGTGCACACCCCGCCGGCCCCACCCGACCGGGAGCTTCGGGAGAGAGCCTTGAGGCTGGCCGATCCCCACACGGGATGGCACGAGGTCGGCGCTCTCGACAACGGGGCAGCCGTCCAACGCGCGTGGCACCGGCGCAGCCAAGCGCTGGCCGACTACGCCATCACCATCCCCGACCTCACTGAACTCCTGCCCGACCTCCTGCACCTGCACCACGTCCGGATGGCGGGAGTCGATCCCGCGGCTGAACGCGCCAGTACCCACCTCGCGCGCGCCGTGGCCCTTGGGTGGACGAGCCGGCTGCAAGGAGCATCGTGACCATCGGAACCACCGTCGATCTACACACCCGGTTGGCAACAACCTTGGAGATCCCGCCACCCGGCCAGGCGGAGGCACGCCTGGCCCAGTCACTGGCCTACGGAGCCGCCGGCGTCGCCCTGCTGCACATCGAACGCGCCCGAGCCGGGGACGCCGATTGGGCGCCCGCCCACGCATGGCTCACCGCGGCCACCCAGAACAGCCTCAGTGCAGGGGCCAGCGCTGGCCTCTCCTATGGCGTGCCCGCCGTGGCGTTTGCGACCCGGGCCGCCGCGGACCGCCCGGGCAAGCTCCATCGAGCGCTGACCAGTCTCGACACGAGCGTCACCACCCTGACACGCCAACGCCTCGCCACAGCCCACGCCCGCATCGACCGAGGCGCCCTGCCCTGGGTCGGCGAGTTCGACGCCATCCACGGCCTGTGCGGCATCGGCGTCTACCTGCTCAACCGTGATCCCCACGCCGCCATCACCCGCCAGGTGCTTGCCTACCTGGTCCGGTTGAGCGAACCCGTCACCCATGACGGGGAGGTACTGCCCGGCTGGTGGGCCGCCGGCAGCCCGCGCGGCCGTCTATCGCCCGGCTTCGTCCAAGGCCACGCCAACACCGGCATGGCTCACGGCGTCGGCGGGGTTCTGGCGCTGCTCTCCCTCGCGCTACGTGAGGGAGTCGCGGTGTGCGGGCACCGGGAAGCCATCGACCGGATCTGCGGATGGTTGGACCGGTGGCGTCAAGACGACCCAGTCGGCCCGTGGTGGCCCTACTGGATCACCCGAGGCCAGCTCCGCGGCGAGGACCCGTTGCCGACGACGCCGGCCCGCCCCTCCTGGTGCTACGGGACGGCCGGCATCGCCCGCGCCCAGCAGCTCGCCGCCCTGGCAACCGGCGACCGCCAACGCCAACGCATCGCCGAAAAGGCCCTGGTGGGCTGTTTCACCGACCTGCGGCAACACCACGCCCTGTCCGATGTGGGGCTGTGCCACGGGAAAGCCGGCGTGGCCCACATCGCCGCCGTCGCCGCGCGGGATGCCGACTCCGACGAACAACTCGCCCACCACGCACGGGAACTATTCGCCGCCCTCGCCCGCGACGCTGTGCGCAAGCTACCGGAACCTCCCGGCGGGGCGGGGCTGCTCGACGGACGTGCCGGCATTGCTCTTGCCCTGCGGTCGGCCCATGCCTCCCACCGCAGTATCAGCGGCTGGGACACCTGCCTTCTGATCGACTGACCCCACGAGGAGTCCACTGATGAGCCATCCCCTCGGCGAGTGGCCGCAAGCGCTGATCACGTTTCCCAACCGGGAGATCGCCGAGAGCGTGGCAGCCCGATCCCTGCTTCCGGCACTCGATCAGGAGCAATCAGAAGGGCGCATCGAGCAGTGGTTCCTCACCCGCAAGTCACCCCAGTGGCGCCTGCGCTATCACGGCCCCGGCGCCGACCGTCGACTCCTCGGTGCCCTTCTCGACGACCTCACCAGCCGGGGGGCGATCACCGCCTGGGTGGAGGGTACCTACGAACCCGAGACCATGGCCTTCGGCGGCCCCGCAGCCATGCGCATCGCTCACGCGCTCTTTCACACCGACAGCCGCCACATCCTCCACTACCTCACAGAAGCAGGGGCCGGCTCCACCTCCGACCGCCGGCTCGGGCGGCGCGAACTCGCCCTGCTGCTGACCACCGCCCTGATGCGAGCGGCGAACCAGGACATCTACGAACAGGCCGACGTGTGGAAACGAGTGGCCGACCACCGCCCCGTTCCCACAGCCACCATGGCCACCGCCCTCCACAACGCCAGCGGGACTGTGCACCGCCTGCTGACCGTCGATACCGGCTCAAGCACAGAGCTGGCTACCGCCGGAGCCCTACGCCCCCATGCCCCATGGCTGCGCGCATTCGAAGAAGCTGGCTACGCCTTAGGTGCCCTCGTCAACACCGGAGAGATCGAGCGTGGTCTTCGAGGGGTGCTGGCCCATCACGTGCTGTTCCACTTCAACCGCATCGGGCTGCCCACCTCAACCCAAGGAGGACTCGCCCACACCGCCGCCACGGTCGTCTTCGGTCCGCCACCTTCGTCCACGTCCGTCTCGTGAAGGAGGCCTGTGCTCCATACCCGCATCCACTCCACAGCACCGCATTCGGCTGACCGAGCCTCCGAGTGGTTTCCCCTCCTGCCCAGGCACAAACCCGCCTGCCGTGCGCTGGCCGAACGCATAGGCGAACTGCGCGACCTGACCCAGACGACCGCAGGCGCGACGACCTACCGCCACATCGCCCAGGCGGCCGAAGCCCACAACAAGGCGGCGCTCATCGCCAGCGACTGTGGCCTGCCCACCCTCGCTCACCGCCTGTGCTGGCGCCAGTTCACCCTATTCCAGCGATCAGCACCCCTGGCCGGGGACACGGCACGACTCGCGCTCCAACCCCTCATCAACCTCGCCCGACTCGCGATCCGCGCCGGAGACGGCATGCGTGCCCACCACATTCTCCGCCAGATCCACAGCGGCGTCACAAGCCAGAACACCCGCACTATCGACAATCGCACCGTCGACTTTCACACGTTCCTCCGCGACCCAGCCGACCTACCGGAAATCCACCGGTTTCTATGGACCGTCCTACTCGCCGACGGCACCCGCGCTCTGACCCGTGCGGGTCGGTGGAACGAGGTCAAACAGCACCTGGAACGCCACAAAGGCATCGGTAGCCGCATGCTCGACGGCCGCCAAGTCGCCATCCTGTGCCGCGCCACCTCCGGCGCCCACGAAGCCGCCCTAGCACTGATCGACAGCAGCACAACTTCTGAGGCGTGGGAGAGGGCCGTCGCCGCATGCCTGCGCACCCTGTGTCTGCACAAGGCCAACCGCGAGAGCAACCAGGCCGCCGTCGCGATGGTCGACACCTACCTTGACCTGCCAGCCGACACCCCCATCGCCTTCCATACACGCCTCGGGCTGTGTGTCCTGGACTTGACCGACACGCGCACCCAGCGGCGAGCAGACATCGCAAGCCGTGTCCTTCGCCGAGTACTCGCCTACGGTGACGCCGACAGCGCCGCGCACCTGCTCGACCACCCGGCCTGCGAAACCGCAACGGACCAGACAGAACGCGCCGCTCTGGCCAGCATCATCGCCCGATCGGGCCTACGGCAGGGCTGGATCGCCGAGGACTTGGCCAAGGACCTCTTTTCCGCGGTGACTACAAGCGAAGAAAACCTGGCCCGTGGTCTCCAACAGCAGGCACATGAACGTTGAGATCAGTCGACTTCCGCGAGAAGTCCGAGGTACACAACCGCGCTGTTCGTAATCACCATAAGCCCGCCCGCATCGATAATCTGGCCATGTGGAAGCCGCCGTCCCGTGCTTCGGCCAACGCGGATATAACTCCTGGGTGGGCCTCCCCGCATCCCCAGACACAGCGTGGAGATCAAGGACATACGTACAGTCAAAACCTCCAGCCAACCCTGGTACGAACCAATGTTCCAGAACCTTTACCTCCAGACAAAGCGAAGGAGGGACGTGGGGTAGCTTCGGAGAAGCGTTTCCCATAGGGCGGCGTTTGTGCTTAGGAACCTGGAGCGATCATCGGTTCCCCGGGAGGTTCCCAAGCGCAAAACGGACAAGGAGGCAGGAAATGCTGCTGGGTAGGGGTTCTCTGTACTCTGGGCACAGGAGTTTTCCCTGTTCAGTCAGCGTGGCAGCCACCCTCCGGGGTGACTGAGGATCGCAACGAGTCGCGGTGGGACATGGCCCGTGCCCGTCAGGGTGGCAGCCACCCTCCGGGGTGACTGAGGATCGCAACCCTGCTGTCCAGCGGCGGTGACAACGACGGCGCATGGTGGCAGCCACCCTCCGGGGTGACTGAGGATCGCAACCGCGCAAGCGGAGCTCGACCGCAAAACGAAGTGACCCGTGGCAGCCACCCTCCGGGGTGACTGAGGATCGCAACGTCGCACATCAGATCGTGGACGCCGACCGCGCCGGCTGTGGCAGCCACCCTCCGGGGTGACTGAGGATCGCAACGGCGCCACTTCAGGCGCCACCCCGCTCCTCGTAGCCGTGGCAGCCACCCTCCGGGGTGACTGAGGATCGCAACACCGGCTCCTGGCGGAAGCGGAAAAGGCCCGCGCGGTGGCAGCCACCCTCCGGGGTGACTGAGGATCGCAACTTCGGCGGCTGAGGAGATCATGCCGAACATCTGATG
Source organism: Salinactinospora qingdaonensis (assembly GCF_039539445.1). Taxonomy (NCBI): domain Bacteria; kingdom Bacillati; phylum Actinomycetota; class Actinomycetes; order Streptosporangiales; family Nocardiopsidaceae; genus Salinactinospora; species Salinactinospora qingdaonensis. The sequence goes on from NZ_BAABDD010000034.1 coordinate 14,184, forward strand.
TGGCAGCCACCCTCCGGGGTGACTGAGGATCGCAACTCTCGCGGTGGCGCAACGGTTTCGGGGCCGTCGGTGGTGGCAGCCACCCTCCGGGGTGACTGAGGATCGCAACATCTGCTATGCGGCGAGGTTTGCGAGGCTGCTGTGGTGGCAGCCACCCTCCGGGGTGACTGAGGATCGCAACGGCGAGGTGGTGTGGTCGCGCCAGTGGGGCCGCTAGTGGCAGCCACCCTCCGGGGTGACTGAGGATCGCAACCGCTGGTCTCGGTGTCGCCGGTGCCCCAGAACGCATGTGGCAGCCACCCTCCGGGGTGACTGAGGATCGCAACGTCATGTCAGGGCAGGGTCAGGCTGCTGGTGTGGCGGTGGCAGCCACCCTCCGGGGTGACTGAGGATCGCAACCCTCGGCACCGCCGCCCACAAACTCGTCCTCGACGTGGCAGCCACCCTCCGGGGTGACTGAGGATCGCAACGTCTGCGCTGAGGTGCTGCCGGACGGTCGCGACCGGTGGCAGCCACCCTCCGGGGTGACTGAGGATCGCAACCGCTGGTCTCGGTGTCGCCGGTGCCCCAGAACGCATGTGGCAGCCACCCTCCGGGGTGACTGAGGATCGCAACTCCGCGCCCCTGTCCTACGACGTGGGGTGGCGCGACGTGGCAGCCACCCTCCGGGGTGACTGAGGATCGCAACCTGCGCGGATGGCGCGGCCTCCAGCCCACACCAAGTGGCAGCCACCCTCCGGGGTGACTGAGGATCGCAACGTCCTCGGCGCCGCGGGCGACGGCGCGCACCTGGTGTGGCAGCCACCCTCCGGGGTGACTGAGGATCGCAACCAACTCGGCGGCGTACTGCTGGGCGGCCTCGGTCGCCTGTGGCAGCCACCCTCCGGGGCTGAGGAGCGCAACCATTGAGGACGCCAACCGAACGATGCGCCAGTTCGGAAGTAGGACAGGCTGAGGCCATCGGTGCGTGTGCTGTTGATAGCCGGCGCTGAAGGCCCTGCCTCAAATTCCGCCTATTTCTGGATATCACTAAGCCGCTTTTGGCATGTATCCGCATTTTGTTCCATGGCAGCGTTTTCAGCATGTCATCCCTCGGTTTCTCCTGTTGGGGGTGGGTTTCAAGCACTTGAATGGCGATCTTCAAACCATTGCATGGAACACAGGTGAGGTTACGGAGAGACTCGTTGTCGAAAGCAGGGAAGAACATCCCTAAGGGCTTCTTTACTGCGGGCTCAGAAAGATCAGCCGACTTGGGATGCCGTAGCTCTCAGGGGCGGGGCTCCCGGTGAGAAGGTGAGATGACGACGGTCGTAATCCTTGACTGTTACACGGTGGAGCCGAGCGGGCTGGGTGTTCCGCCGTACCTCTCGTCGTATGCCCGCTTGGCGTTCAGTGCTGTAAGCAGGGCATATCCCAAGGCCAAGGTTCGGTATCTGACCATTGACGATGTGCGTTGGTGCCTTCAAGAAGAGGAGAGCACCTTGGAGGCACCGCTGACCGACGCTCGAACATACTCGGCGACCGTCAACCGCGAGCAGTCACTGAAGCTGCTGAGGGATGCGGCCATGGTGGTGGTGATCGCAGGGGACGCGGTGCCTTCGGTGCACCTACATGCGGTGAACGGTTCCCCGGAAGAGATCATCAGGGCACTGTCATGCGCGCGCGGACGCCGAGTTTTACTCGGGCCGCTGGCCTCCCACCTCGCCCAGGAGCCACACCGTTTCGCCGGGCTATTCGATGCGATTCACACCCACACCGTCACTTCCGGGGATGTAGTCATGGGAAGCCGCTCTCCGGCGGACTACACACGGCTCGCTGAAGACCGGGCCGGGTTCACCGGCTTGATGGAACAAATTGCCTGGACCCCGATAGCCGAGATCGAACTGTACCGGGGGTGCACTCGACGCCAGTTTTGTTCATTTTGCAACGAGCCGGCCAAGAGCGCAGCGGTGGTTTTCCGGACCGTTGACGACGTCGTGGCAGAAGTGGAGGAGCTTTACTCCGCGGGAGTGCGCCACTTCCGCTTGGGCCAGCAAACCTGCTTCTTCTCCTACTTCAACCGTGACGCCGAGCAGATCGAGCGCCTGCTTGCGGGAATTCGCGAAAGGTGTCCCGACCTGGAGGTTCTGCACATCGACAACGCTGATCCACTGGCAGTGGCCAGCCCCTCGGGCGCCAGAATCGCCCGTTTGGTCGCTCGATACTGCACCGAGGGCAACTGCGCTCCGATGGGAATCGAGTCCTTCGACCCAGTGGTGATCGAACGCAATGCTTTGACCTGTACCCCGCAGGTGCTGATGCGCGCAGTGGAGCACGTTAACGAGGCCGGTGCCCGACCAGGGCCAGACGGGTTTCCGATCCTGCTTCCTGGGCTGAACATCATCTACGGGCTCCCTGGAGAGACCCATCGCACGCACCTGCATAACCTGACCGGGCTCGACCAAATCCTCCAAGAGGGGATGCTGTGCCATAGGCTCAACGTCCGGCAGGCCCGCGTCTACCCCAACACCCCGTTGGCAGCGTTGAGCGAAGCTGAGCCCCCTCCGTCAGCAGAGCATTTCGCCACGTGGAAGGCCGACCTTGACGAGGTTTACGACCGGCCAATGAAAGAACGTGTCTACCCTCGTGGCCGCATCCTCCACGGGCTGCACTCCTTCTTCGTGACCTCACGTGGAACATGGCATCGCAGGCTCGGTTCGTATCCGATCCAGGTAATCGAGCGTGGACAGACTCGCCCCTTGTTTAGCTCTGCCGACATGCGCGTGGCCGAGCACGCCCCTCGTGTCATCTACGGCGAACGGGTCACCGATGCCGCATGAAAGGCATGGGACGCTCCGTGCCGGGCTCCTGGTGCCGTGGGCGAACACGGCAGTGGAGGAAGAACTCCCCCGTCTGGCCACTGACGTTGTCTGGCACACCGCGCGTTTGATGCCGGCTGGGCGACAGACCGCGCTGGACACCGGCTTCCTCGACGGGCTGCGTGAGGCTCTCCCTGATGCTTTGGACCAGCTCAGCCCTCTTCCGCTGCGGCACGTGTATTTGGCCTGCACATCAGCCGGGTTCACCGCGCAGCAGCCACGACCGGTGCCCACCGCAAGTACCATCACTGCCTTCGATGCTGTTCTTGACGCCTTGAAGCAGCAGCGGGCATCCAGGATCGTTCTCGCGACCCCCTACCCTCATGAGATTGCCGACATCGAGGTGGCGGCATTTGCCGAACAGGGAGTCACGGTTCTGGCGCACGTGAGTCTAGGCGTCGAGGATGGCTATGGCGGACTTGCCGCCGAGCAGATCGCCGCTTTGGTCGCCCGCCTGCCGCAACGGGCCATGGAAGAGGCCCACCAAGTGGTGCTGTCGTGCACCGGATGGCACACACTGTCCCTCATCCCCGCCTTGTGCCAGCAGTACCGGCGCGCTGTACTGTCGTCCAACCTCGCCATCGCTTCCCACGCCCGTCGCAGTCTGGAAGAGCAGAATGCCCGCGCCCTCTGACTCCACGGAGATCACCGACCGGATCGCGCGACTCGTGCGGGTAGCCGCCGCGCAGCCCGCAGTCAAGGCGATGGTCGAAGACAACCACGACGACAACCGATGGTGGCCTCGCAGCGTGGCGGATTGGCGCGTGCGCATGGCCGCGGCCGGTTGGAGTTCCCGTATCTCGTATTCGATGGTCTCGACCTACAGCACTGTGGTCCACAAAGCCGCGGAGTTGGGGTGGGATCGCCTTACCGGCCTGCCTGATGAGCAACTCAGCTCCATAGTTGCCTCTTTGGGGCTGGTACGCGCTCGTGTGGATTACCTACGTTCGCTACGAACCTTTCTGGACAGCCGTACGGCAAGCGGTCATAATCTTCTGACCACAGACGCCACCAGTTTGATCGGTGACTTCGCTCGTAACGTCCGTGGCGCCTCCTACAAGGTCGCGCAATGTGCCGTCCTCTACTCCCGCGACTACCACTGCGGGATTATTCCGGTGGATTCAGGCATGGTCACCCACCTGGCCCCTTGCTTAGGTCTGTCGCTTTCCCGTGGTTCGATCGCGCACGAGGAGATGCGCCTTGTTCTCCAGCAAGCCACTGTGCGTCACGGTGTAGCTATCCGGAAAGTGGCTGATGAGCTGGGCTATGCCGTCACGATTCCCTCGGATACACCACCCACTTGGTTCACCCATTTGGTTCTGATCTATTTCAAACGGGCTTTCCTTAACCGGGCGAATTCACGACTGTGTCCCCGACGCCCTCTGTGCCCGACAGCAGTGGATTGCTCCTGTTCTCGCACGTGAGGAGAACTGTGCGTGGTCGGTGTCATCGGCAACATCTCCCGCGACCGTGTCACCTACCCAAACCAAAGCCGACTTCTTCTCGGCGGCTCCGCGTTATATATCGCCGCTGCCGCCACTACCGCCGGAGTCCCAGCAGCCCCGATATCTGTCATCGGCAGTGACCTTGCTGACCTTCCCCACGACCCTCGGTTCAACGGAATCGACTGGAGCCTGCTTCACATCGCCCCAGGCCTGTCCTGTTCCTTCACCCTCACCTACGACAGCAGCGGGACACTTCGACAAACCACAACCTATCCCGGCGTGGCCGAGGCGCTGACCGAACACGCCCTACAGAACCTGAACGCCCGCGGTTTCCACCATGTGAGCTGCCGTCGTCCCCTCGACGCGGGACAGGTCTTACAGCAACTCGTATGGACAGCAACACCGTTCTCCGTCGACTTCCACATCGCCAGCGCACGCCGGATTATACCTGCAACCGCCACGTTCCTGCCCCATGCCGACACCATCTTCGTCAACGCCGACGAGTTCGCCATCCTGCGCGCCTACGTCAATCTGCACACTTTGCCCCGGCTTCTCGTGACCGATGGGCCGCGGCACGTGGTGCTCCTGCGCCACGGCCGCACCGCAGCACGAGAACTCCCTCCTCCTACCACAGATCCGGCTGAAGTCACCGGAGCAGGAGACACACTCGCCGGGACCTTCCTCGCCCACCGCCTCAACAGCGCTGACGATGGCACCGCATTAGAGCAGGCAGTCAACGCAGCCACCGCATCGCTCACCACCACATACCCTCTCGCACAGCCGTAAGGAGGCGCCCCGGTGCCGCTGTATTACCTGGCTCATCGGTTATTCGCAGCCCACGACCGCGCACTGGCCGCCCGTATCGCCGACCATCTAGCCCAATACGTCGGTAGTGACACGGTCTTTCTCCCTTTCTGCGACACCGACGAAGACGCGCTCGTTGCCGATACCAAAGGACAACTGCTCTACGATCTCGACCGCCAACGTCTCGACCGCGCCGACGGCCTGCTGGCTCTGCTCCACGGCCCAAGCCTGGATGACGGGGTCTGCATGGAAATCGGCTACGCTGCCGCTCGCGCGGTTCCCATCGTCGTGGCCACCACCGATTTCCAAACCTACGGACCGACCGCTCACAATTCGGTCTCCACGTTCCCCGACCCCCTCATCGACGTTGTGGCACAACAGATTGTTCGCGCCCACCGCCTCCCCGCCGGGAACTACCACACAGCGAAAAACCGGCTAACCGCCTTCGCCCAGCAAAACCACGACCTCATCGACCGACTGGGCCCGCGCGCAACCGCCGCACTCCTCGACACCGCCTCTCCCGCCCCGTTGGCCTCACCGCCGACTACGCCCCCGCGGCTCTACATCGAACCCTCCCCCTACATTCATGACCCGAGATGGCAGGAAAGCGTGCGCGCACTTCAGCAGCACGGATGGTCCACCTACACCGCAGCCCGTCTACAGGTCACCACTGATGTGCCCGCAGCCGCCCGCACCGATTGGAGTGAGGCGCAACGCTGCCACGCGGCCCTGGTCGATGTGCGCGGGCCAGAGACACCGCCCGGAGCCGCCCTCATCGCAGGGATGTACACGGCGCTGAAACGCCCCGTCTACACCATGAATCCTCCCGGCTGGTGGACCTTTGCCCACGGGCGCGAACCCAACACTCGCAACCTGATGGTCCACTACGCGATCCAACGCATCGCCGGCCCGGCAGAACTCGCCACCGAGATGCCGTCACGATGACCGGCCCGACCTTGACATGGGCAGCACACCATCGGCTGATCATCCTCGAAGGTTGTGACGGTGTCGGCAAGAGCACCCTCGCCCGCAGAATCGCCCATATGCACGGCCACCGAATTCTCCACAGCGGAGTTTCTCCCGAGGGAACCGACCTCGTAATCCACTACACCCACGCCATCCAAGCGCTAGAACACAGTGTGATGGACCGCTCCTTCATCAGCGAGCTCGTCTACGGCCCCCTCTTCCGTGGGCACACACGCATCAGCACCGATGACGCGATCAACCTCTGCCACCAACTCGTCAAACGTGGCGGACTACTCGTCCACCTCACCGCGCCGCCACACACGATCGCTGCTCGCCTCCATAACCGCGACGGCACCCACCCCAAGACCGAACATCTCCAGGCCATCGTGCACGCCTATCAAGCCGTCTTCAGCACGTTCGCCCGCGCTGGCATTCCTGTCACCACACAGGAGACAACTTGACCGGTGATTCAGTCCACCCTGCCCCGCTCGTCACGCTAGGCTCACCAACCAAGCACTTTTTCGTGACCGTCCGCGTGAGCCGCGAGCCATGCCACGACACCATTGGGGGCAGGGGTGGATATCCGATCACTGCAAAAGACCATCGTGGAGAACAAACGGGAGAAAGGCTTCAACACCACCGATATCGCCTTGGAGTTTTCTCTGCTGCACGGCGAGGTCTCCGAAGCGTTCGACTCATGGCGCAAGCAGCAAGACGATGTCGGCGAGGAACTCGCTGACATCGCGATCTACTTGCTCGGGCTCGCCGAACTTCTCAACATTGATGTGGAAAGTGAGGTTGATGCCAAGATCGCCAAGAACGATACTCGTACCTACCGGCGTCTTCCCAACGGCACTCCAGTTAAAGCCGAATAATTCTCTCCTGCGCTTCAAACAGTGCCAACACCACGATCCATAGCACGTTCCTAGCCATGCTCACGGAACCTATGGCGACCGCTTCGACTCTCGATAGGCATCGAGCTGTGTCATGCATGTCCAACCGTATGCAAGGTTTTCGGGGCAGCTACGCCAAGATGGTCAACCCTAGCCTGGGGCCTCTGTAGTTCGCCTCATCAGCTTGGTGAATTCGTTCTCAAGCACGTGAGCCCCGGGAACAGGCAGAGGGGAAACGGATGGTGTGCCGAAACTGTGGTCGCAACCGCAAGCTGAAACAGTGCCGGTGTGTGCCCCAGGACTTTTGGCGCCTTCCCGAAACGCGCGAGGCACTGACGCGGCTGGACATGGCAGCGATTGTCGCGCTGCTGCGCCGCCATAGCGACCTGACGCTGAAGGCGATCGCCCGCTTGACCGGGCTGTCCGACGGAATGGTCTCCATGTTGGAGTCCGGTCGCTCCCAGCTACGCGACCTCGTCAAGATCCGTGCCGCTCTGCAAGCGCTGGAGGCACCTCCACTGGCGCCGCAACCGCTGCCTGCTCCTCGGCCGGAAGAGGGGCCGCTGCTGCAAACGGAACGAACCCCGCGCTCGGCTACCGCTCCCGAGATCTCCCCTGACGACTGGCCGGCTGGCCTCGACACCGTGCGCACATGGGCGCCGTGGAACGACATTTTCAGTACGTCAACGACCACCGAGGAGAGACAGTTCGCCGAGATCGCTTTTCGATGGCTGGTAACTCCTCCTGACACTACTGTTGCGCATTCGGCAGGGGCGCATGTGGGGGACAGTGACGTGCAACGCCTTCGTGCCGTTGGCCGTCAGTTAAAAACCCTCGACAACACTTACGGTGGAGGAACGGCTTTTCCGTTACTCGCGACGTTTCTGTGTCACGAGGTGGCCCCACTGCTCAACGGCAGCTATGACGAGGCAGTCGGCCGGTCATTGATGCGGACCACCGCCGAGCTGGCCTTGGATACTGGGTGGGCCGCCTACGATCAAGGCGAGCACCTCCAGGCTCGCGGATACATGGTGTATGCTCTGCGGCTCTCCCACGCTGGCGATGATCGCCTGTTCGGAGGGCGGGTCTTGGCCGCCTTGAGTCATCAAGCCCTCCATCTCGGCCAGGTGCCAGTGGCCATCGATATGGCCAGGGCAGCCCGCACGGGCACCCAGGCCATATCCACTGCGAAAATGACGGCGATGCTGGCTGCCATGGAAGCCTGCGCCCACGCCGCCCACGCAGATCGCCCCTCCTGTTTGCACGCACTGTCGACCGCGGAAACAGCCTTAGCGGCCGCTAAGAGCGACGACGCCCCGTCATGGCTGGATTTCGACGAAGGGGGCCTGTGGGGCCACGCTGCCCGCGCGTTCCGTGATCTGGGGGAGCCCACGACGGCACAACGCTACGCCGAAAACGCTGTGCGCTCATGCCACATTGACCATGGCCGTACGCGCGCCCAGCGCACCGCCATCTTGGCCAACGCTCACCTACAGCACGGCGACGTCGAGCAGGCCGCAGCTCTGGGGACACGCATCGTGAATCAAGCTCACGGGCTACGTTCCCACCACGTTCGTCAAGACATCGCTACCCTCGCACGAGATATCCAAGTCGCCGGAGCAGCCACCATTGTTGAGGTGGATACATTCCTCCGACAGGCGAAGCCGGTTCTTGTCTCCAGCGATGGTGTGTCGGCCTCTAGCGGTTGAACACCACCTGGAACGCCTCGGCGAGTTCTCCCGGCTCCAGTCCGGCAGCGGCCGTGTTGGGTTCGATCCGGGCGCGGAGCTCGGCGGCCAAGTCCGAACGGTTGCCCACCTGGCTCTCGTGGGCGCGCACCGCGGCCACCTTATGTTCGAAGGTGGAGGTGACATTGACGTAGTGGTTGGGCTCTGGAGCGTTGATTAGCCAGATCTCCTCGACGTTCCACGCCTCCAGGCCCTGTTCTCGCAGGTCAGTGTGGGCAAAGCGGTTGCCGGCGTCGGGATAGATCGCCGAAAGGGTCGCCTCCCCGGTGGCTCGATGGTTGGGATGGCTAGAGCGAAAGCGCTGCCAGTTCCACTCCGGACTCCACGTGAGTATGCGGCGCGGGCGCAGCTCACGGATGAGAGCAACCAGACTCCGCTTCAACCGCGGAGTGGGGTGCAAATCTTCCTCGGTCAGCCCCAAGAACCGCACATCACCTATGCCTTGGACCTCGGCTGCCGCCTGTTGCTCCGCGCGCCGGATGCGGGGGATCTGTGAGCGTGGGGTGGTGCTATCGAAGCCGCCCTGTTCACCATCAGTGAGCACGCAGATAGTGACGGCTATGCCGGTCTCAGCCCACCCAGCGAGCGTTCCACCAGCCCAAAACTCCGCATCATCGGGGTGGGCCACGATCACCAGCGCACGCTCCACCTCAGTAGCGGCCAAAACGTCCATTGTGGGGGCTTCTCCTCGCTGCTTGGCGTCTGCGGCTTTACCCAGAATGAGGCATACAGGGGGTAGCGCTGCCACGACAGGTGTTGTTGGTGAGAAACACAGGGCTCGGGCACGCATTCGCACAGACGGTCGGACTTGCTGTAGCTCATCAGTGAGAGTGGACGACCAGCTCTGGGAGTTGAGCAAGGGAGTTGATCACCCAGTCCGTGGTGGCCTGCACGGTGAGGCTTCGGCTCACAGGTGCCCCCAAGGGCCGCGTCGGATGAGGGCGGTGCACAGGCCCGCAGCGTGAGCGGGGATGATGTCGTAGTCGCGGTGATCACAGACGTAGACGATCTCCTGAGATTCGCCTGAGGTGAGTTCGATGCCCCTGAGAAAGATGCCCCTGAGAAAAAGGCGGGATCGGGTTTGACGATGCCCCACTCACCGGAGGTCGCGATCGCATCGGCGGATAGCTCCATCGTGCGCAACAGTTCAGCCACGCGCGCGGTTTGGTTACCGGTGATTCCACCCACATCCCAGTCGGCCCGTCGTCCCCGTTCTCGGGTGTCTTCAAGTGGGGGCTTGCCAATGTCGAGGACCGCGCAACGAATCGGCACCGAGTGTTTTCCTTCTAGACCAGCTCGCTGTCGCCAGTCCTTCACCGTAACCGCTCTCTCTCACGCCGCTTTCTCGGAGCTTTGCTCCGGACGAAGTGGGAGAGGTGCGTGGGGTAGCTTCGAGAAAGCGTTACCCGCAGGGGCGCGTTGTGCTTAGGAACCTGGAGTGGTCATTGGATCCCGGGGAGGTTCCCAAGCACGAAACGGACAAGGAGGCATGAAATGCTGCTGGGCGGGAGGGTTTTGCACTCGGAGTGCGGACGTTTTCCCTGCTCAGTCAGGGGGTGGCAGCCACCCTCCGGGGTGGCTGAGGATCGCACCGCACTACCAGGCCAGACTGTTGTTGCGTGTGATGGGGTGGCAGCCACCCTCCGGGGTGGCTGAGGATCGCACCGCCAAAGTCGACCGACTCGTATGGATCGACCTCACGGGGTGGCAGCCACCCTCCGGGGTGGCTGAGGATCGCACCTCGGACCCGCGCAGGCGGGCCGCGATGACGCCGATGGGGTGGCAGCCACCCTCCGGGGTGGCTGAGGATCGCAACCCCCGCAGGGCATGGTGCATGTAGGTGAGACGCCACAGTGGCAGTCATCTTCCGGGGACTGTAGCGGCACGGTAGCCGGTTCGGGTGGGGTGGGTGGTGGGCTGGTGGTAGCTGCTTCTTTGGGTGGCTGCCAGCGGGTGTAGGGGCGGGCGAGAAATTTTTTTTGGATTGTTTTGGGTGGGGTGTGCGGTGTGGTGTGGGTGGCTGGATGTGGGGGTGTTCCGGTGGGGGTGAGTAAGGCGTTTTTGCAGCTCAGGGGGTGAACATGGGGTTGGCAGGTGTTGGGGTGGTGGTGTTGGTCGAGGTGTGTGGCGGGCGGGGTGGGATCAAGTTGTGGTGGCGGTGTGTGGGTGGGGTGTTTGCTGGTTGATCGTGGTGTGGGGGCGGGTGGGTGGTGGGATGTCGGTGAGGTGATTGTGGGCCTGTTTTTCGTGGTGGGCGTTGGTCAACGTCGGCCCGAGAAAGGGGTTCGCTGTGGGGTTTGGTTCGTCGCCGTTGGTGGTTGCTGAGCGGGAGTTCATGCGGCTGGTGCCCGATCCGTTGGCGTTGCCCGGGCGTGAGGTGGATGCGGGGTGGGCTGACCGTGATTTCGGGTTGGTCGAGGTGCGCGAGCTGTTGATGCGCCGCTCGACACCGCAGGAGGTGCGCGATGTGGTGTGGCGCCGCGTGATCGCAACGGCGCGGGTGTCGCAGGCGTGGATGGTGGGCGCGATCGGGTTGGGCATGCCCGGGTTGAAGGGGGTGGCCCGGCGGGTGGCGCGGGGCTTGGAGGCTGATGCGGTCGATGAGGTCGAAGCTGAGGTGCTGGCCGGGTTCGTGGCCACGGTGCGCTCGATCAACACCGATTATGCGCGTCTGGCGTGGTTTGTGCGCTGTCGTACCCAGCGGGCCGGGTTGCGCGCTCGGCGTCGGGAGATGGCCCGGCCCGCAGCTACCGAAGAGATCGGGGAGGCACAGGTGTCTGAGCAGCCCGAGGGGCATCCGGATCTGGTGCTGGTTGAGGCGGTGCGTGCCGGGGTGATCTCGGCAGGCGAGGCGGAGTTGATCGGCCAGTCGCGGCTGGGCCAGCGGTGCCTGGCCGAGATCGCCCAGCGGTGGGGCGTGAGCTACAAGGCGGTGGCCAAGCGGCGTGAGCGGGCCGAGGCGCGGCTGGTACAAGCCCTGCGCGAGGGGCGGGTGGCTACCCGGGCCGTGTGCTCCCAGCTTGAAGGCGAGGCGTTGGGTTCGGAGAAGGCGTCGGATGCAGGGGGTGAGGTGGTGCGGTTGCAGGTTGGCGATGCTGCCGTGTCGCATTCGGGTCGGCGGTGGGCTTGTTGAGGGGGTGAGTTTCGGTGCCGCCCTCGTGGCGGAGGGTGTGATCGCTCGTCATTCGCCCCGACGTTGTGATCGTTGATCGTCACCTGTGTGTGGAGAGGGGGAGGCCCGCCCGCTCGCCGGGGCGGCGCCGAGGATCGCGTCGCAGGGGGTCGTGAGCAGGCGAGAGGGGTGGGCCGGTGTCGGCATCGCGAAGCAGGCCCGAGGTGATGGTGGGGTGTGGGCGCTGGGGGGTGCGGCTGGCCGTAGCCATCGTGGTGGCGGTGGCCGTGCTTGTCGGAGGGTGGCTGGCCACTGCGGGGGGTGAGCCCGTGTGGGCTCACCCCGAGCCCACCCCCTCTCCAGACACCCCAGAGGGGGCTGAGGGGGTTACCAGCGAGCTGGAGCAGGTGGTGGCGCGGCTGCGTAACGTCATCGTCGGGTTGGCCTCGGCGATCGGGACGCTGTTTTTGACCATCGCCGGGCTGCGGTGGATGCTGGCCGGCGGCGATCCCGGCGAGATCGACAAGGCCAAGCGCGCGCTCTCGGGAGCGGGCGTGGGCTATGCGATCGCGATCTTGGCCACCGTGCTGATGACCGTGCTGGACTATGTCGTCCAGGGCAGCGGTGGGTGAGGCCCGTGCTGTGGCTGGCCACCTACGGCTTACCGGCGCCGGGGGGTGCGACGCCCTTCCTGTGGTCCATTCCGCTGTCGCGTCTTGTCGCAGAACGTGCGGCCAGGCTGGTGCCGAGACAGCCGGCGCTACCCGAGCCGCATCCGCAGCCCGGCCCGCCGGCCCCCACCCCAGTTCCGGGACCAGAGCCTGAAGCGGCCCAGCCGGGGCGGCCCGAGCCCAGTCCCCAGCCTGGCCCGGCGGTGGAAACACCAGAGCCGGAGCACAACCCCGCCCCAGCGCCTTCAGAGGGGCCGCCGCAGGCTCCTGCCCAGGGTGGGGAGGAGCCGTTTGCCGATTGCGGCGCCATCGAGGTGTCGTGTCATGTCTCCAACTGGTTCCACGATCTGGTCAAGGATGCGCTGAATCCGCTGTTCGGCTGGATCGGCCAGATCGCTTTCCACACGCCTGTGCCCACCTCGGGGGTGGAGGGGCTGTGGTCGGGGGTGCTGGCTGTCTCGAATGCGCTGTATGTGCTGTTGGTGGTGGCCGGCGGGCTGGTGGTGATGAGCCACGAGAGTGTGCAGACGCGCTATGGCGCCGGTGAGGTGTTGCCGCGGTTGGCGTTTGCCTTCGTTGCCTCGAACTGTTCGCTGTGGCTGGCTACGCAGATGATCACGGGGGCTAACGCGGTTTCGGCGGCGGTCGCTTCGATGAGTGTCGATGCCGAGGAGGCCGCGCGCAATCTGCGTGAGCGCATGGAGTACGTGCTCATGGAAGCAATCGTGTTCGTGCTGTTGCTGCTCGTGGTCGTGGTGGTGCTGGTGGTGGTGTGGTGCGTCATGGATCTGGTGCGCATCGTCATGTCGATCACGTTGGTGATCGCCGCGCCGCTGCTGTTGATGTTTCACGCGCTGCCCCAGACCAACCGGCTGGCGGAGTTGTGGTGGCGGGCGATGGCGGGCCTGCTGGCGGTGCCCATTGCCCAGGCCGTGGCGTTCGGGGCGTTCATGCGGTTGTTTTTCCAGGGGGAGCTGTCCTACTTCGGCAACATCGAGACTTCCGCTACAGGTGGGCTCGCCCCAGGGCCGGGCACGGTGATGGTGGCCTCGAAGCTGGTGACTGCGGCTACCGATCCGGGCGGCACGCAGGGGCTGGTGGGCAACGTGTTGTTGTTTTTGGTGCTGCTCTACATCCAGATCCGGGTGCCGTTTTGGGTATTCAAGCTGGTGTGGTCGCCGCATCCGGGCCGTTCCCCGCTGGTGATGCTGGGCAAGTCGCTGGCGATGATCCTGCTGTATCGCACGGTCAAGGGCGTCAAGCTCGGCCAGGGCGCCTCGGCGCCGGCTGGCGGTGGGGCGGCGATGATGCGGCCGGTGGGAGCCGCGCGCTATGCCCGTGCCGGGGGTGGGCCGGGCCAACGGGGGCCTCGTCCGCAGGGGGCTGCGGCGGGGGCAGGGCGGGGGGTGCAGCCGGTGCAGCCCTCGATCTGGTGGTATCGGCCCCGCTATGAGCCGCCTACCCCGGCCGGGGATCTGGGCGGGGGCAGGCGTCGTCGTGAGTTGCCCGCAGCCCAGGAGCCAGGCGCTTCGCCGCCTCAGTTGCCGGGCCCACCCAGCCCGCCGGCTCCACCGAGTCCGCGGGGGCCGCGTCCGGGGTCGCCGAGCTTTCCGGGGTCGCAACCAGGGGAAACGCCGGCTTGGGGGCCGCGCTGGCGCCCGGTTGTCCCACCCGCTCGGCCGCGACCGGCCTCGCCCTCGCAAGCCCCGCAGCAGCCGGTGCGGCCTCGGCAGTTGGAGCTCTTTGAGCTACCCCAGCCAGCCGCGCGTCCTTCGTCGCCGTCTTCGCCGTCGCGGCCGGGCCAGCAAAGCGGGCCGGCGTCGGGTGAGGCGGGGCGGGCCCCTAAGCGGCGATGGCGCCAGGGGGTGTTGCCCACCCCGCCGCCGCAGCGGATACCGGGTCGGCGCGCCACGCTGCGCCTGGGCGAGGTATGGGACGCCCCGCCGTCGCCGCCGGCGCGCAAGCCGCGCCAGGCCAAGGGGCAGGTGGCGCTGTCTGCCAATCCGAAGCCGCGCTGGGTGCAGCGCCGGCTGCCGTTTCCGCGCTCGTGAGATGTGCGGGCCGCTATCAGTGAGCCGACGATTGTGGGGGAGGCGATGGGCTCGGGCCAGGAGCAAGGGCCGCACCGGAACCGTCGGGCTCCCATCGGGCCGGAGAAACCAAAGGGCGCTCTCCCGAAGGGGAGAACGCCCAGGTAGTGGAGCTATCAGACGGTGGGCCACCAGGGGATCGAACCCTGAACCCGCGGATTAAAAGTCCGCTGCTCTGCCAGTTGAGCTAATGGCCCATGGCGAACCTTGTGTGACCAGGGGTTACGCCGCTCTGGTTGATTTTACCCGAGTACCACGACGGTTGCACAGCAGAGGATTTCAGTGCCGAAACATCCTCGCCTGGCATATGGGTTCGTGGCGTTCGACTTCGATCCCGTGGCAGGAGCGAACACGTCGTCAGGCGCCACCACCTCACTACCGCCCAGCTCGCCGAGTTTCAAACGCAAGAGAACGCAAGTCGCCGCTAAAGCCGTCGAGCCCCAGCACGTCAGGGAGCCCCGGCGTCATCGGTCAGGCTCAGACCAGCCCCGGCTCGGCAGCGGTCGACTGTCGCGGCCTGGAAGCCTTCTTCAACCACACCCGCGCACATCTCCGGAAAGAGGCCGGCATGAGCGAAGCGGACCTGACGGCGGTGCGTGGTCGAGAGGCCACCGCCGTGGCCAGGCGGTACGGTCCGGTCGGCCGCGGCGGCGCGCGTCCGGGCGGCGCATCGCAGGACGCGCCGGCGACATAGGGCGTGTAGCGGCGTGACCGCCTCCGGCCAGGCGGTTAGGCGGGGGCGCTCGCGCCGCTAAGGTCGAGCCTGTCTCCTCGTAGACCCCCTGTGAGGTACCCCATGTCACGTCTCCGCCGGAGCCTCCCCACCGCCCTGGTGCTCGCCGCCGCTGTCGGCTGCGTACCGGCGCCGGACGCGCCGGAGCAGCCGGCATCGGGGACCCCAGAGCAGCCGGCCCCCTCAACGGCGGACACCGAGCTGCCGCCACCGCCCGAGGTCCTCTCGGCGAGTGAACTTGTCGACGAGCTCAGCGAGCTGCACCCGATGGACGAAGCTCGGGACGCGACGTCGGCCTGCCAGTCCGACAGCGGAAGCGAGCACGATTGCATCACGATGGTCAAAACCGAGGAGATGTCTGTGTATGAGTTCCGCGACGTCGAATCCGCCGAGCACTGGGTAGAGCAGATGGGCCGGACCGGCGACGCGCGGCGCGTGGACAGATTCATGCTCTACTGGCCTGAGGGCTGGTTCCAGTCCGACCGGGAGCACGACGAACTCACCGCGCGTGCCCGTGAGATCGTTGACGGCCACAACGCCCCCTGACTTTCGTGGGTGCCCCTGGCCAAGGGCGGTTTTAGAGAGTGCCAGTCAAAAGTCCGCTGCTCTGCCAAGTGAGCTAACGGCCAGCCACGTCAGGTACTCCTAGGGGCGCGCGCACCAGCTCTAAGACGAACGGGTTTCCCCTGTATGGGCACTTGGGCATGGGGCGGACGCGCCGTCGTCGCTGGGGCGTGGCCGGTCGGTGATGGGGTGAGGGAGGCGGGGCGTTGCGACGTAGCCCTTGTGGTCCTCTTCCTTGCCTCGACTCGCGGGGATTCTCGGCGAGCGCGGTGATGGGGTGTGCCTCGCAGGGGCGACCGGAGGGGGTTTGTTCGCCGCTTGGTCGCAGCCGCGGATTTTCCACCCAAGGATGTCTTGTTCCCCACGGCTCCCATGAGGTTCCCACCCCCGTCTCGGGGGTGCGCCGCGCAACTCCACGCGCGGGTCTTTTGTAGTGGCGCGTCTGCTCGTGGTGGGGGCGGAGTGCGGCGGTGCCGCCGGGGGTGAAGCCGGCGGCACCGCCGTGTTGGTGGGGCTCGCCTTTTCCGTAGCTGCTCGGAGGGCGGCCCGTGGGGGAGAGGATCGGCGTTACGCCGCGTCCTCCGGGGTGGTGACGGTCCAGCGCTGGTTCGCGCCCGAGTTGGGCGACCACACCGACACGGCCGCGCCGTCGTGGGTGGCTTGGCCGGCGACGTCGATGAGCTGGCCGGTGGCCGCGTTCACGAACGTCCACGAGCCGTCGCCGGTCGTGGACATCGTCCACTGGGCGGCCTCGTCGTCGGGCCCCTGGTCGGGCTCCAGCACCAGCGCACCGTCGCGCACGGCCAGGCGCCCGTCAGTGCCCTCGTTGGTCACCACGTAGCGCTGCCGGTTGCTGAAGCGCTTCTCGAAGCCGAACCGCCAGTCGCCGTCAGGGGAGGCGATCACCTTGCTGAGGCGCCATAGTTGGGCCTCGTCGTCGGGGGCGGTGGTGCGGATGACCGTGGCGGTGCCGTCGTCGGAGGCGGCCAGCGACTTGTCGCTTTGCACCCCGGTCAGCCGGTACTCGTCGCCGCGCTGCACGGCGGCGGCGTCTTGGTCCACGCCGAAGGCGCGGTCGACCACGAAGGTGGTCACCGACTCGGCCGGCACGGTGAACGTGGCCCGGTCGTCGGTCACGCTGACGGCCTCGTGCTCGACCAGCGCGCCGTCGGCGTCGGTGACGATCGGCGTCATCGTGGCGTCGTGGTCGACGTGGCTGAAGTTCGACAGGTCCACGGTCACGGCGCGCGGCGCGTCGGAGTCGTTGACGTGGACGACGGTCGCGTCGCGCTCCGACGGCGAGACGGCCGCGACGCTGGAGGTGTCGCCGACCTTGACCAGCCGATCCCCGGGCTGGATGTAGTGGGTGAAGTTGCGCGCCGTGTCGAACTTGGTGTTGGTGCGGATGGGGCAGGTTTCCAGCGTGTCCTGGGCGGTGCAGTCGAAGGGCAGTTGGATGCTGCCCCAGTTGCCGCCTTCCGCCGACTCACCGCCGGGGGCCATGTTGTCGTAGTCCTCGACGGGTTGCCAGAACACCCAGGCCGAGGGTTCGAGTTCCCGCAGGTCGTCGGTGATGTGCTGGGCGAGCCCCAGGCCGGGGTCCATGCTCTCGAAGTTCTGACCATCGCCCCAGTCGCCGCCGACCTCGCTCATCCACAGTGGTTTCTCGGCTGCCTTGGCCAGGTCGCGCACGGTGGTGCGGCTGCCGGTGCCGTAGGTGTGGACGTTGAGCTGGTCGACGAGGTCGCGCACCTCCTGGGGGTAGGACAGCCAGTTGTCCGCGAACCGCCCGGGATTGGTCTCGTCCATCGCCGAGATGACGGCGTCGGTGTCGGCGCCGGTCAGCTCGCCGGCGAGGGCGCGGATCACGTCCTGCTGGAGCTGCGGCCCCATGTGGGCGCCCTCTTGCCGACCGCCGACGGGTTCCCCGTCGGAGTTCAGCCATGTGCTCCAGTAGTCGGTGTTGGGCTCGTTGAACGGGTCGATGGTGTCGACCTCGATACCGTGGGCGTCTTCGAGGCGTTCGGCGACGCCGACCAGGTAGCCGGCGAAGTCGGCCACGGATTCGTCTTTGAGCTGGTCGGTGTTGCCGTCGAAGCCACCGGAGACGTAGCCGCTTTCGGTCATGAACCACGGCGGGGAGTTGCTGAACGCCTCCCAGTGGTCGATGTCGTCCTTGAGGCGTTCCACCCACCAGCGCTGGGTCTGGTCGGCGTCGGCGTTCCAGTCGTCGGGGTCGTCGGCGCTCCACCAGTCGGTGTCGTCGCGGGTGGTGCCCTCGGGGGCGTTCCACCAGCCTTCGACGGCGGCGCCGGCCCGCAGGTAGTTGGTGACGTCGGGGGCGTTGCCGCCGCCGACGTTGTAGCGGGCGATGTTGAGGTTGAGCCCGTCCTCGTCGAAGAGGAGGCCGGCCAGCTCTTCGCGGATGCTGTCGGGGTAGTCGCCGGTGGCGTTGGCGAACCACACCAGGCTGGTGCCCCAGCCTTCAAACCGCTGGCCCTGGTAGGAGGGGTCGGGTGTGATCGTCACCGAGCTTTCGGCGCCGGCGGGGGGAGCCGCTATGACGGTCAAGGCGCAGCTCGTCGTCACCGTCAGCAGCGCGGCCAGCAGGGGAGTCAGGCGGGGGGATGAGCGGGGGGCGCTGGTCATAGACTGTCCTTGCTGTGCGTTGTGTGTCGAACATGCCGTGAGTAACGGGTTAGTGCGGCGGCCGGTCACCTGTTGTCCGCCGCACCACAGTCACGCCGCGCGCAGCGAGGACGAGCGGCTCCTCGGAGCCCTCGTCCTCTCGGGCCAACACCTGGCCCGAGATCTCCGGCAGCGCGACTGGCTCTTGGGTCCGGTTCACGAGGAACCAGTAATCGGTGTCGCCGTGGCCGCGGATGGTCAGTTCTACCCGCCCGTGGGCCTGCGGGGGCAGTTCGCTGGTCACGCCTGTGGTTTCCAGCAGCCGTGCCAGGATGTCGGGTAGGCCGTGCGCGCCGAGCCGGGTCGACACGTAGGCGGCCGAGCCGCTGCCGGCCTGGCGGCGGGTGATTGCGGGCCGGCCGGCGTGCGCGCCGGTGGTGTAGGAGGCGAGTACCGTCACGGCGGGGTCGGTGACGGTGATCTCGTCGGTCCACAGGGTGCCGGTGCTGCCGTCGTCGAGGTGGACCGTCTCGCCGTCGAACAGTGGGGCGAACTCTTCGATGCGCAGGCCGAGCAGGTCGCGCAGCGGGCCGGGGTAGCCGCCCAGCCACGCATGGTCGTTCTCGTCGACGATGCCGGAGAAGTAGGTGGTGATGAGGTGCCCGCCGGCCTCGGTGTAGCTGGTCAGCTCCTTGGCCAGTTCTTCAGGCACCATGTGCAGGATGGGGGCGATGACTACCCGGTAGTCCTCCAGTGGGGCGCCGCGTGGTACGACGTCGGCGCGCACCCCCAGGCAGAGCAGCGCCGAGTACCAGTCGAGCGCTTCCTGGCGGTAGCGCAGCAGTGACGAGGGGTGGGAGTCCTGTTCACTGGCCCACCAGGACTCCCAGTCGAACAGGATCGCGACGGAGGCGCGCCGGCGGGGGGCTCCTGCGATCTCAGCCAGCTCGCCCAGGGTGCGTCCCAGCTCGACCACCGAGCGGAACACTTTGCTGTCGGCGCCGGCATGGGGAACCATCGCCGAGTGGTACTTTTCGGCGCCCGCCGCTGACTGGCGCCATTGGAAGAAGCAGACCGCGTCGGCGCCGTGGGCGACGTGCAGCAGCGAGTCGCGTGCCAGCTCGCCGGGTTCTTTGGCACGGTTGACCGGCTGCCAGTTGACGGCGCTGGTGGAGTGCTCCATCAAAAACCAGGGCAGGCCCCCGGCGATGTTGCCGGTGAGGTTGGCGGAGAACGACAGTTCGTCCAGGTCTTGGGGGCCGGGGTGGACGTAGTGGTCGTTGGAGACGAAGTCGACCTCGCCGGCCCAGTCGGTGTAGTGCATCCCCTTGGTTTCGCCCATGACCATGAAGTTGGTGGTCACCGGGATGTCGGGGGTGATGTTTCGCAGCACGTCGCGTTCGGCGCGCAGATGATCTTTGAGCGCGTCGGAGGAGAAGCGTTTGAAGTCCAGTTGCTGGGTGGGGTTGGGGTGGGAGGCGGCCAGCCGGGGCGGCAGGACCTGCTCCCAGGCGGTGTAGCGCTGCGACCAGAAGGCGGTGCCCCAGGCGGCGTTGAGCGCGTCGATCGTCGCATAGCGGCGGCGCAGCCAGTCCCGGAAGGCGGTGGCGGCGTCGTCGGAGTAGTCGTAGATGTTGTGGCAGCCCAGCTCGTTGGAGACGTGCCAGGCGGCCAGCGCCGGGTGGTCGGCATAGCGCTGCGCCATGGCGGTGACCAGCCGCAGCGCGTACTCGCGGAAGACCGGTGAGGTGGGCCGCCAGTGTTGCCGTGCTCCCGGCCACACGGTTTCTCCGTTCGCGGTGACCGGCAGGATCTCGGGGTGGGCGGTGGTGAGCCAGGGCGGTGGGGAGGCGGTGGCGGTGGCGAGGTCGACGGCGATGCCGTTGGCGTGTAGCAGGTCCATGATCTCGTCCAGCCACGCGAAGTCCCATTGGTCTTCGGCGGGTTGGATGCGTGCCCAGGAGAAGATCGCGAGTGAGACGATGTTGACCCCGGCCTCCCGCATCAGGTGGACGTCCTCGTCCCAGGTCTCGCGTGGCCACTGGTCCGGGTTGTAGTCGGCACCGTAGGCCAGGCGTGGGGCCGGGCCGTGGGGGCGGTCGGAGGGCCAGCGCAGCCAGGAGCGCGGGTGGGCAGGGGACATCGTTTTCCTTCCAGGGTGTGGTGGTGGGAGGGGCGAGAGGGCCCCTCCCGTGCTGTGGGCTTACTGGTTGACGGTGAAGCCCTGTTCGTTGCCGTAGGACACGGAGGCCTCCTGCCAGGCCGCCAACCCTTCGGTCAGGGTCGTGTCGGAGACGTAGGCTTGGCCGGCTGTGTCGTTGAAGATCGAGTTGGCGTAGACCTGGTACGGCAGGTAAGACCAGCCTTCGACGACGTTTTCGGCGGACTCGGCGAAGATCTTGTTGGCCTGCTGGCCGCCGAAGTAGTCGAACTCGGTGCTCAAGAACTCCTCGGACTCCAGGTGGGCGGTGGTGGCGGGGAACGCGCCGTTGTCGACGCGGGTGTCGGCGCCCTCTCCAGCGGTCACGTATTCGACGAAGGCGTAGGCCAGCTCCTTGTAGCCGCTGGCTTCCGGGATCGCCAGCGAGCTGCCGCCGTTTTCGGCGCTGGCGTTTTGGCCTTCCTCCCACTGCGGCAGCGGTGCCACGCGCCAGGAGCCGGCGCCGTCGGGCACGCCGGAGGCGAAGTTGGCGGGCATCCAGGCGCCGAGGGTGAGCGTGGCGATGGTGCCGTCGCCCAGTCCCTGGTACCACTCGTCGCTCCAGCTACCGATGGGGGCGAGGAGGTCGTCGTCGAGCAGTTCCTGCCAGGTTTGGGCGAAGGTGGTGGAGCCCTCGTCGGTGAAGTCGATGGTCACGTCGGTGCCGTCCACGGTGTAGGGCCGGCCGCCGGCCTGCCAGATGAGGCTGGTGGTCAGTCCCGCGTCGCCGGTGTCGTTGGCGATGTAGATTTCCGGGTCGGCCTCGTGCAGGGCGCGGGCGGCGGCCACGTACTCGTCCCAGGTGCTGGGCACTTCGACGTCGTGGGTGTCGAAGACGTCTTTGTTGTAGAACATCGCCATGGGCCCGGAGTCCATCGGCAGGCCGTAGATGCCGCCGTCGAGCTGCACGGAGTTCCACGGGCCGGGGGAGAAGGTGCCATCCAGGTCGCCGGCGCCCAGGGAGGACAGGTCGGCGATGGACTCGCCGACCGCGAATTGGCCCAGCGCGTAGTACTCGATCTGGGCTACGTCGGGCACGCCCGAGCCCGCCTGGATGGCGTTTTGCAGCGCGGTGTACTGGTCGGTGTTGGTGCCGGCGTTGACCAGTTCCACGTCGACTTCGGGGTGGGCGGCCTCGAAATCCTCGACGGCTTGCTCCAGGGTGGGTTCCCACGCCCACACGGTGAGCGAGCCGCCCTCCTGTAGCGCCGAGTCCGTGTCGCCGGCAGCGGAGTTTTCGCCGTCCTCACCGGTACAGGCGGTGAGGCTCATCGCGAGTACGCAGACCATCCCGATACCGCGGGTGAGGGTGCGTGTTGGCAGAGTCATGGTGATCATCTCGCTTTGTTCGAGGAAATGCGGGGTTGGGGTGGGGCAGTGCCGGGGCCGGGAGCTACTCCTTGACGCTTCCGGCGGCCAGGCCCGATTGCCAGTACCGCTGCAACAGCAGGAACACGGCGATCAGCGGGAGGATGCTGAGCATGGAACCGGTGATGACGAGGTTGAAGACGGCCTCGCCGCCGGCAGTGGCGGCTTGGGCGTTCCAAGCGTCGAGTCCCAGAGTCAGCGGGTACCAGTCGGGGTTTTTGATCATGATCAGCGGCAGGAAGTAGTTGTTCCAGGTGGCGACCATGGTGAACAGCGTGACTGTCACGATGCCGGGCCCCAGCAACGGCAGGGAGATGCGGAAGAAGGTCCGCAGCTCGCCCGAGCCGTCGATACGCGCGGCTTCGAGCAGGTCGGTGGGGATCGCCTCAAGGGTGAAGACCCACATCAGGTAGAGCCCGAACGGTGAGATCAGCGACGGGATGATCACCGCCCACGGGGTGTTGGTCAGCCCGATCGCGCTGAACATCAAGAAGGTGGGCACGGCCAGCGCCGTTCCCGGCACGGCGACGGCGCCGATGACGATGGCGAACACGGCGCGCTTGCCTGGAAAATCGAACTTGGCCAGCGCGTAGCCGCCCAGGACGGCCAGGAAGGTCGCGCCGCCGGCGCCGAGCACCACGTAGAGCACCGTGTTGGCCAGCCAGCGGCCGAAGATGCCGCCATCGTAGGTCAGGGTGGCCACGATGTTGTCGATCAGGGAGAAGTCGCCGCCGAACCAGAGGCCGAAGGAGGTGAACAGGCTCTCTTGGGACTTGGTGGCGTTGATGAGCAGCCACGCCAGGGGGACCAGCGAGTAGAGCAGGACCAAGCTCGTGAGCAGGGTAAGCAGCACGCTGCCGCGGGCGCGCCGCCGCGGCGCGGTCTCGTGGTGGGGACGGCGTCGGGTGCGCAGTCGGATGGCGGCGGAGGGGGCGCCGCCGTCGCGTGCGGTGGTCATGGCCGGTGCGCTCATCGCTCACACGTCCTTTCGCATGCCACGCAGTTGGACGACGTAGGCGATGACCATCGTGAGCAGGCCCATGATGATCGCGACCGTTGCCGCGTAGTTGTGCTGCTGGCCGGAGAACGACAGGGAGTAGGTGAACAGGTTGGGGGTGAAGTAGGTCGTGATGGCGTTGGGCGCCAGGCTTTGCAGGATGCTGGGCTCGTTGAAGAGTTGGAAGCTGCCGATGATCGAGAAGATCGTGGCGATGACCAGCGCACCGCGGATGGCCGGGAGCTTGATCGCGGTGATGACGCGCACCTGGCCGGCGCCGTCGATCTGGGCCGCCTCGTAGAGCGAGTGCGGGATGACCCGCAGCGCCGAGTAGAAGATCAGCATGTTGTAGCCCACGAATTCCCAGGTCACAATGTTGCCGATGGAGGCGAGTACCAGAGCGGGGGACAGGGGGTCGGGCAGGGAGACGCCGAAAGCGTCGTTGATGTTGCCGACGAGGCCGAAGCGGGTGCCGTACATGAACCCCCACATCAAAGTCGCGACGACCGCGGGGACGGCGTAGGGCATGAAGATGGTGATCCGGAAGAAGTTCTTGCCGTAGAGGCGTCCGCTGTCGATGGCGAGGGCGACCAGCAGCGCGAGGAACAGCATGATCGGCACCTGGACCACCAGGAACAGCGAGACCCGTCCCAGGGCGGACCAGAACTGTTCGTCCTGGAGTGCCTGCTGGTAGTTGGCCAGTCCCACGAAGGACGTGCCGCCGATGAGCTGGTCGCGAAACAGGCTCAGGTAGATCGAGTAGCCGATGGGCGCCAGGAAGACGAGGGTGAAGACGGCCATGAACGGCCCGACGAAGGTCCAGCCGACCCAAGAGCGTTTCGGGCGGCGCGTTCGAGGTGGAGTGTCGGGCTCCACCGTCGTTGGGGGTGACGATGTCGTCATACGGGGTCCTCGGAAAGGGTCGGCTGGCAGGATGTTTACGTAAACATCATGTTGCGAGAAATGTGCCCCTCTTCACTGGCCTGCGTCAAGGGTTCGGCGGTGGCGATTGCCCTGGACCGGGCGGGTCGGCGGTGGCCGAGGGGCAGGGTGGCGGCGCTCGGCAGCTTCCTGCCGGCGGGTCGGCCGCTCGGGCAGGGGCGCCGCTGAGGCGAGGTGCCGGGGGGTGCCGTCGGTTGTGGTGACGGTCTCGTCATAGGGGGTCCTCGGAAGTGGCCGGCGGGCGCTATGTTTACGTAAACATCACATTGCGGGATACTTACACTGCTCGCTATCGAGCGTCAAGAGAGGCAGAGGAGACGACGGATGGATGACAGCTCGGTGGCCAGGCAGCCGAAGCGGCAGGCACGGCGGGTGTCGATGGCCGATGTCGCTCGGCTGGCGGGAGTGTCGTCCCAGACGGTCTCCCGGGTCTCCAACGGCCACCCCGGCGTCGTGATGGAGACCCGCCAGCAGGTGCTGTCGGCTATGGCCGAGCTCGGTTACCGCCCCAACAGCGCGGCCCGCGCGCTCAAATGGGGCGAATTCCGTACCCTCGGCGTCATCCTGTTCACCCTCTCGACCACCGGAAACGTGCGCACCTTGGAGGCCATCTCCACCTCCGCCGCCCAGCATGGCTACGCCACCACACTGTTGCCGGTGGCCGCCCCCACCCAAGACGAGGTGCACGGCGCCTTCACCCGGTTGGGGGAGTTGGCGGTCGACGCCTTCATCGTGATCATGGAAGTGCACCTCCTCGACGCCGCGACGGTGTCTTTGCCGCCCAACGTGCAGGTCGTGGTGGCCGACTCCAACGCTGGCGACCGCTACAGCGTCGTCGACACCGATCAGGCAGGCGGCTCGGGCGTCGCCGTTCGCCACCTGCTCGACCTCGGGCACCGCACGGTGTGGCACCTTGCCGGGCCGGAAGAGTCCTTCGCCGCGCAACGGCGGGCCGACGCTTGGGAAGCCACGCTCCTCGACGCCGGCTGCGAGGTTCCCCCGCTGGTCCGGGGAGACTGGTCGGCAGAATCGGGGTACCGTGCGGGGTTAGCGCTGGCCGAGGAGCCCGACTGCACGGCGGTCTTCACGGCCAACGACCAGATGGCGCTGGGGCTGCTGCGCGCACTGCACGAGAAGGGCAAGTCCGTACCGCGCGACGTCAGCGTGGTCGGCTTCGACGACATCCCCGAGGCCAACTCGTTCCTGCCGCCGCTGACCACCGTCCATCAGGACTTCGCCGAAGTCGGCCGGCTGCTGGTCGAAGGGGTGCTGCGCCAACTGCACAACGATTCGCCCGAGCGGGGCACGACCCTGGTGCCCACCCGGTTGGTCGAACGCGCCAGCACCGCCCCGCCGCCCGCCTAGCGGCCTGGCGGGCGCAGCAGCCGCGCGGGAACGGCTCCTACCGGATGCGCTGGGGCGCGCGGTAAGCGCTCAGCCGCGGCCCTGAGGCGACATCAATAATTGACTTTTCATTCTAGAAATGCCTATCTTGGTCCTATGGCCAGGACCAAGGAATTCGACCCCGACACAGCGCTACTGGCGGCCCTGGAGGTGTTCTGGGAGCGGGGGTTCGAGGCGACCTCGATGTCCGATCTCGTGGAGCGTTTAGGGGTGGCCCGGGCCAGCATCTACGCCACCTTCGGCGACAAGCACGAGCTCTACCTCAAGGCTCTGGACCGCTACGGCGAGTCGATCGTCCCTGAGCTGCTAGGGCGCCTCTCCCAGCCAGGGCCGGCCCTTCCCTTGGTGCGTGCCGTGATTCAGGACTACGTCGACCAGGCGGCCGACCCCACCGATTGTCGGGGCTGCTTCGTCGTCAATACCGCCGTCGAGCTCGCCCCCCACGACCCCGACGCCGCCCGCCGGGTGGCGTCCAGTTGGACCCTGTTGGAGACCGCTCTGACCTCGGCGCTGTTGCGGGCCCAAGCGCAGGGTGAGTTGGGTCGGGAGCGGGACGCTCGTGGGTTGGCCCGTCTCATCCTGGTCCTGATCCAGGGGATTCAGGTGATGGGCAAGGCCACCGACGAGCCCGCGCGCCTGCGCGACGCCGCCGCGCAGGCTTTGGCCCTGCTCGACTGAGCGCGTTCTTTCCCTCCGGTGTCGCCGGCGACGGGAGGACATATATGCTCAATAAAGACCAACCGTTCTAGAATGGTTTTGACGGGAAGCCTCCTATGGCCGCCACCCAGCCCGCCCCATCAGCCGATACCGCCGGGACACCGGCTTCCCCGAGAGCCAGGGGCGCCTTCCTGCTTCTCGGCGCCCTCCAAGTCACGCTCATCTTCACGATCACCCTGATCTCGGTCCCCCTGCCCCAGATCGGCCGGGAACTCCACCTCAGCACCAGCGAGCTGGTCCTCACCAGCACCGCTTACGGCCTCGCCTTCAGTGGGCTGCTGCTGTTCGGAGGCCGCCTCACCGACCGCTTCGAGGGACGCGGGTTGCTCTTAGGCGGCTTGACCGTCTTCGCGGTGGCCGCCATAGCCGCGGCGCTGGCGCCCGGGCTGTTCTCGCTGGTCGCGGCGCGGTTCCTCCAGGGAGCTTCGGCCGCGGTCATCGCGCCCGCCGCCTTGGCGGTCCTGCGCGCCCTCCTTGCGGGGCAGGCCACGCAGGACACAGCGATGGCGCTCTGGGGCGGGTTATCGATCGCCGGCGCGATGGCCGGCACCGTGGTGTCGGGGGTCGTCGTCACGTGGCTGTCGTGGCGCTGGATGTTCGCTGTACCGCTGCTCGTGGCGCTACTCGGCCTGGCCTTGGCGCGGCCACTACTGCCACGCGCGGTCCCGACGAGCCGCCCCACCCTCGACCTGCCGGGAGCGGCGCTGGCCACGGCCGGTATCACCCTGTCCAGCTACGGCCTGGTGATGAGCGGCGAGACCACGTGGACGTCGGCGCCGGTCCTTCTGCCCCTCCTCGCCGGCGTGGCGCTGCTTGGGGGCTTCGTGGCGGTGGAGAGGGGCCGTAGCCACCCGCTGCTGCCGCTGTCCTTCCTCGCCGTGCCCCGGCGCGCCCTCGCCCTCCTGGTGATCGCGCTGGCCTCCTCCGGAGCCGCCCTGGTGACCCTGCTCGTCGTGCTGTACCTGCAAGGAGTCCACGGCTGGTCGCCTTTGCTCACCTCCGTGGCGTTCCTGCCTTACGCAGCCACGATCGTCACCGCCGGTTGGGTCGCGCCGCGCGCCGTCGAGCGGTTCGGTCCCGTCGCCGTGGTGGGCCTCGGGCTCGCCGGCGCTGCCCTAGGCACGTTCCTGCTGGCGGGGCTGCCGCCCACCACCGGCTTTGTGCCCCTGCTGGGGACTGGGCTCGTCGCGCTGCCCCTGGGGTTGTCGCTGTGCTTCTCCGGGGCGGCCGTACTGGTCATGGAGTGGGTGCCCGCCCAACACACGGGGTTGGCGGGGGGCTTGATGAACACCGCCATGGAGATCGGGCCGGCCTCCGGGCTGGCCCTGCTGACCGCGGTCGCCTCCGCGCGCACCGCGCACCTCGCCGAAACCGGCGTTTCCCAAGCCACGGCGATCACCGGAGGTCACTCCTGGGCCTTCGCCGCAGCCGGTAGCGCTTTCGCGCTGCTGGCCGTGTCGGTCGCCGTCATTGCCCGCAGGGGCCCAGGAGAGCACGAGAATCACACATCCAGAGGAGATACCCCATGAATAGGCGTTTCACCGACATGGTCGCCCTGGTCACCGGCAGTGGCAGCGGCATCGGCCGACATGTGGCCCTGGCGTTGGCGCGCGAGGGCGCCGCCGTCGTGGTGGCCGGCCGCAGGCATGACCGGGTCGCGGAAACCGTGGCGATGATCGAGAAAGAAGGCGGCGATGCGCTGGCCATCGCCACTGATGTGACGGATTCGGCGTCGGTGGCGGCTATGGTGGCGCGGACGGTCGAGCACTACGGTGGGCTGCATGTCGCGGTCAACAACGCCGGCGTGCTCACCGCGACCGGTCCGGTCGGCGATGTGGACCCCGGCGAGTGGGAGACCATGCTCGCCACCAACCTCACCGGAATGCTGCTGTCGCTCCAGCATGAGATCGCTCACATGCGGAGCAACGGCGGCGGCACCATCGTCAACATCGCTTCCAACGTCGGAGCCAGCACCACCGTCCCCGGGATCGGGGCCTATGGTGCGACCAAAGCCGCCGTCAGCGCGTTGACCCGCGCCGCCGCGCTCGACCACATCAGGGAGGGCGTCAGGATCAACGCGGTCAGCCCCGGCGTTTCCGACACCCCCATGTCGCTGCTTCCCGGCGAGACCGACGCCGACCGTGCGCAACGACTGCGAGAGCAGTCCCCGATCGGCCGTGTCGGCTCCCTCGACGAGATCGCCGCCGGCGTCCTGTACCTGGCTTCTGCCGAGTCCGGGTACGCGGTGGGCACCGATCTGCTCCTCGACGGAGGCGCCGCCGCCTAGCGCCGGCCCAGCGGGTGAGGGGATGGGGCGCGATTGCGAGGAGAGCGTCCCGCCCCCTCACCCGGGGAGACTCCCTTGGGGGTCGGGAGATATGCTCCCGCGCCGGGAGGCCCGGCGTGAACGTGGTCAGGGGCGGGTTTCAGGGCAGAGCCAGGGGCCTTCCCTATGGGAGTTGGCGCCGATCTGGGGCAGTGTGGGGGTATGAGCGATTACTTCGGTAAGAAAGAGCTGCGGCGTAGTAGCGAGCGGCGGGTGCTGGCCGGTGTCTGCGGCGGCCTCGGGGATTTCCTCGGCATCGATCCCAACTTCGTACGGTTGGCTTTTGCCGTGATCACGCTGTTCATGGTGGGTGGAGGCGTGTTCCTCTACGTCCTCGCCTGGCTGATCATGCCCGAGGAGGGCGCTGAGGGCTCGGTGCTGGAGCACATCATCCGCAACTTCCAAGGCAAGCGTTCCGACTACTGAGAGTTGTGGCGAGAGAGCCCGGTCATGGTGCGCCTTCCGAGGCGTACATCAGCTCGATGGTCCCGTGGTAGAGCCGTGACCAGGGCAGGGTCAGCGCCACGGCACCGAGGGTGCCGCACAGAGCGGCGATCGTGATCACGATGTTGAGGCTGACGACCTCGGCGAGGAGGCCGGCGAGTACGATCCCGACCCCTTGGGCGGCTTGCAGCCCCGCGGCGACCAGCCCAAAGGCCAGCCCACGGCCATCGGGGGGCACGCACAGCACAAAGGTGGCGTTGGCGACGAACTGGTACGAGGCGCAGGCGCCGGAAACCACGAGCAGCGCCACCATCACCCACAGCGGTGGCTGTGCCAGCCACCCTAGGAGGGGCAGTGAGGCCGCGATCGCCAGCGGGCCGATCAGGCGCATCCGCGGGGCGGGGCTGATCAAGCGCGTCAGCACGAACCCGCCCAGCACCGCGCCCATCGCAGGGCCGGCCATGATCAGGCCGGCCGCCGCCGCGCCGCGGTCGAGTTGGGCGGCCAGCGGGTTGGCCAGCCCGTAGGGGACCATGTAGAAGCCGGCTAGCCAGGCGAACAGGCCGAGGGTGCGCAGGCGCGGATCGCCGAAGACCAGGCGGGCCCCGCCAGCGGTGACTTCCCACAGCCGCAGCCGGCCCGACCCCTCCGAGGTCGACTCCTGGATGGGGGCGGGGCGGGCGCGCACCCCTACGAAGATGATGATCGCGGAGGCCACGTAGGTCAGCGCGTTGCACAGCACTGTGGTGTGGGCGTCGAGCAGGGTGACGATGGCCCCGCCCACCACGAGCCCGACCAGGGTTCCGACGTGCGAGGTCAGGTTGATGATGGCCGAGCCCGCAACGTAGCGCTCACCCTGGACGATTTCCGACATCAGCGCCGCCCGTGCCGCGCTGAAGGGGACCATGGGCAGGATCGAGCAGAACAGCAGTATCCAGGTGAGCCACAGCGGTAGGCCGGGGATACTGATCATCGCCACCAATACCGCGCGCACCACATCGCTGATGAGGATCACGCGCCGTCGGGGGAACAGGTCGGCCAGGCCCGACAGCAGCGGCCCGCCGATCACGTGAGGTAAAAACGTCAATCCGAGAGTGAACCCGGCGGCCAGGGCCGATTCGGTCTGTTGGAAGACCAGCACCGAGACGGCGAGGTTCAGCAGGTAGTTTCCGACCATCGACAGGGCGTGGGCGAGCCACAGTGCCCTGAACTCGCCAACCGCGATCACATCGCGGTAGCCGGTGCGCCAGTCAGATCCGCCGTTCGCGTCCTGCCCGGCCGCTTCCGTGCCTTGGTTTTCCTGGTCGGTGTAGCCGTTCTGGGGCGTTTCGGGTATTTCCGCTGGTTCGACACTTTCCCGAGGCGGGCCGATATCACGGCTCCCCGTGTGTGGATTCCCCACCCGGTGGCTCCCTTGCACCCTATGTGTGACTCTAGGTCGCTACTCGATAACCTACCGTCCCTGATTGGTGTAGTAGTTCGCAAGCTGTTCAGTGCGCCTTGTGTCTGTTTCGTTGCTATTAGTGCTTCTTCTTGGCTGCTTTCGGCCACCGGAGAGAGTAAAAATCACGGCCCTCAGCGGTTGCGGGAAGCCCGCGCTCGCCCCCGCTCTCGGTTACGCCCAGCCGAGTTCGTGGAGCCGATCGTCATCAATCCCGAAGAAGTGGGCTATTTCGTGCACTACCGTGATTCTTACCTGCTCAACCACCTCTTCAGGGGTGTCGCAGATAGCGCAGATGTCGCTGTGGTAAATCGAGATCCGGTCGGGGAGAGCGCCGGCATAGCCTTCGTCTCGCTCGGTGATGGGGATTCCTTCGTATAACCCCAGCAGCCCGTCTTCGGGGGCCTCGTCCTCGACCGTGATCACCACATTGTCGAGATGGCGCATCAGCTCTTCGGGGATGGTGTCCAAGGCGTCGGCTACAAGTTCCTCGAAGCGGGAACGGGACAGTTCGACCACGTCTCGTATTCTGCGTCACGCGGTGGGGCCGCCGCGAGCGGCAGGGGGCTGGGCAGCGCGAGGTACGACATAGGCCCGGGGGATGATGCAGGAGTGTTCTCGCGGTTCACAGCGGCCCTGCGGCCGGCGCGGCTGAGAGAGTTCGCGGCGCGGATCGCTCGGTTACGGCACGGCCGTACCTGGCGGGTGGCCACAGTGATCGTCGCCACTTTGCTTGGTGGCTGGTTCGGGATGTCGCTGGGGGCACACGTCCTCACCCCGATCGGTCCCGCCGACGTCATCTTGCGGGTGACACCGGCCTGGCACGGCGAAACGGTCGTCAGCGTGGCGCCGTTGGGCAAACTGGGGTTTGAAACCCACGATGCCCCGCTGCGTTTCGATGTGGAGATCTCCGAGATCCGCCTGGCGGCGGCCCAAGAGTTGTTCGAGAACCCGGACGCCATCAACCGGCTCGCCGAGACCATCGGCTCCGATCTGCGCCAAGGCGTCATCGAGCTTTTCGTGCGCGCCGTGACCTCGGCGGTGGGCGGGGCGGGGCTGACGGCCCTGGTGCTCTTCCGAGACTGGCGGCGGGTGGGCTGGAGCGCCTTGACGGCGCTGCTGACGCTCGCGGCGGCCGGGGGGCTCACTTATGGCACGTTCAGCCCCAGCGCCGTCTCAGAGCCGCGTTACACGGGGCTGCTCGCCGGCGCTCCGCAAGTGGTCGGTAGCGCCGAGAGCGTCATCAACAGGTTCTCCGAGTACAGCGAACAACTGGCGAGCCTCGTCAGCAACGTGTCCCGGCTCTACGAGGTGACGTCTGCGCTCCCGGTGTACGAAAACGACGAATCCACGATCCGGGTGCTGCACGTCTCCGATATCCACCTGAACCCGGCGGCCTGGAACGTGATCACCTCGCTTAAGGACCAGTTCCAGGTGGACTTCATCATCGACTCCGGAGACATCTCCGACCGCGGTAGCGCTGCCGAGGACGTGTTCATGGACGACATTTCCCAGTTGGGTGTGCCCTATGTGTGGGTGCGCGGCAACCACGACTCCATGGGCACCCAACGCGCCGTCGAGGCCCAGGAGAACGCGATCGTTTTGGACGACGAGATCACCGAGGTCGGTGGGCTACGCATCTACGGCGCCGGCGACCCCCGGTTCACGCCGGACAAGGCCAGGGACAACCCCACCCAGGAGGAGGTGGCGGCCATCGGTGCGCAGCAGGCCGCTTCGGTCGCCGACGCCGAGCCCCCCGTGGACGTGACGGTCATGCACGACCCGTTGCAGGCTCGGGCGTTCAACGGTGAGGTTCCTCTCGTCTTGGCCGGCCACGGGCACAACCGCTGGACTGAATTGCGCGACACCGGAACCCGCTACTTCGTGCAGGGCTCGACCGGAGGGGCCGGTCTGCGGGGGCTTAACAGAGGCTCCGACCAGCCCACTCCTTACGAAGCCTCCGTGCTCTACTTCGATGCCGAGACCAAACGGCTCCAGGCGTGGGACGACGTGACCCTTGGCGGGCTCGGGCTGACATCGGCGCGGATCGACCGCCAGGTCGAGGAAGATCCCGACCGGCCGATCACCCCACCGTCGCAGTCGCCCACCCCACCGGCGTCGGGCTCGCCTTCCGCGACCTCGGCTTCCCCTTCGCCCAGCCGTTCGCCGAGCGGTTCAGTGAGCGGTTCGCCCAGTGCATCGCCCCAGTAGCCGTCGCGATGCCCTCGAAGCGTGGCCGGGCCGCGAAACCACTTTGGCACTCGGGTGCCATCTGCTCTATGCTTTAACCCGTGCCCGACGGCAGGCGAAGGCGGGATCAAGGCGACTCGTTCGTCGTCGAGGCCCCCATCGTCTAGTGGCCTAGGACGCCGCCCTTTCAAGGCGGTAACGCGGGTTCGAATCCCGTTGGGGGTACAGGCTCAGTCCGAAGCACTGTCGAAGGTCTGGCAGAATAGAGGACGTGAGCGCGGGCGCGAAATACCGGGTAAAATCGGTACAGAGCGCAAGCAAAACAAAATAAGGTCCTGTGGAGCAGTTTGGAGTGCTCGCCACCCTGTCAAGGTGGAGGCCGCGGGTTCAAATCCCGTCAGGACCGCTCACCGCACCTCACAAGGTGACCGGGGCCAGGTAGCTCAGTTGGTACGAGCGTCCGCCTGAAAAGCGGAAGGTCGGCGGTTCGACCCCGCCCCTGGCCACCCACGAAGACCAGAAGAAACACCCCGCGGCCCGATACCGAAGGCTATGGGGTGTTTTTCTTTGTCGATTGCCCTTAGGCAATGGTCAAGGCCAATACACGGCCACGGGTGGGGCCTGACTCCGAAATGAGTGTTGCGGCGCTTCTGCGATTCGCTTCACAGCGCGCTTTTATCGGTTACCGCGATGGCGGCTGGTGTCGACGATCCGCCCTTTAGCCGAGATCTCCTTCCGGTCTGCCACATCGAAGAAGTCCACCTGGTGGAGGCCAGGAGCGCCCCGCGCTCTGTCGGGAGGCGAAGTGGGGCTTCTTCCTAGACGGTGGAAGGCTCTGGGCCATGTAAAAGCGCCCGAAGTCGCTGTGACTTCGGGCGCTTCGTGCTCGGTGGCCAGGGCCGACCTCAAGGGCATGCCCCGGAGTGCTCTCCTAGCCGGTGGAGATCAGATGTTTCCGGGGCCGGCGTTGTTGGTGACGATGCTGGGGATGTTGTTGGGGTTGTCGGTGGTGTAGGAGTAGGGGATCGGGTTGACGTTGCCGGAGGTTTCGGGACTTCCGGAGTTGTCGTAGAC
>NZ_BAABDD010000035.1:0-40915 GCF_039539445.1 Salinactinospora qingdaonensis
GCGGCTTCTACGATTCCGACGGCGGCGTGGAGGTCGCCGGCCCCAAGGACGTCGCCGACGCACGCGCGGTCATCGACTGGGCGTTGGAGAGCACCGCGGCCGACCCGGCGGCGATCGGGATGGCGGGATTATCCCGAAGCGCATCAATCAACCCGAGCTCGAAACAGGACAGCATATTTATGAACCGCGCAGGTTTCACCATGTATTCATAGAAACGCGCAAGCGTGGCTTTCAGATGTCATTCAACTAACCCCTTCGATTTGGTTCTCGCCCACCACCGCATCGCACTGGGGGCAACCGATCCCACCTCGGTAAGGAGCACTCGGTCACCGGTGCCCGTGTAACTAACGCGGCTGTCGCGAGGCCAGGTTGCGTGTTCCACGGGATTCCACCAGCGCGAGGTGTTCGCGTTTGATGGTCGCGGGGCCTGGATACGCCGATCAGCATCGGCCACCGAACTTGGCTATGACTGTTTAGCTGGTTGGCGCCGACTTGGCGGCTCCTGGTCATGGCCGGAGCTTCTCGGGGGGTGCGTACGGCCCAGATGTTCTTGATCCGGTCGCTTGCGACGTCGAACGCCACCACCCCGGTGACGCCGTCTTGCTGAGCCACCAGACCGGGTGGCCTCACCCGCCACGACGGCTCTGGCCGCCGTGGCGTTCGTCGCCCTAGCCGTGGGGCGCACCCCGCCTGGGCGGTCGTCCTAGCCGCCAGCGCGGCGGGCTTCCTGCTCCTTTAACCACAACGCCGCGTCAACTGCTCCGCAAGGGCGCAACCGCACCGGGGAGGCGGTGGCCAACAGCCTGAGGGTGACCATCGGGTGCGGTCAGGCCGGTCTCCTGGGAACCCCACGCGCCTCATCGCGGGTGGCGGCAAGGGTCCCGAGCAGCCTGAGCGTGTCGGCGCTGGTAGTGCCGGGCTCGGCGTGGTAGACGATCAACTCCTGCCCGGGTGCGGCCTTGACGTCAAAGGCGTCCATGCGGAGCGTGAGCTCTCCGACGTCGGGGTGATGGAACCGCTTGCTCTCCATCCGCTTGCTCCGCGCGTCGTGGCGTTCCCACATCGTCGCGAAGTCAGGGCTTTGGGCACGGAGGGTCTCCACAACCTCCCCGATACGCGGGTCGTGTGGAGCCGCGCCGTGCAGCACCCGGAAGCCGGCGACGGTGTTGGCCGCGACACGCTCCCAGTCGGGGTAGAACGTTCGGGCCTGCGAGTCGAGGAAGACCTTCATGAGCAGGTTCGGGCCGTGTCTGAACCCGTTGAAGAGGGCGTACGCCAACTGGTTGCCGGCCAGTACGTCGTAGGCCCGTCCGAGCACGAGCGCCGGGTTTTGAGGCCACATGTCCATCAGCCGCAGCAACTGGGCGTCGACGTGTTCGGGCGCCGCGCCGCGGTCCGGGCGTGGGCTCAGCCCGGCCACCCGAAAGAGGTGGAGGCGAGCGTCGTCGTCCAACCGAAGGACCCGGGTGATGGCATCGAGGACCTGGGCCGAGGGGTTGCGTTCGCGGCCCTGTTCCAGCCGCACGTAGTAGTCGACGCTCATGCCCGCCATCGTCGCGACCTCCTCTCGGCGAAGGCCCGGAACTCGTCGAGTCCCGACCGTTGGGAGCCCGGCGCTCTCGGGGCTGACCCGCCCGCGCCGGGCTCGCAGATAGTCGCCCAAGAGGTTCTCCGTCATGCGGCCATGCTAGGCCGCGGCCGGGCCGTGTTCCTGGGTGTGCTGCTCCTAGGAACACGGTTGCCTCCCGCAGCCTCGTAGCTTCGGTGAGGGTTGGTGCCATGACCACGAACAACGAAGAACAGAAAGTCGTCTTGGTGACGGGGGCCTCCAGCGGCATCGGCGAGGCCACGGCGCGGCGTCTGGCTGCCGAGGGACACCACGTCATCCTCGCCGCCAGGCGCACGGACCGCCTCGAGGCCATCGTCGAGGATCTCAAACACACCGGACACAGTGCCGAAAGGCGCACCCTCGACGTGACGGACCGGTCGGCGTTCCAGAGTCTCGTCAACGACGTGATCCAGCGCCGGGGCAGGCTCGACGTCCTGGTCGCGAACGCTGGTGTCATGCTGCTGTCCCGCCTCGACGCGCTGCTCGCCGACGAGTGGGACCGGATGCTCGACGTCAACGTCCGCGGACTGTACAACGGGATCGCCGCCGTGCTGCCGCACTTCCGGAACCAGAGGGCAGGGCACCTCCTCACCATCGCATCGATCGGCGCGCACGAGGTCGTAGCGACCTCGGCGATCTACTCGGCGACCAAGTTCGCGGCATGGGCGCTGACCGAGGGCCTGCGCCAAGAGTCCGACCCCGCGATCCGTGTCACGACGATCTCCCCGGGCGTGACCGAGTCCGAGTTGGCCGACCACATCACCGACCCCTACGCGGCCAAGGCCATGGTCGACTACCGCGCGAACGCCATCCCGGCCAGCGCCATCGCGGCAGCGGTCAGCTTCGCCGTCTCGCAGCCGGCCGACGTCGACGTCAACGAGATCATCGTCCGCCCCGCCGCCCAACGCTGAACCGGACCGCAAGGCCGAGGAGTACGAGTAGCCTGCTCGCCCTCCTCGGCGTTCTTTGGCTTCCCGCCCTTCCCCGGAGCTGGCCCGCCCTCCGTTCTTGGCAGGCGGGGACACGCTTTCGCCTCCGCCGAGGACAGCGAATGCCTCGACCTCGCCCAGAACGTCGGGGCGAAAAAGGGGGGAGCCGACACCGATGTCCAGCAAGGGCGGCAGCGTCTGGGGCCGAGCTCGCCGGAGACGTGCTCGATGCTGGCCATGAAGTCGTCGTACTTCTCGGGCCCCAGTCGGTGCCAAAGAACCTGAGGTGCGCGACATCGGAGAAGCTTGTTCGTGCGTCGACCAACGGCTCGTCGCACGAGAGCTCCACCTCCAAACGGTGCCCCGGCTTGAAGGCGTTCGCGAAGGGGGACAGGCGCACCACGTACTCCTCGATCTTGTGGGGCTCGACGCGGGCAGCGGGCCACACACCGTCACCTGCCGGGCGCGGCCCGCTGGAACCGCGGCGCCGGCTGGCCGCCGGGCGATCGAATGCACCGGCCGCTCAGCCGAGGATCTGCGGGTCATCGAAGTCGCCGCCTACACCCTCGACCAGGGGCGATCGCGGATCGAGTCGATGATCGTCGGGAAGTCGGAGAACGACCTGCCCGTGGTGCCGGGACGGCCCCGAAAGAGGGAGTCTTCCGGAGGAGACCGCCTCCACGCTCTCGGTTCCTCGGACAGCGGCACCGCCGCTACCCACCGCGTGTGGAGGGCGGGCCACCATCGGCGCGACACCCACTCCCCTCGCCGCTTGGCCCGGCGACTCTACCGGGCCGAGCGGGGAACGGCTGCGGTATCGACGGGGACACCGTCATGTCAGCGCCGGCCGCGCGGCGCAACGGTCGGGGCTTCATGCTGTCGGGACGAACACCCGCATCGCCGAGCTTCCCCGCCGTGCCCACCTGTAGTAGGGGACGAGGGGCACGTCGCGCCACGTGGCCTCGCCGTCGTCGCGCGGCGGTCGCGCCGAAGATCGGTACGGGGGGTACCCGGAGGGCGGGGGCGACGGCGGCTGCACCGAGGTCATCCGCGCGAGTGCGCCGTCGCCGTCGGCTCGTGGCGGGCGGGCGGCGTCAAGGCGGATGTCGTCGAGCGACCAGGACTGCGGCAGGTCGACCGACTCCGCGCACAGCACCAGCGGTCCGCGCTCGACAGCGACGCAGCCGCGTATGGCGTCGATACGGGGATCGGGCCAGGTCAACCGGGGGTCGACCGGCAGACGCAGCTCGACGACCGAACCGGGCACGAGCGCGCCCCGCACGTGCGCCCAGCCCGGTTCGGCGCCGCGTTCGCCCGCTCGGTCGGCCAGCGTGGCGCCGTGCGCCCAGTGCGGCACCCGCAGCCGCAGGTTCACCGCCCGGTCGGGCGTCTCGACGACCTCGATGCGTACGGTCCCGTCGTGCGGGTACTCCGTCGTGATACTCAGGGCCAGAGCACCGTCGTCGCCGAAGGCCAGGCGCATCTCGCTCGCCGCGTATTGCAGCAGCGTCACGGTGTCGTCCTCGACCGAGGCGGCGTAGCCCTGCCAACTGGCGAGCGTGCGGGCGAGGTTCGTCGGGCAGCACGAGACGTCGAACCACGGCGCGCGCACGCCTCCCTCTGCGCGCGGGTTCACCTCCCCCGGTCGGATACCGGCCGCGGCGGTGCGCTGGTGCAAGGGGTTGGCGTAGAAGAAGGCGCGCCCGTCCGGGCTCGGCGAGGTGGCGACCACGTTGTAGAGGGTGCG
This sequence comes from Salinactinospora qingdaonensis, assembly GCF_039539445.1. Classification (NCBI taxonomy): domain Bacteria; kingdom Bacillati; phylum Actinomycetota; class Actinomycetes; order Streptosporangiales; family Nocardiopsidaceae; genus Salinactinospora; species Salinactinospora qingdaonensis. Next base: position 4,286 of record NZ_BAABDD010000035.1, read on the forward strand.
CTCCATGAGGTCGGCGTAGCGCACCTCGCCGGTGGCGAGGTAGAGCCGCCACGAGACCATGACCGAGGCGATCCCCGCGCACGTTTCGCAGTAGGCCCGGTCGGGCGGCAGCTCCCAGTCCTCACCGAACCCTTCGTCTTGGTGGCGCGACCCCATGCCGCCGGTCAGGTACGTGCGACGCTCTACGGTGCGTTCCCACTGTCTTTCGACGGCCGCCAGCAGCCTCGTGTCTCCGGTGTCCACGGCGACGTCGGCGGTGCCGGCGGCCAGGTACAGCGCGCGCACCGCGTGGCCGCGCCACACCGTCGCCTCGCGTACGGGGGTGTCGTCTTGGAAGTAGGAGGCATCGAGCAACGCGATGGGTTTCAGCGTGCCGTACCCGCGCCGCTCGATGAACAGGCGCGCCTGTTCGGTGTAGCGCGGCTCGCCCAAAGCGCGCCCCAGTTCGGCCAGACCGAGTTCGATCTCGGGGTGCCCGCACAGGCCCGCGCGGCTGTCCGGACCGAACTCGCGGCACACGTGGTCAGCGGCCCGGCAGGCGATCTCCACGAGCTTGTCCGGGCCGACGCTCCGCAGGCGGGCGACGGCCGCTTGCAGCAGGTGGCCCGCGCAGTACAGCTCGTGTCCGGATTCGAGGTCGGCGTAGCGGGGCTGCTGACCGGCGTGCCCGAAGCAGGTGTTGAGATAGCCGTCGTCGTCTTGGGCGGCGGCGATCCGGTCGACGAGCGACTCCAGCATCTCGTTTACCCATGTCTCGCCCGTGCGACCGTGTTCCCAGGCGAGGGCCTCCAGTAGTTTGTAGATCTCCGAGTCGGAGAACTGCCACCCCGGCCGGGGGCCGTCAGTCGCGCCCTCGGATACCCGGTCGAAGTTGGCGACCCACCCCAGCCGCTCCATCCACTCAAGGCAGTGGTGCAGGGTGTTGCGCGAGTTCGACCGCTGTAGTCGTTGCCAGAAGCCGCCGGTCAGGTGCAGTTCGTCCAGTCCGATACCTCGACGCGGGCCGCCGGAGGGGACGACCGGGACGGCGCGGGTACAGGTGTCGTCTTCCACGTATCAATCCTTCACAGCGCCGGCGGTCACTCCGGCAGCCACGTAGCGTTGCGCGACGACCAGCAGAATCGCCGCGGGCAGGGACGCCACCACAGCAGTGGCCATGATCGCGTTCCACTGGGTGGTGTTGTTGCCGATGTACTGGTAGATGCCGAGGGTGATCGGGATGAGGTCGCCCGAGCGGTTGAGCGTGGAGGCGAAGATGAAGTCCGACCACGCCCACAGGAAGGCGAACAGCGACACCGTGACGGTGGAGTTCCTGCTCACCGGAAGTACGACATCGGAGAAGGTGCGCCAGGCTCCGGCGCCGTCGATGCGGGCGGCATGGATGAGTTCGCGCGGGATGCCCGCCATGAACGTCGAGTACAGCAGCACTCCGAACGGGACGGCGATCGTCGAGTCGGCCACGATCAGTCCCCAGACCGTGTTGAGCAGGCCCAGGCGCACGTAGACCGCGTAGAAGCCCATGGCCATGACGACCGCGGGGATCATCTGGGCGACCAGCAGCAGGAAGTTCAGCGTCCGCCCGCCGCGCAGGTTGAGGATCGTAAGCGCGTAGCCGGCCGGAGCGGCGATCACGACGGTCAGGGCGACCGCGCCGAATCCGACGACCAGGCTCGTGCCCAGCGCCGGAAGCTGCTCCGACAGGGCGGCGGTGTAGCCCTCGAAGGTCGGAGTGGCCGGGAACCAGCTTGGGCTACCGCGGCGCATGTCGTCGGTCTGCGTCAGCGAGACGTTGGCCATCCAGTAGACGGGAAACAGCATGAACGCGGTGAACACCACGCCGAGTGCGGTCTTCCACCAGGGACGGGTGGTCATGACTTCTCCCAGGAGCGCTGCATGCGCAGATGGACGAATCCGAACACGAGCGCGATGACGATGAGCAGGTTGCCGATCGCGGCGGCCGGGGAGAACTCCGGCTGGCCCGTGCCGAAAGCTTCCCGGTACGACCACACCGCGAGAATGAGCGACGAGTCGCCCGGCCCGCCGGTGGTCATGATCCAGACGACATCGACCACCTTGAGCGTGTAGATGAAACCGAGCAGCAGGGTGATCGCCGTGACCGGACGCAGCAGCGGGAAGGTGATGTGCCAGAACCGCTGCCAGGCCGAGGCCCCGTCCAGGGAGGCCGCTTCGTAGAGCTCGGTGGGGATCTGTTGCAGGCCGGCGTGCAGAATCACCAGGTTGAACGGGATGCCCAGCCAGATATTGGCGATGATCACCGATAGCAGCGCGGTTTCCGGAGAGGTCAGCCAGTTGATCTGCTGTCCGCCGAACGCTTCGATGACCGAGTTGACGATCCCGTTCTCACTGTTGAGCATCCACGCCCACGTCGAAGACGAGACGATCAGCGGCAGCAACCACGGCACGAGGAACAGTGAGCGCAGCACGTTCGACAGCCGAAAGTTCGACTGGAAGAAGACGGCCAGCGCCAGACCGATCGCGTACTGGAACCCGATCGAGGCGAGCGTGAACACGGCTGTGTTGGTCAGGGCGACGCCGAAGGTGTCCGAGGCGAACACCTCGGCGTAGTTCTCGAAGCCGGCGAATTCCGGATTGCCCTGCACGAAGGTCCGTACCGTGTAGTCGTGCAGGCTCATTTCGAGGTTGCGCCACAGCGGGTAGGCGTAAAACCCCACCAGGTAGACCAGCAGGGGCGTGGCGAAGCCGATCGCGGTCCACTGCCGCGCTGTGCCGGGGAGCCCGCGACGGCGTCCGTGCCGCCCCGGTGCGGCGGGCCGGGGGCCCGCCGCACCGCCGTCGGACACACGTCCCGGCGTTTCGACCGAGGTCGTGGTCATGAGCGGGGTACTCCTTGTCATTCGCCGGTGGCCGCTTCAGCGTCGGACTGCGCCTGCTTCAGGGCCTCGGACGGCGTCTCCGCCCCGGACAGCGCGTTTTGCACGGCGGTCCACATCGCCTCGGAGATCTTCGGGTAGTCGGTGCCGAGGTTGTCGCTGGTACGGCCCTTGGCGTCGCGCACCGCCTCGACCCACGGCTCGATCTCGGGGTGCTCCTCCAGCAGCGCGTCCTGGCCCTCGGCCGTCGGCGGGATGTAGTAGGCGAAGGTCGTGGCGGTCTTGGCGAAGCCCTCGGTCGTGGTCATGCACTCCACGATCTGGCGGGTGACGTCGTAGCGGCTGTCGTCCGACTGCACGGGGGCGACGATGAACTCGCCGCCGGTCGGTGCGGGGGCCACACCCCCGTCCTGGGACGGGATCTGGATGACGCCGGTGTCGAAATCGGCCTCGGCGGCGCTGTTGACCTGCCAGGTGCCGTTGACCGCGAAGCCGAACTCACCGGTCAGGAACTCCTCCCAGGTGGTGTTCTGGGAGTTGTTGATGACCGAGTTGGGGGCGTAGCCCTCCTCCAGCCAACCGGTCCACAGTTCGAGCGCCTCGGCCGCTTCGGGCGAGTCGAGGTCGCGCAGATCGGCCCCGGCCCCCCAGAACCACGGCAGGAACTGGAAGGAGCCTTCCTCGGTGCCGATGGCGGCGAACGTGATCCCCTTGTCGCCGTTGTCGGTGATCTGGCCGAGCGCGCCCGTCAACGAGTCCCAGTCGGTGATCGAGGCCGGGTCGACGCCGGCGGCGTCGAGGATCTCGGCGTTGTAATAGATCGCCAGCGTGTTCGCGCCGATCGGGATGCCGTAAGCGGACCCGTCCACGACGCCGGCGGCCAGCAGGTTCTCGTCGACGCCGCTCACGTCGAGACCGAGTTCGTCGACGGTGGTAAGCATGTCGGTCTCGGCCAGCGTGGGCACCGCGGGGTTGTCGAGCAGGATGATGTCGGGGCTGGTGCCCTCCTGGGCGGCCAGCAGTGCCCGGTTGGTCAGGTCGGTGGTGTCCGAGGCGGTGCGTTCGATGGTCACCCCGGCCTGGTCGCCGCAGTCGTTGACGCGCTCGGCCCAGGCGGAACTCTCGTCGTGCTGCGGGTAGGGGTCCCACCAGGTGTAGGTGTCGGCGGCGGCTTCACCACCGCCACCGTCGCCGCCCGATGAGCACGCGGCGACCAGTGCGAGCGATACGGCGGCGACGCCCGCTGACGCGGACCGGATAAAGGGCTTACGCCCGGTGTGATACATGGGTGTTCCTCTCTGAGCGACCCCGGCAACGGCGTTGCCGACCGGGAGAGGCACGATCAGTTCGGAAGTGACGGCGGGGCGGCGATGCTGCCCCTGTCCACCAGGTCCGGTGCGACGAACCGCACCACGTGCGGGGCGTCGACGGAGACTCGCTCCTCGATGCGGCGTACGAGTTGCCGCACGGCCATGCGCCCCAGTCGGTCGGGGGCGCTCTCGATCGAGGAGAACGGCAGCGAGAAAGTCCGGGCGAACTCGTCGGAGTAGCGCCCGATGACGGACAGGTCGCCGGGTGTCGACAGGTTCCGTTCGTGCAGGACGGTGGGGAGGGCCGCGGCGGCGGCCTCGTTGTTGAGCAGCAGGCCCGTGACGTTTGGGTGGGCGTCGAGCAGGGCGTGCAGCTCGCGTCCGATCTCGGGCTGGGCCGAGGAGCCGTAGACCGCGTGCACGGTGATGCCGCGGGCGGCGGCGGTTTCGAGCGCCGCGTTCTGCAAGCGCCAAACGTAGGCGCCTCCGCGCTCGATGACGTGCTCGGGTTGCGAGACGAGGAGCAGTTCGCGGTGCCCGAGTGTGTGCAGGTGCTCGACCATGGTGCGGCCGGACTCCTCGAAGTCCAGGTCGAACACGTCCACGCCGGTGCAGTCGCCGGGCAGACCCACCAGTGCGCCGGGTTGCGACGCGGCGCGTAGGACGGGCAGGCGGTCGTCGTACTCAGCGACGTTGAGCAGGACGACACCGTCGACCATGCGCGAGTCGGTGATGCGCTTGAGCGCCTTGGGTCCGTCCGGGTCCGAGCTGAGCAGGATGTCGTATCCGGCGTCGCGAGCGGTGTTCGCGACCCCCTGGATGTACTGCAACATAGCCGGGGCGAACTCATCGGGCAGGAACTGCGCGAGCAGACCGATCACCATCGTCTGGGAGGTAGCCAGGGCGCGTGCGCCCGCGTTCGGCGCGTAGCCCAGCTCGTGCGCCGCCTGCTGGACCCGCTCGCGTACCTCGTTGGAGACGGCGCGTCTACCGCTCAGGGCATACGAGGCGGTCGAACGTGCCACGCCCGCGGCGCGGGCAACATCTCCGATCGTGGCCATGACCTACCTCCTCACTCCGGCGCCGATGAGGCGAACCGGTTCGAACCATAGCTCTACTTTTCGAGTGATGTAAATCCCAGTTAGCAACATGTTTCCAGGTAACTTCTTCGTTATTTCAGGTTCTTGTAGCGAACGAGGTTCGAAGTTAGCTTCTGCGGCGAGCCGTTTTATCGAACCGGTTCGCTTGATCTACGGGGGAGCAAACCATGTATCGCACGTTCAGACGAGGAGTCACACCATGCCCCGCACTGCCAAACGGGCGTTGGCGCGCCTTTGCGTCCTCGCCCTGACAGCGACCGGCGTCGCGGCCGCAACCGCGGCGCCGGCCAACGCCGAAGGACTGACCCTCACCGTCGACGTCGACCAAGTCGTGCGTCCGGCGACACAGGTCGCCTCGGGCGGCCTCTACGGCGTCGGCTCCGACACACAGCCGAGCACCGACATGCTGCTGCCGCTGAACCCGACGAGCTTCACCCAGCCCGCTCCCGGCACCACGCACCTGCCCAACGGCGCGACCGAGCCGTGCTGCGACGCCCTCGACGTCGGGCAAAACATTACGCGGTCCGGCGCCCAGCAGTTCATCCGCATGCCTGACATCTACCCCTACTTCCCCTACCAGTGGCAGGGCTGGGACGACTGGGAGCAGAAGGTCACCACGATGGTCAACGACCGTCTGGCCGCGACCGACACGACCAACATCCGCGGCTGGGAGCTGTGGAACGAGCCCGGCTGGACCTGGGACACCGAAGCGGCCGGTCCCTTCAACGACGGCTGGACCCGCACCTACAACCTGGTGCGTTCCCTGGACCCGGTCACCCCGATCGTCGGCCCGAGCTGGTCGTACTACGACCACAACCGGATGCTCGACTTCATGACGCACGCCCGTGACACCGGCACGCTGCCCGATGTGATCGTGTGGCACGAGCTCGGCGACATGGACTGGGACTCCTTCGACGACCACGTCGCCGACTACCGCGCGATCGAGAGCCAACTCGGCATCTCACCGCGCCCGATCGCGATCAACGAGTACAACAGCCTCGACCAGATGGACATCCCGAGCGTGGCCGTGCACTGGATCAGCGTGCTCGAGCGCCACGGCGCGCGCGAGGCGCACCGCGCGTTCTGGTACGAGGCCGGCACCTTCAACGGACTGTTCACCCTGGACAACAACCCGACCGCGTCGTACTGGGTGTACCGCTGGTACGGGGCGATGACCGGAAACATCGTAGCGACCACGCCGGAGAGCTGGATCGACGGCGTCACCTCCTACGACTCGAGCAGGCAGATCGTCAACACGATCTTCGGCGGCGACTGGGGCGACAACACCGTACAGGTCAACGGCCTGGACTCCTTCGGCTCGACGGTCGACGTGCAGGTCCTGTACACCCCCGGCTCGGGCCGGCACACCCATGTGCCCGCCCCCACCGTCGTGACCGACACGACGATGCAGGTCAACAACGGTTCGATCACCGTCCCAGTCGACGACATGAACGCCGAGGGCGCCTACCAGCTCCTGGTCACTCCGGAGGGCGGCCCGACGACATCCTGGCAGCAGGTCTACGAGGCCGAGAACGCCACGGTCGTCAACGCCGAAACCCTCCCCTCGGGTGGGGCCTCGAACGGGTACTACGTCGGCAGGATCGACGGGGACGCCGACATGCGTTCGGACTCCTTCGTGGACTTCACCGTGAACGTGCCGCAGAGCCGCGACTACACGATGACCATCAGCTACGCCAACGGTACGGGGGCGACCTCGACCCACGGCCTGGCCTACAACGGCGGGGCGTGGTCCACGGTCTCCTACGCACCGACCGCGGGCTGGGCCCAATTCGACACCACGGACGTGACCGTCTCGCTGGAAGCCGGCTACAACGTCATCCGGCTGGCCAAGGGCTCGCCCCACTTCAGCGGCGGCACCGGCTACGCGGAACTGGACAGCATCACGCTGTCGTAGCCCCCTCCCAACGCCACTGACCAGGGGCCGGGTCCGTTTTCGGACCCGGCCCCTGCACAACGGTCAGGAGTAGACGTCGGCGATGGGGGCTTCTATGGGGGTGGCACGCCGGGGTGGGGCGGGTGGGTCGTAGGTGGGGGCTGGCGTGTGTCCGGGGCGGGAGGGACGCTGTTCGCTCGTGCCCGCACGCTTCCCGCGAACCAAAGCCCCCCGGGGGGCGCCTTCTTGCCGGGCCGCACGGACCCGCCGCGGTCCGCGCGGTTTCTCATGTATTTCCGGTTTTTCCAAAAGCTGCCGGTTTCAGGGCTTTCACGACGGATTTTACGGAAAACAGCGGGCTCAGGCACCTGCCTGCGGTCCGCGAACGAGAAACCGTGCAGCTCAGCCACCCTCCCTTCGACGAGCGAACGCCGCCGTTCGGCCATTGACCTCACCCCGTCGCTACCGCATGATTCCGGGAGCGCTCCCAAGGCGGGTTGCGCACGGGCGAGGGACGCCATGTCGGCGGCCTCTCGTGACGACCATTCTTGCTCCCCCACAAGAAAGGGAAATGTCCATGCAGCTCGTGCACCCTGCACCCGGCCGGTTACGAGCCGGCGCCGTTCGGGGACTATCCGCCGCGATGGCCGGTGCCCTGGCCACCGCCGCGGCGGTCGCCGGCCAGTCGCCGGCCGCGGCCGATCCTGTCGAGGAGGCGCCTGTCGAGGTCCAGGTCAACGCCAACCTGGGGCTGGGAACGATCGACGAGGCGGCGTTCGGGGTCAACCATGCGATCTGGGACGCGCACATGAACGACCCCGAGGTCACCTCCCTGCTGGACGACGCCGGGATCAAGGTGATGCGCTACCCAGGCGGGTCCTACAGCGACATCTACCACTGGGAGGATCACACCGCTCCCGGCGGCTACGTCGCGCCGGGCACCGATTTCGACAGCTTCATGGGCAGTGTGGAGGCCGCCGGCGCCCAGCCGATGATCACCGCGAACTACGGCACTGGCAGCCCCGAAGAGGCCGCGGAGTGGGTCCGCTACGCCAACGTCACCAACGACTACGACGCCAAGTACTGGGAGATCGGCAACGAGATCTACGGCAACGGCCACTACGGCAACGGCTGGGAGGAGGACGACCACGCCGACAAGAGCCCCAACGAGTACGCAAACAACGTCCTCGACTACGCCGAGGCGATGAAGGCGGTCGACCCGACTATCGAGATCGGCGCGGTACTGACCACTCCTGGGGACTGGCCGGACGGGATCGTCGGCCCCGGCGACTCCGCCGACTGGAACAACACCGTACTGTCCATCGTCGCCGACACGATCGACTTCGTCATCGTGCACTCCTACCCCGGCGGCGACAGCGCCGATGAGGCCCTGGACCGGGTCTCCCGGCTGCCGGGACAGTTGCGCCAGGTCCGCCGCCAGATCGACCACCACGCCGGGGAGCGCTCCGCCGAGATCGGCATCGCGCTGACCGAGGTCAACTCCAAGGTGGAGATGAACAGCCGGCCCAACGGCCTGTTCGCCGCGGAAATGTACATGACGGCCCTGGAGAACGGCGTCTTCAACGTCGACTGGTGGAACGTCCACAACGGTCCCACCGAGGTGAACGAGGTCGACGGCGAGATCGGCTTCAACGACTTCGGGCTGTTCTCCAGTGGCGGCTGCGTCGACGACGTCTGCCAGCCGGAGGTCAACACGCCGTTCCACCCCTACTACGGCATCAAGTCCCTGACCAACCTCGGCGCCCCCGGCGACACCATGGTCGCCTCGTCCTCCACCAGCGAGGAGGTCACGGCCCACGCTGTACACCAGGCCGACGGGGACATGAACGTCATGCTCATCAACAAGGACCCGGACACCTCCTACCCGGTGGATCTCAACTACGCCGGCTTCACCCCCGACGGTGAGGAACCGATCGTCCACCGCTACGGCCGCGGCGACGACGACGTCACCCAGATCGCCGCGCCCGAGGCCGGTCCCCAGATCCTGGAGCCCTACTCGATCACCACCGTGACGGTCTCTCCGCACTCCGACGAGGCGACGGTCAGTGCCCCCGGCGCGCCGGAGGTCACCGCAGCGGACAGCACCTCGGCCACGCTGAGCTGGCCCGCCAGTGACAGCGGCACGCCGGTGCGCTACGAGGTGTACGAGCAGGTGGGGGCCAACGCCCAACTCCTGGCCACCTCGACCTCCACCTCGCTGACCGTGCCCAACCTGCCCCCGGGCTCGGAGCACACCGTCAACGTCCTGGCCCGCGACGCCGACGGCAAACTCTCCCGGCCCTCCGAACCGGTGACTCTCACCACGACGTCACCGCAGGACAGCACCTGCCGGGTGACCTACAACGTGGACACCAGTTGGAGCAGCGGCTTCGTCGCCACGGTGACGGTCACCAATCTCGCCGACACCACGATCAACGGATGGAGTCTGGACTTCACCTGGCCCTCCGACGGCCAGTCGGTCCAAAGCGCGTGGAGCGCCCAGGTGACCAGCGATGGAAACAACGTCCACGTCACCGACAACGGGGATAACGCGGTCCTGGCGCCCGACGGCGGTTCCACCGCCACATTCGGATTCGTCGGCGCCAACAGCGCCGCTAACCCCGCCCCCACCGTCTTCACCCTCAACGGCACGGTCTGCAACACGGCCTAGCAACGAAGCGCGGCGGGAGATCCCGACCGGACCGCGGCCGGCCAGGGCGTGAGGCCATCAGCCACGTCCGCACGGGTGGGCGGTCCGACCGCTGACACCCAGCCGGCGATACCGCGACTGTGGCTCCCGGCAGGAGCCGGAAGCCACAGCACTGTCCGACACGTGGGGCAATCGCCAGTGGCAAGCGCGTGGGAGGACTGCGGTACTGCTGGTCACAGCAGCAGTGCATAGGCACCCATCGGTGCGCAGCTCGGCCGGGCGTGGGCCATCCGCGCGCCCACGCTGGGAGAGCGTCGCCACGAATCGCCGGGCTGGCGAGGCCGCCAAAAGCGGGAGGTGGCGCGTCGGCCGGACCGTGCGAACTCGGGGTGCCGCAGCCGCTGTGAACCGGTGTCCCTCCAAGCCCGAAACGCTTCGGCTCGAAGCGTTTCGGGAACCGCCACCGCGGCGTGCGCCACCCACACGCCGCTCTCCTCCCTCGCCCAAGGCTGTCGCCAAAGGCCTCCACTGCCGACGTCATCGCTGTTCAGAGGAGGTGCGGCAAGTGAGGAAAAGCGGTGTTGACCTGCGACGACCCCGCCGATGGCCGCGATGGCTCTCTAGTATCCTGTGAAACGCTTCGATCGAGGATTGGGCTAGCCCGGACCTCTGCGGCAGCCGATCGACCGCGACAGACCCACCGGAGGGCCCCACCCATGACAACGATCCATGACGTGGCCCGCGTCGCCGGAGTCTCGATCAGCACGGCCTCCTACGCGCTGAACGGTAAAGGGTCGGTGGCTCCCGCCACTCGGCGGCGCATCCAACGGGCCGCCGAGAAGCTCGACTACAAGACCAACGCCCGCGCCCGGGCCTTCGCCAGCGGGCGCACGTCGATCCTGGCCGTCACCGAGCCGCTGCGCGCCGACACCTTCACCTCCAACCACATGGCGTTCGTACTCGCAGCCGCCAAGGCGGCCCGCCGCTACGACTACGACATCCTGCTCCTGACCCAAGAGGAGGCCGCGGGCGGCCTGCGGCGCGTCACCTCCGGGGGGACCGTGGACGGGATCGTCATCCTCGACGTGCTCACCCACGACGAGCGGGTGGAGCTGGCCCGGACCCTCAAGGTGCCCAGCGTCGTGGTGGGTGTGCCCGCCGATACCGCGGGCCTGGTCTGTGTGGACCTGGACTTCGTCGCGGCCGGGCGGATGGCGGTCCAGCGGCTTGCGCAAGCCGGGCACCGTCGGATCGGCTTCATCGGCCACCCGGCCGCCAGCTACCGTCCCGAGGCGTCGAACTTCCCGCCCCGGCTGCGCACCGGCCTCACCGAGGAGGCCGGCCGTCTCGGCGTCGCCGTCGACACCGTCACCCCCGAGGTCGACTACCGAACCGCACGACGCACCGTCACCGAACTGCTGTCGGTGCGGGAGCCGCCGACGGCGCTCGTGTTGCACGCCCACGAGGAGGCACACACGGCCGCTCTGGAGGCACTGGCCGACCTGGGGCGCACGGTGCCAGACGACGTCTCGCTGATCTCGGTGGCCCAAACCTTCGACACCGCGCGGTTCTCCCCAGCGATCGACGCCGTTCCCCTGGTTGCCGAGCGGAGCTGCGAGCGGGCGACCGAACTCCTGTTGGCGATGATCGACGGCGACGTCGAACCCCGTCTGGAGTTACTTTCCCCCTTCTACGTCGATCACGGCTCCGTACGTCGACCCCCCGGCACCGCCGGGCCTCCCGCCACCCCCACGTAGCCGGCACCGCCCCGCATCCCCCACGCCCGCATTGAGGAGAGCACTGCATGACCCAATCCGGCATCGAGCGCCGCGGCCACGGCACCGCCCACGGTCTCACTCCCCCGGACCGTTTCCTGTTCGGCGGCGACTACAACCCCGAGCAGTGGGACAAGGCGACACAGGTCGAAGACGTAGGGCTGATGCAGCGGGCCGGCGTCAACACTGCGACCGTCGGCGTGTTCGCGTGGTCATGGCTGGAACCGGCGGAAGGGCACTACGACTTCGCCTGGTTGGACGAGGTCATCGAGCGCCTACATGAGGGTGGGATCGGCGTCATCCTGGCCACCCCGACCGCCTCTCCGCCGCCGTGGTTCTCGCTGCGCCATCCCGACGCGCTCCCGGTCCAGCCCGACGGTAGCCGGCACACTCACGGTAGTCGGGACACCTACGCGATCAGCGCCCCCGCCTACCGGGAGGCGTGCCGCCGTATCGCCCGCGCGCTCGCCGAGCGCTACGGCACCCATCCGGCGCTGCGCGGGTGGCACATCCACAACGAGTACGGCAGTCTCGACTACTCCGAGCACGCCGCGGCGGCGTTCCGGCGCTGGCTGCAACGGCGGTACGGCTCGCTGGCGGAGCTGAACCGGCGCTGGTACACCGCGTTCTGGTCCCAACGCTACGGCGACTGGGCGGAGATCTTCCCACCCCGCCAGACCCAGTACCTGCACAATCCGACCCAGGCGCTGGACTTTCGCCGGTTCATGGCCGACGAGTTCCGCGACGCCTACGTCGAACAGCTCGCCGAGATCCGGGCCGCCGGTTCGCAGGCGCCGGCGACCACCAACTTCATGCTGCCGGACTGGAACCACCTCGACCACTGGTCATGGCGCCCGCACCTCGACACCGTCTCCATCGACCACTACCTCGACAGCGTCGACGACACCGGCGAGATCCACGTCGCCTACGCCGGAGACCTCGCCCGCTCCTGGGCAGATGGACAGCCGTGGCTGCTGATGGAGCAGGGCACCACCCACGTCGCGCTCGCCGACCGGTACGCCCCGAAGCCGCCCCACCGGGTGCTGCGCAACACCCTGTCCTACCTGGCGCGCGGTTCCCAGGGGGCGCTGTTCTTCCAGTGGCGGGCCTCAGCCGCCGGCTCGGAGGCATGGCACGGCGGCATGGTTCCACACGTCGGCCCTAATTCGAAGCGCTTCGACAGCGTGGTGGAGCTCGGGGCGACCCTGCGCCGCTTGGCCGAGGTCGCCGACCCGCCCGCCGAAGGCCCCGTCGTGGCAGCCGAGGTGGCGGTGCTGTGGCAGGCCGACGGGTGGTGGGCGCTGCAAAGCCCCGGCCTACCCTCGCCCCGACTGAGCTTTCCCGACGCGGTACGCCGCGCCCACGCCGCGCTGTGGCGCTGCGGCATCCCGACCGACTTCGTCTCCACCGACGCCGACCTGTCCGGCTACCGCGTCCTGGTCGTCCCGGCGATGATGCCCGTCTCGGCCGACCTGGCCGCGCGCTGGCGCGAGTTCACCGAGTCGGGCGGCACCGTCGTGGTGCGCTACTTCAGCGGGATGACCGACGAGGATCTGCACGTGATCGGCGGCGGCTATCCGGGGGCGTTGCGCGACCTGCTCGGCATCCGCACGACCGAGCTGCGCCCACTCGGCCAGGATGAATGGGTCGACCTCGACGACGGTACCCGCGGGACGCAGTGGAGCGAGACCGTCGAGCTGCACGGCGCCGAAGCCGTGCTGCGCTATGCCGGCGGCCCGCTGGACGGCGGCCCCGCGGTCACCAGGCACCCGGTCGGTGCCGGGCAAGCGTGGTACGTCTCGACCGGCCTCGACGGGGAGGGACTGCGCCGCCTGTTCGCAGACGTCTGCGCGCAGGCGGGCGTGGCACCCACCGTGGCCGGACTGCCCGAGCACGTGGAGGCCGTACGGCGCCGCGGCCGGGAGCACACCTACCTGTTCGTACTGAACCACGGGCAGGTCCCGCTGCGGATCACCGGCGGCGAGCTGGAGCTGGTGCACGACGCCGACCCCTCGGCCGCACCGGTACGGGTCCCGCCGCTGGGTGCGGCCGTGGTACGGGAAAACGCGAGCGCGGTGCACATCGCCGCGGAACCGACGAGAGACGGGGACCGATGAAGTTCACTGACGGGTACTGGCTGCTACGGCCGGGGGTGCGCGCACAGTACGCCCAGCAGGCCCACTCCGTGGAGCGCATTCCGGCGACCTCCGAGACGGGCGAACAGCTCGTGATCGAGGCCCCGACCAAGGTGATCGCGCACCGCGGCGACACGCTCAACCGCACCCTGCTGACCGTCACCCTCTCCAGTCCGGCTGAAGGCGTGATCCGGGTCCGGGCGCAGCGGCACCGCGACCGCACCGCCGGCCCGCATGGCTTCGACCTGGTCGGCGCCGAGGCCGGACACGGTGTCGCCGAGGTCTGCGGCGACGGCGCGAGCCTGACCTCCGGTCCCTTGGTGGCCCGCGTCGGTACCGGGGAAGGCTGGCAGCTCGACTTCGAGGCGTTCGGCCAAGCGCTGACGAGCGGCGGCGCGAAGTCCATCGGGCACGTGTCGCTGGAACCGGACGCGAACGTGGCGGCCGAACCGGCCGGAGTGACCGGCGTCAGCGACACGGGGCTGGCGCAGCCGGGCAGCTACCTGCTGGGGCGGCTGTCGCTGGGCGTCGGCGAGCTCGTCTACGGGCTGGGGGAACGCTTCGGCCCGCTGACCAAGAACGGACAGAGCGTCGACATCTGGAACGCTGACGGCGGCACCTCCAGCGAGCAGGCCTACAAGAACGTGCCGTTCTACCTGACGAACGCGGGCTATGGGGTTCTGGTCAACCACCCCGGGCACGTCTCCTTCGAGGTCGGCTCCGAGTCGGTGCAGGAGGTCCAGTTCTCGGTGCCGGGCGAGAGCCTGGAGTACCTGGTCTTCGCCGGGCCGACGCCGGCCGAGGTGCTGCGGCGCTACACCGCCCTGGTCGGCAGGCCCGCCCTGGTTCCGGAGTGGTCGTACGGCACCTGGCTGTCCACGTCGTTCACCACCGACTACGACGAGGAGACGGTCACCTCCTTCATCGAGGAGATGGAGGCCCGCGACCTGCCGCTCAGCGTGTTCCACTTCGACTGTTTCTGGATGCGGGAGTTCCACTGGACCGACTTCGAGTGGGACCCGCGGATGTTCCCGGACCCGGAGGGCATGCTGTCGCGGCTGCGCGACCGCGGCCTTCGGGTGAGCGCATGGATCAACCCCTACATCGCCGGGCGGTCCCGGCTCTTCGAGGAGGCGGCCGAAGCCGGCTACCTGGTGCGTCGCCCCGACGGCAGCGTATGGCAGTGGGATATGTGGCAGTCGGGTATGGGGCTGGTCGACTTCACCCACCCCGGTGCCCGGGCCTGGTTCCAGGACAAGGTGCGCGGCCTGCTGCACCAGGGCGTGGACGCGATCAAGACCGACTTCGGCGAGCGCGTCCCCACCGACGTGGTCTGGCATGACGGCTCCGACCCGGTCACGATGCACAACTGGTACACCCAGCTTTACAACGAGGCCGTCTTCGAGGTGTTGGAGGAGGTCAACGGCCCCGGTGAGGCGGTGCTGTTCGCCCGCTCGGCCACGGTCGGCGGCCAGCGGATGCCGGTGCACTGGGGCGGGGACAACTCCTCTTCGTTCGCGTCGATGGCCGAGAGCCTACGCGGCGGTCTGTCGCTGTCGCTGTCGGGCTTTGGGTTTTGGAGCCACGACATCGGCGGTTTCGAGGGGGAGCCGGACCCGGCCGTCTTCAAGCGGTGGCTGGCCTTCGGCCTGCTGTCCAGCCACTCCCGGCTGCACGGTTCGGGCAGCTACCGGGTGCCGTGGGTGTTCGACACCGATGGCCACGCCCCGGGCCAGAGCGCGACCGAGGTCGCACGCCGGTTCATCCGGCTCAAGCAGGAGCTGACGCCTTATCTGGTGCGGGCCGGCCGCACCGCCCACGAGGAGGGCGTACCGGTGATGCGGCCCATGGTGCTCGCCTTCCCCGACGATCCGACCTGTGCCCACCTGGACCGCCAGTACATGCTCGGTCCCGACCTGCTGGTGGCGCCGGTGCTGTCGGAGTCCGGAACGGTGCAGTACTACCTGCCCGCGGGAACCTGGACCCACCTGCTCACCGGGGAGCAGCTCACCCTGGAGTCGGGTCAGTGGCGGACCGAGAAGCACGACTTCGACAGCTTGCCCGCCTGGGTCCGGGCCGGCAGCACGCTCCTGGCGGACCTGACGTCCTGGGGAGGCGAACGCACCGCGGCGGCGCCATGATCGTAAGGCCGGCGGCGGGAACGGAGTCCAGCGGGACCGTCGCCGGCTGGTTGAGTACCGTGGCCTGCCGGTTCCGGGGGCTGACCGCGTTCTGCACGACGGTGACCGCGAGGGCCATGGTGATCGTGTGCACCACGGCCCCCGGGCGGCGGCGTCGCCGAGCAGTTCACGGAAGTTGGCCAGGCCGACGAAGGGCCACTCGAGGCTGAGGCCGTCCCAGTCGGTGAAGGCGTGAACCTGCCCTGGCCGCTGGGGACCAGTAGCACGAAGGCGGGCACCAGGAAGTACCAGGGGATGCGGCCGACCGGGGGTCTCCGACGCGCCCGCCGCAGGCGGCGGCCTACGCCGGCCGCCGGGCCGCAGCCGCGTCGCTGCGCGCTCGCCCATCGGGGGACTTGGCGACACGGGGACTGTCAGAACCTCCCTACGGCGGCGGCTCCCCCGTAGCGTCGGAAGTGAGCCGTCCGCGGCAGAGTCCGACACGAAGAAAAAGGAGTACCCGGTGCAGATCGACCCCCGTACCCCGACCACCAAGAACCCGCCCGAGCAGTTCACCGGCGACGTCTGGCTGGACCCGATCGCGTTCCCGCGCGAGGACGGCCAGCGGATGGTCGTTGCCAAGGTGCGCTTCGCGCCCGGCGCCCGCACCGCCTGGCACTCGCACGCCCGCGGGCAGACCCTGCACATCACCCAGGGCGTCGCCTGGGTGCAGTCGCGGGGCGGCGCGAAGGTCGAGGCCCACCCCGGGCAGACCCTCTACTGCCCGCCCGGTGAGGAACACTGGCACGGCGCCTCCGCCGACTCGTTCATGGAACACCTGGCGATGCTTGACCACGCCGATGACCCGGCCGCGACCACCACCTGGCTGGAACACGTCACCGACGAGGACTACCTCGCCTGACAGGACCCGCGACGAGCGAGACGGCCGACCGGGCCGACGTCGCCCGTTTCGCGAATGTGCTACAGCGCCCCGACGAGAGATCCGTGCCTTTCGGGCGGCGCGGCACGGCCCTAAAACCCGCCACGGTGTCAGGTCTACTCGGTGGCCGCCGTCGATTCTTCGGCCAGATCCTGGGTGGCGGCCCAACTGGCGAGCATCTTGAGGCCGTCGGCGGCGGGGCTGTCCGCCGGTGCGGTGTAGACGTTGAGGGCCAGACCCGGTTCGGAGGGCAGTTCCATGGACTCGAAGCTCAGGTCGAGCTGGCCCACGACCGGGTGACGCAATCGCTTCTGGCCGTTGCGGTGGAACCGCACGTCGTGAGCGGCCCAGCGCTGCCGGAAGACCTCGCTTTGGGTCGACAGCTCACCGACCAGCGCGATCAGGTCCGGGTCGTGCGGGTTACGGCCCGCCTCCAGCCGCAACATCGCGGCGGCGTCGGTGGCGATGCGCTCCCAGTCGACGAAGAACTCGCGGGCCGCCGGATCGAGGTAGACGAACCGCGTCGTGTTCGCGGGGCGGCGCGGGTCGGCCAGGACGGGACTGTAGAGGGCGCGGGCCAGACGGTTCATGGCCACGATGTCGTGGCGGCCGTTGCGCACCCACGCCGGTGCGTCGCCGATGGCGTCGAGGACCTGTTGGACGCCGGGGCGCACGCTGGTCGGCGGCGCATGCCGCGGACGACGGCGATCCGCGCCCGCGGCCCGGGCGAGGTCGAAGAGGTGGTCACGCTCGGCCTCGTCCAGCTGCAACGCGCGGGCCAGCGCGTCGAGCACACTCTCGGAGGCGCCGGAGAGGTTCCCGCGTTCCATCCGGACGTAGTAGTCGATGGAGACGCCGGCGAGCATCGCGACCTCCTCGCGACGCAGCCCCTTGACGCGGCGGTTGCCGCCGTAGGCGGGCAGCCCGGCCTGATCGGGCGTGATGCGCGCCCGCCGCGAGCTGAGGAACTCGCGGACCTCGGCGCGGTGGTCGACCTGGCTCATAGCTTCCAGGCTAGGCGGCCTGCCGAGCGCGAGGGAGGCAATGCCAGTACCCCGAACGCCAGACTCTCCCCCCGCCCGCGCCGGCCCGGTTGACTGGGCACCATGCGAGCTACCTACATGTACGGCGCCGGCGACGTCCGTGTCGTCGACGTCGCCGATCCGAGCATCCAACTACCCAGTGACGCCCTGGTCCGCGTGGTGCGGGCCTGTGTCTGCGGCAGCGACCTGCACCCGTTCCACTCGATGCCCACCGTCTCGGAGGGTGTTCCGATGGGCCACGAGTTCGTCGGCGTGGTCGAGGAGGTCGGCGCCGACGTGTCGACCCTGGCGCCGGGCGATGTGGTGATCGCGCCGTTCGCCTGGTCCGACGGCACCTGCGCGTTCTGCCGCGAAGGGTTGCAGACGTCCTGCCTGCACGGCGGCTTCTGGGGGGCCGGCGGGATCGGCGGCGCCCAAGCCGAGGCGGTCCGGGTTCCCTTCGCCGACGGCACCCTGGTCAAAGCTCCGGTCAGCGAGGACTCCGACCTGCTGCCCTCGCTGCTGACACTGTCCGACGTCTACAGCACCGGCCACCACGCCGCGCTCAAGGGCGGCGTGACGGCGGGCAGCACGGTCGCGGTCGTCGGCGACGGCGCGGTCGGCCTGCTCGCGGTGCTGTCGGCGCGTCGGCTCGGGGCGGAGCGGATCGTGCTGATGGGCCGCCACAAGGAGCGTACCGACCTAGGGCGCGAGTTCGGCGCCACCGACGTCGTCGCCGAGCGCGGCGAGGCGGGCATCGCCGCGGTGCGTGAGCTCACCGGCGGACACGGCAGCCCGATCGTGCTCGAAGCGGTCGGCCACATGCCGGCCTACGAACAGGCGGTCGGCATCGTGCGCCCCGGCGGCGTGATCAGCCGGGTCGGCGTCCCGCAATACGAGGAGGCGCCCATCGGGTTCACCAGCCTCTTCGGACCCAACGTGACACTGACCGGCGGCCCTGCTCCGGCGCGGGCCTACATGGAGACCCTGCTGCCCGCCATCCTCGACGGCACAGTCGAGCCGGGCCGGGTCTTCGACAGCACCGTCAGCCTGGAAGAGACGCCGGAGGGCTACCGGACCATGGACGAACGGACCGCACTCAAGGTGCTCGTCCGGCCCTGATCGCCAAGCGTGTCCGCCGGCGGGCGAACCGGCGGGCGAATCGGCGCTCGCGCCTGCGTCACGCGATGCCTCATGGCGCAGGCACGGCGGACACGAGTGGTGCTGAGCCGCGGGGAGGCGTCGGTGCCGGCCGCCGACCGAGTACCGGGTGCGCGGACGAGCCGCGCACCCGAGGACAGTCAGAGAGAGGAACCGCGCACCATGGACTACCGCCTCTTGGGCAGGACAGGCGTATCGGTCAGCCCCCTGTGCCTGGGAGCGATGATGTTCGGCGCCTGGGGGAACCAGGACCGGAAGGAGTCGACCCGCATCATCCACCATGCGCTGGATGCGGGGATCAACTTCGTCGACACCGCCGACGTCTACTCCGCCGGCGAGTCCGAGGAGATCGTGGGTGAGGCGCTCGCCGGGGGACGGCGCGACGACGTCATCCTCGCGACGAAGTTCTTCATCCCGATGAGCGAGGCACCCAACGAGCGCGGCGGGTCGCGCCGGTGGATCATGCGCGAGGTGGAGAACTCGCTGCGTCGCCTCAAGACCGACTACATCGACCTGTACCAGGTCCACCGGCCCAGCCCCGACACCGACGTCGAGGAGACGCTCGGTGCGCTCTCGGATCTGGTGCACCAGGGCAAGGTGCGCTACATCGGGTCGTCGTCCTACTCCGCCAGCCAGATCGTCGAGGCGCAGTGGGCGGCGAGGGACCGCCGGCTACAGCGGTTCGTCACCGAGCAGCCGCCCTACTCCATCCTGGTGCGCGGCATCGAGGAGGACGTGCTGCCCACGGCGCGCAGGCACGGGATGGGCACTCTCACCTACAGCCCGCTCGCGGGCGGTTGGCTGTCGGGACGGTGGCGCAAGGGTCACGACACGCCGACGCCGGTCTCGCCCGCGCGGCAGCGCCTCGTCGACCGGTTCGACATGTCCTTGCCGGAGAACCAGCGCAAGCTGGAGGTCGTGGAGTCGCTGGCGCAGCTCGCCGACGAGGCCGGGATGAGCCTCATCGAGCTGGCGATCGCCTTCGTCATCAACCACCCCGCCGTCACCTCGGCGATCATCGGCCCGCGCACGATGGAACAGCTCGAATCCCAGTTGCCCGCGGCCGACCGCACGCTTTCGACCGAGGTGCTCGACCGTATCGACGCGCTCGTCGCGCCCGGCACAACGATCAACCCCGCCGACAACAGCTACGGCGCCGCCGAGCTGACGGCCTCCGCCCGGCGGCGCTGACCCGTACCCCGCTGGTGTTCTGGTTGTGTCGGTGAAAGAAAAGAGAGGCAGGGGAGGGAAGCATGAGCGTGTGGACCGAGGATGAGCTGCGCCGCATCGGTGCGGACCGTGAGTTGCGCGTCGCTTCCGAGCGCCCCGACGGGACGCTGCGGCCCTACCCCACGATCTGGGACGTGCGCTCGGGCGAGGCGATCTATATCCGCTCCGCCTACGGGGTGGACAGCGGCTGGTTCCGCCGTGCCAAGACCGCCGGCGCCGGCCGGATCAACGCGGAGCGGCATCGAGCGAGACGTCGCGTTCAAAGTCGCCGACCCGGCGGTGCGTGGTGATGTCGACGCCGCCTACCACGAGAAGTACGACCGTTACGGGCCGGGACCGGTCGGCGCCGTCACCGGGCCGGATGTGCTGGAGACGACGCTGCGGTTCATGCCGCGCGACTGGGGTCTGATCGGGGGAGGCCCGCGTGGGAGGGCTCGAAACCACGGTCATGCTCGGCGCCGCCGTCGCGCCCGAGGCCGGTGCCGACGAGGGGCACGGTACAGGAGCGGGAGTACGCGCCGTTGACGCGCAACGAGGAGGACACGCGCTTGCGGCTGGCCGTTCTCAACCGCAAGCGCGAGGTCCTCGTGCGCAGGGCAGGATCGACGGCTCGGTCGCCCGACGGCGGCAGACCCGACTCGACGTCGAGGAACTGCGGCTCACGGGCGTCGAGGCGCTGGGCTAGGACGCCCTGCCGTGAACGAGGGACCTGGCCCCGCCCGGGTCAGAGAGCGCGGTTGAACAGCTCCAGCAGCGCACTCCAGTGGCGTTCGGTGGCTTCGGGGTCGTGGTTGGCGGTGTCGGCCTGGGTGTAGCCGTGGTGCGCACCGGTGTAGACCTCGGCCCGGTAGGTGACACCTGCGGCGGTGAGGGCCTTGTTGAGACGGTCGATCTGCTCCGGGGGCAGGGCGGCGTCCTGGTCGGCGTGGCCGAAGTACAGTTCAGCGGTGATGTGCTCGGCGAGCAGGTGCGGGCTGTCGGAGGCATCGGTGGCCAGGTTGGCGCCGTGGAAGCCGGCCATGGCGGCCACGCGGTCCGGGTAGGTGCCTGCTGTGCGCAGCCCCAAGGCGACGCCCATGCAGTAGCCGGTGACGCCGACCGGTCCCTCGGCCGTCTGGGGGATGTCGGCCAGGTGGCGCAGGTAGGCGCCGGCGTCGCGTATCACCTGTTCGGGGGTGAGCGCCTGCATGAGCGGGCCGACCTTCTGGAAGATCTCTGGCCGCTGGCCAGGGTCGATGAAGTCGGGCAACTCCACCACCGGGGAGCGTCCGTGGCGGTAGAAGACGTTGGGGACCAGCACCGTGTACCCCGCGCTGGCTAGGCGGGAGGCCACCCGCTCCAGTTGGGGGCGCAGGCCGAAGGCGTCCATGTACATCAGGACGCCGGGGTGGGCGGCGCCGTCGTCAAGATAGGCGAGGTAGGCGTCGGCGGTGCCGTCCTCGGTGTGGATGTCCACGGTCGATCCATGCACGGTAGCCATGAGCGTTCCCCTTGGGTGAGATACGGCGGAGCGGTTGAGAAACGGGGGGAGGCGGCGCGCCGACCGCCCGGCGCGGCGCTACCACGGGAGCACAGCGTGTCGGCCGTTGTCGCCGATGAGGGGGCGGGCCGGCGGCGCTGTCCGCGGTGCAGTCGGTGAGGGGCAGGCGGCGCGCACATCCCAGGGATACGTGCACGACCATACCGGTCTGCCCTGCTCTGGGAGCCACGGTTGTCCGCCGGGAGCGGGCCGTACCGGTTGAGGCTCGCGGCGGCAGCGGCGCCACGGATGTGGAACGGCGACACTCCGGCGCGTCTCGGGGAGCGGGCGACGGCCGGCTTCAGCGCGGTTTCGTGGGGGGCGCCGGCATCAGATCCGGGGCAAGACGCTGCGCCGCGGGGCGCGAGAGGGTCGACGCCTGGGGGCGCTCCGCGGCCGGTTCCCGCGGTTTGTGCCACCGGCACGGCGAGGTGGGTGAGTCGAGTGGGTTCAGTGCTGCCTTCCGGCGTTTCTTGAAAAGAGGAACGGCCGCAGCACCCGCTCCACCGCCTCCCGAACGGCGCCGGACTCGGAGGCGGTTACGGCGGCGCCGTAGGCCATGCGCTGGGCCAGGAGGACATCGTCGGGGGTCAGCTCGGGGGCGACGAGGTCGGCGTCGCGGGCGCGGCGCAAGGGGGCCTCGACCAGCGCGCGCAGCCGCTTGGCACCCTCGTAGTCGGTGACGCTATGGCGGGCCTCGACCACCATCTCCACGAACGCGCTCTCCTGGATCGTCAGCTCCAGCAGCCGGTGCCAGAGGCGCTCGAAGACCTCGTCGTCGGGTTCGGCGGCCATGGTCTCCAGTTCGGCGAAGTTGTCCTCGAACACGGCGAAGGCGAGGTCAAGGCGGGTCGAGAAGTGCCGGTAGAGCACGCCCTGGCCCACCCCGGCCTCGCGGGCGATCACGCTGAGAGGGACGTGGTAGCCGCGGTCGGTGAAGAGGCGACGGGCCGTGGCCAGGATCGCGGTGCGGTTGTCGGCTGCCGCCGCGGGACCCCGGTTGCGCTTGCGTTTCGTAGGAGGCACAGTGGCATTCTACGTAACCGGACAACCTTGTCCGGTTTGATGGAGGTGCGGATGATGTCCGAATCCTGGGAATCCATCGAGTCCGTCGAGCCCCGTGAGGCCGACACACCCTTCGACTACGCCTATGACGTCGTCGTGGTCGGCACCGGCGGCGCCGGCTTCGCCACTGCCATGGGGGCCGCCGATGAAGGCATGAGCGTCCTGATGGTGGAGAGCACCGACAAGTGGGGCGGTAGCACCGCCATGTCGGGCGGCGGACTGTGGCTGCCCGACAACCCGCTCATGAAACGCGACGGCGTGGGCGACTCCCGTGACGAGGCGCTGGCCTACCTGGAGGCCACGGTCGGTGACGCGGGCCGCGCGACCTCGCGCGAACGCAAAGAGGCGTTCGTCGACGGGGTCGCCGACCTCGTCACCACCGCCGAGAAGTACGGCATGGTCTTCACCCGCGCGGCGGACTACCCCGACTACTATCCCGAGCTTCCCGGCGGCAAGATCGGCCGCGCGATCGAGGCCAAGCCGATCGATGCCAAGACGATCGGCCCCTGGCGGCGCTCAATACGGACCTCGGCGCTCATGCCCGTCAAGACCGATGACGTGTGGCTCATGCAGCGCTCCTGGTCAACCCCCGCGGGGTTTGTACGCGGCGCCGAGGTGGCCTTGCGCATGCTCGGTTCCGTGGTGCGCGGCCAGCGGCTCGCGGGTATCGGCGCGGCGCTGACCACGTCGTTCCTCAAGGCGGTCGTGGGCAAGCTCGGGGTGCCACTGTGGCTCAACGCCCCGCTACGTTCGCTTATCGTCGAAGACGGCCGTGTCGTCGGCGTCCGGGTCATGCGCTCGGGCCGTTCCGTGACCGTGGGCGCTTCCCGCGGTGTCATGCTCGCCGCCGGCGGCTTCGACCACAACACCGAGTGGCGCCAGAAGTACCACGGCATCGAGGGTGCCCCCTCCGGCAACCCGGGCAACCTCGGGCAGGCCATCGCGATCGCCCAATCCGCCGGCGCCGCGGTCGAGCTGATGGACGACGCCTGGTGGGGCGCCTCGGTCGCCGCGCCTCCCGGCCACGATCCCTCCTTCATCGTGGGCGAGCGAGCGCTGCCGTACTCGATCCTCGTCGACGCCTGCGGCGAGCGCTTCGCCAACGAGTCCGAATCCTATGTCGACCTGGGCCACCACATGCTCGAACACGACAGGGACGGCGCTTTCTGGCTCGTCGCCGACGCCCGGCACGCGCGCCGCTACCTGCGCACCTTCGCCATGGACCCGCGCCTCACCAAGGCCATGGCCCAAGCGGGCATCATGGCCAAAGCCGCCACGCTGGAGGAGCTGGCCACCAAGCTCGACATAGAGCCGGCCCGGCTACGGGCCACCGTGGACCGGTTCAACGGCTTCGCCCGTTCGGGCGTGGACGGCGACTTCGGCCGCGGCAACTCCGCCTACGACCGCTACTACGGTGACCCGACCGTGCACCCCAACCCGTGCCTGGGGCCGCTGGAGAAGGGGCCGTTCACGGCGTTCCGGGTGGTCGTGGGCGACCTCGGCACCAAGGGCGGCATCCTCACCGACGCCGATGCCCGCGCTTTACGCGAGGACGCCACCGCGATCGAGGGCCTCTACGCAGCGGGCAACAGCTCCGCCTCGGTCATGGGGCGCACCTACCCCGGACCGGGGTCGACCATCGGCCCGGCGACGGTGTTCGGCCTGCGCGCCGCCCGGCACATGGGGCAGATGAACGGCTGATCGGGTGGGGAGGAGATTCCCCTCCCCACCTGAGAGCGAGCGCCTGCCGCCAGCGGGCACGCCGAAGCCCGGTCGGCCGCCTCGATGCGGCGGTGCTCTTAGCAGGGCTGGACTATCCGGCCGGCGCCGTCTACGAAGCCGACTCCGTGGCCCCCTATTTTCCCACTCGAGCGGCGGACGGCCGAGTACCGCCGCCACATATGGCGGCCGGCACGGCAGGTTTCGGGAGCCGGATCACCACGTGAACTCCCACGATCCCGGAAACAACCGCTCTCCAACAATCGTCGACGGTTTCAGAGTTGCCATGGGATGCTGCGCGTATGCCTCAGCTTCCGCATGGAACCCGACTACACCCCACAGTCAATTTCCCGTTTTAGGTATGTGGTCGCGGCTCGGCTCCTGGGGCACCTTCGCCCCCGTGCGCCCAGGACGCGAGCGGTCCGGAGAGCGACGACGGAGCCCCGCACCGTTCCTGGGGCCACCCGCCGCTGACTCTCGGCTCTTTCCTGCCGCCCCTACACCCGGGAAGCGCTGACATGACTCTTTTGTTGCTGAACGCCGCCTTAATCCTTGCCGTCGTGGGCGTCGTCCACTGGTATCTATACAAACGCCTGGTCAAGGACACCTCTCGCGCGGGCGACGTGTGGCGACGTACCGGCACAGCGCTGGTGTGGCTGCTTGCGGCGATCACCCTCGGCGCAATGGTCGTCGGACCTGCCGATGCGCCTTTCGAGGTCGTACGCGCCTTCGAGTGGCCGAGTCGAATCTGGCTGAACCTACTGCCCTACCTCGTCATCGCTTTGCTCTTGGGGGAACTGGCCCGTCCCCTGCTGCGACAGAGCTTCACCCACCGTGTCGCCTCCTCGCCGCGGGGACCGAGCAATGGAGCCCCTCCGGAGGTCGCAGACGCGGCTCCCGCCGCCCCAGGCGTCAAAGACGAGGACGCCGGAGGAAAAGCCGCCGGTGCAAACGAGGCGAAAGACAGCGAAACCTCCCGCCGCATCTTTATCGCCCGTGGCGTCGGACTCGGGGCCACGACCCTGGCCGGGGGGATCACCTATGTTGGAACCATGGCTGGAGATTCGCCTTCGCAAAAGCCGGGGGACCGGGGGATCGAACTCTCGCTGCCCTTCACGGGACGGTGGCATGTCGAGAACAGCCCAGCTCGACGGGTACCGAGTCATGGCACCGACTTGTTCGGCGGGCGTTACGCCATCGACTTCGTCGGGGTGGACAGGCAGCACCGGACGGCCGGCAGCCGTAGCTGGCGGACCTTCTTGGCCACCGAGCCGCCAGAACTGTTCTTCGCCTTCGGTCGGCCGATTCTGGCTCCCGGGAACGGAACCGTCGTCGCGGTGCATGACGGCGAACCCGATCATGAAGCGCGCCGGTCACAGCCGGCGTTGATCCCGTACGCTTTGAGCCAAGGTGCGCGGGTTCGGGAGGGTGTAAACGCTATCGCGGGAAACTATGTGATCATCTCCCTGGCGGAGAGTGACGTTTTCGTCGCTCTGGTGCATTTCCAAGCCGGCAGCATCCGGGTCTCCGTCGGCCAGCAAGTTGTAGAAGGCGAGCACATCGCGAACTGTGGCAACTCCGGCAACTCGACCCAGCCGCATGTGCACGTTCAAGCCATGGACAGCGCGGATCTGTCCGTTGCCAAGGGCGTGCCGATGCAGTTTCGACGCTTCCGGGAATGGCCCTCCGGCGTCAGCGGGAGCCGGGTCAGGGAGCGGGCCATCCCGGGTGAGCGCGCGGTGGTGGAACCGTTGTCGAACTCGTCGAAAACGACCGGTCGCTGACAAGGCAGCGAGCAATAGGCGTGGATACTCGCACGACCTGGTCGCGGATCGGGGAAGGGCCAGGTCCGATCTGGATGCCGGGCGGGGGCATCGCCCCCGCCCGAGGTGCGCGCCGTTCCCCTGATTCCTTGAGGCTCGTGGGTGAGGAGCTCGGCACACCCCTGATACGCGAGCTCGCGGCTCTGTTGCCACAACGCCCCGGTGCGGAAGGCCACGCGGCGTGCCCGTTCTGTGTACCGCGGTGACTCCCCGAAGCAACCGACACCCGTCCCGACGAACGCAGCCGTGCCCCGCCTGTTCGGTCAGACCAAAACGGGAATCGTCGCCGATCAACACGCCCCTCGGCGGTGACCACGCGCGCGAATTCTTCCACGTATGCAACACACAACCGTGATGAAGTCGGAGTTCGGGCCGTCGAGCGAGCTAGACGCCCTCCGAGAAAACGTGGTGGCGCTCCCCGTCACCGCGCCGCTCTCGTTGCGCGATGTCGATGACTGTAGAAACCCACGACGACCTACACATCCATCTCATAGCAAAGGAACACGCATCCGACGCTCAGGGCCGGCCACGTCCTCGTCTCAGCTCGCCTGCCACGAAGCGGCGGAATTGCCGCGTGGAACGCTAACGCGAACATCGGCCACACAGTGAAGCATCCGAATACTGAGTGCAACCGAGTCGATCATTCCGCTTACCGTTATAGTGCTCGATGTCGGAAACCGCACTTCCTGTTGAATCCCCCGAAAACACGACTTCCAGCGAATCTGTTCGGTGAACGTCAGTGATCCGCCTCAGTGCACTGTTTCACCAGGTTGTACTGCAATGCAACGGCTACGGCCAGCGTCCGGTTCGGGCAGTTGAGCTTGGCCAACACATTGGCGACCAGGCGTTTCGCGCCGTGCGAGGAGATCTGCAACTGCGTAGCGATCTGCTTGTTGCTCAGCCCACCGACGAGTAGCTGTAGCGCCTGTCTCTCCCTGGGGGTCAGGTCGGGCAACGGCGGGGTCGGTTCAACCTGTCCGGCCCTCGCCTTGGCCAGCAGTCGCCCCCCGATCTGCGGCGGGATGACCACGTCCCCCCTGCACACCTTCTGTAGCGAGTCGTTGAGTGTTTCCGTGGTCAACTGGTCCAAGATGAGGAAGCCGTCCGTGGACACCTTGGCCACAGTGTCGAACAACTCCTCGTGACAGCGAGGGAGCAGCAGCAACACCTTGGAGCCCATCGCCCAGACCTGCTGCGCCAGGCGCTCGATCGCCGCCGTCCGTTCGTCGTCGCAGGCCAGGATGACTACATCTGGACACCTGTCCGTCATCTTCCCCGAATCCGAACATTTGCCCGCCATTTGCGCAGGCGCACCGATAGGTGAATCCCACAGCACGATATCATGCTGAATCGGCGCAGAATTCAACATTGCAATGAGACCCTGAAGGATTACTTCATTGTCAACATTAATCGCCACCAACAGTGCATTGAATTGTTTTTCGGTTAAAGAAATAGGCTGAGTCACGGCACTCTCCAAGCATGCACTAGCCCATGATAAGATTATTCAAATCACGACATCACTTCTTACGTGAATCCCCCTATCACCAATTTCTTTCAGGGTAAATATTTCAATTTTCAATGGCAAGATTTTCCTTCCGGAAAACTGCGACATGCAAAAGGAACATCCAAGGTAGAGGCGATATGAATATATCGCAGTGCACTCCCTGAGCAGCCGTTCCCTCCGGCAGCCACGGGCAGACCCTACCCCTTTATGCCGAGAAATCATACATGCCTCTGGAGTCAATACACAGTGTCTCCATATCCCGGCTGAGCGTCGCTCTGCGTGATGAGTTGGTTTGTGACATAGGGAGATACCTTTCTCGACCCCACAGGAGGCAACTTTTTATATTTTTTATAGTCAAGTGATTGAGAGTAAATTTTCATCGACAACCTAGGGAACAAATGTGATTAGGATCACAGTACTGATGATTTTCGGTAATACCAAAACCTTGGAGTGATGACGCCAAAACAGGCATCGTCACGAGGGAGCCCTGATTCCCAGGCGAGCCAAGGACCAGCGCCATATGGCTTGTGCCGGGTTCACTGCAAGCTACGAATCGACGCATCGACAGGTACCAATACGGTTCTTTACTGCTGAAAGGCGTCCTCATGCTCAGCCGGGGGACCGTCCGGCCGCGTCGCACAAGTGGAGCTCGAATCAACCGATGTGTTGGGCGCCGAGGTTGTCCAAAGCACCGTTTCCCCTTTCGGTGCCTGCCGTTAAGCTCCCATTCGGCCCGTGGGTGACAAGCCTCGAGGCCAAGCACCGGATCGCGTTGGCTTAACGGGACAATCGCCGCCGATGCGTCCTTTGCCCCAAAAGCCGCATCACCCTATGGCTTTGTGCGGCCGTCGCCGACCAGTTCGCCTTCGAGGACACGTTCCAAGCCTGGGACCGACTCCTACGAGGGGCACGCAGGCAGGTAAGCACCGGCCAGAGCCGACCGAATCCCAGGCCACACCATGACTTCCCCGCAGCGCAATAAGCACTCCCCGAGCTCATCGGCTTTTCCTCCAGGGCTGCGCCGATGTTCCCCGGACTGACAACAAGCGTTTCCCTATGGCATCGCCATAGTCAGTGTCATCCACGGTCGATCCGCCTCAACAGCGGACTCGCCCTCGCGAAGGGCATAAGACCTGCGCTGGAGATTACAGCGGTAAGAGCGCCCCTCGCTATCCTCACCGGTTTTCGAGAAGAACAACGGCTTTCGTCATCGAAGTGACGCTGCCGAGTCAAGTCACGGACGAGAGGGCAGCGTCGACAGTCGGGGTAGCCGATCGACTACACCATCAGCCCACCAATTGGGCATTTCTACGCGCATCCGCACGAATCAGACTGGTGGCACCTATCTTCCTGCGCAGCTGAGGCGCAGCAGGAGAAAGGTTGGCCATGACACTTGCGGACGGCGTGGAGCTCGACATGGGAAGCGTGGGCGGGGGACCTGCTGGTTGGACAACCGGTGCCCGGCTCATTCAGTCGAGACGCCGGGGACCCGCCGCTGGAGTGCGAAGAGTTCCCTCGTAGACCGTTTACAAGGCATTTGCCGGGTCCAATCCGTGTCCGACGTGAGCGGCTACGTCAGCGGGACACCAGGATTTGGACCTTCGCTCGACGGGGCGTCGCTGCACTCGGTCAAGACCGGTAGCACAACTCATCGTTCATGATTTAAGAGGACTGTAGCCTTGAACACCCTTCACGACCCAGCGGACAACCCTCTCGCCTCTTCCAGAGACAGCCGGGTCGAGACTTCTTACCCGATGGCGCCCACTCAGCGGGGGATTCTCTTCCAATCTCGCCATGGGGAGAGAGCCGGGCTCTACCACGTGCAGGTCATGCTCGATGTCGCCCACGACCTCGACGTCGAGGCTTTTCGACAGAGCTGGGCGCATGTCACGACGCGCCACGCGGCACTGCGGACAAGCTTTCGCGAGCAGTCGAGTGATGAGCCGGTACAGGTGGTCTGGGAAAGCGTCGATGTAGCGTTCGCGTACGAGGACTGGAGCTCCCTAAGCGCCGAGGAACAAGACGACCGGCGACAGGCCCAGCTGCACCGGGATCGCGAGCAGGGCTTTGCCCTAGACGAGGCGCCGCTATGGCGACTCCACGTCGCCCGTTTGGCGGAAGCGCGCTGCGAGGTTCTCTGGAGCCTGCACTACGCAGTGATGGATGGGCAGAGCCAGACGAAGGTTCTTCGCGAAGTCGAACAGATCTATGAGTCTGTGATCGCGCAGCAGCCGGTCGACGACCAGCCGGAAGCGCCGTTTCAGCGGTACGTCGAATGGTTGGGACGCCAGGATTTCGGTCAGGCCGAACCTTTCTGGCGCGATGAGTTGCAGTCCGTTTCACCGGCGATCCCACTGCCCGTGGAGCGCAAACCTTCCGCCCACAAAGACGCCGCAGACGCGCCGGTTGTCTCCTACGACCAGGTCTCCCTCACCTTGGACGAAGGGGAGACCGCCGCGTTGCGTGCCACCGGAGAGCAGCAGGATCTGACACTGCCCACGCTGGTCCAAGGGGCCTGGGCCTTTCTGCTGAGCCGCTACCAGGGCACCGACGAGGTGGTCATGGGGGTCACCACCCCCGGCCGGTCCGCTGACCTGCCCGGCATCGAAGAGATGGTGGGACTTTTCATCAACACGCTTCCGCTGCGCGTCAGCGCTCCCGCCTCGATGGGCTGGGCGGAATGGATGCGGGGCCTGCAACGACAGTACGCCCAGCTCCAGGAGCACGAGTACAGTCCGCTGCTGCTGGTTCAACAGTGGAGCGGTATCGGTTCGGGAGCATCGCTCTTCGACACCGTCCTGACGGTTGAGGACCCCGCAGTCGAACCCAAGACGCAGTCTTTCCGGATGGTTCGCAGGTGG
The DNA here is from genome assembly GCF_039539445.1 of Salinactinospora qingdaonensis. Taxonomy (NCBI): domain Bacteria; kingdom Bacillati; phylum Actinomycetota; class Actinomycetes; order Streptosporangiales; family Nocardiopsidaceae; genus Salinactinospora; species Salinactinospora qingdaonensis. The sequence continues at coordinate 34,966 of NZ_BAABDD010000035.1, forward strand.
GAAGAGAGCCATCCCGCCTACCCCCTCAGCCTCGTGGTGACTCCCGGGGAACGCCTCACGCTCACGATCCACTACGACACCCAGCGCTTCGCGGCGGAAACGGTGGAGCGACTGGTCGGGCACCTCCACCAGCTCGTCACGGATCTCGTGCAGAAACCACAGGCTTGCCTCGGGGAACTGACGCTCCTCACGGCCGCCGAGTTCTCGCGACTCGTCTACGAGTGGAACGACACGGAGACGCCCTACTCGCAGGAACTGTGCATCCACCAACTGTTCGAGAGGCAAGTCGACAAGGCTCCCGAGGCTTTGGCGCTGCTCTTTCACGACGAGCGCTGGAGCTACCGCGAGGTCAACGAGCGGGCCAACCAGATCGCGCACTTTCTGAAGCATCTCGGACTCGGCCGCGGGGACCAGGTCGCGGTCGTGATGGAGCGCTGCGCGGAGATGGTCCCCACACTGCTGGGAATCCTGAAGGCGGGGGCGACCTACGTCCCCCTGGATTCCAACGCCCCCGTCAAGCGGTGGCACTGGATCATCGACTCATTGGGCATCCCCTGCGTCTTGACTCAAGACGCCCTCGTGCCGCGACTGTTGGCCACTGACCCCCTGCCCGACCTCGCCCACGTCGTGTGCGTGAACCCGACGGTTGACGACGAGGCCCCCGCGCCCGAGTCTCCGTACGCCGTTCACCCGTCGAGCGAACTCGCGAGCATGCCCCGGGAGAACCTTCCCTTGCAGGGCACGTCGCGAGACATCGCCTACATCATCTTCACATCCGGCTCCACCGGAACCCCCAAAGGTGTCACGGTCGAGCACTTCCCGGCGGTGAACCTGATCGAATGGGTCAACAATTCTTTCTCGGTGGGTCCTGACGACCGTCTCCTGTTCGTCACCTCGCTGACCTTCGACCTGTCCGTCTACGATATTTTCGGCATCCTCGGGGCGGGCGGGTCGCTGCGCGTGGCCTCCAGCGAGGACATTCAAGAGCCGGCGAATCTGCTGGGCTACATCTCGAACGAGCCCATCACGTTCTGGGACTCGGCGCCCGCCGCCTTGATGCAGCTCGTGCCCTTTTTGCCGACGGACAGCGAGGGGGCGCACGAGATCGTCTCGCGTTCCGTGCGCCTGGTCTTCATGAGCGGCGACTGGATTCCGCTCCACTCACCCGATGTCATGAAGGCGGCGTTCCCGAACGTCCAGGTCGTCGGTCTCGGCGGTGCCACAGAGGCGACAGTCTGGTCGAACTTCTTCCCGGTCGACACGGTGGACCCCGCCTGGTCGAGCATCCCGTACGGAAAGCCCATCCAAAACGCCCGCTACTACGTTCTCGACGAGAGCCTGCGGCCTTGCCCGATCGACGTACCCGGCGACCTCTACATCGGCGGCACATGTCTGAGTTTGTGCTACGCCAATGAGCCACAGCTGACAGCGAGCAAGTACATCCCCTCTCCCTTCAGTGCTGCGCCCGGAGAACGCATCTACAAGACGGGCGACATGTCACGGTGGCGCGCCGACGGGAATCTGGAGTTCCTCGGGCGTAACGACTCTCAGGTCAAGATCCGGGGCTACCGCGTCGAGCTCGGTGAGATCGACGGCGTCCTCAGCGAGCATCCCGTCGTCCAGGACTCGGCGACGATCCTGCGGGAGGACAGGCCAGGCGACCAGTCCCTTGTGACGTATGTCGTGCCGCATCAGCAGCTGGCCTATTCGGCCGTCCAAGACGAGGGCGACTCGCTGGAGGGCAAGCGCATCGACCGTTGGCGTGAGGTATACGACGCCTTCGACCCTCATGCGGCCGAGAACTCCGAGGACGGTCACGATTTCTCGGGCTGGAACAGTAGCTACACCGGCCAGCCCATCCCGCGGGAAGAGATGCGGGCCTGGCAGGACGAGACGGTCGCCCTGGTCCGCGACTACCACCCGCGCACGGTTCTGGAGATCGGCTGCGGTACCGGCCTGCTGCTCTTCCCCTTGGCCCCCGAATGCCACCGCTACTACGGAACGGACTTTTCCGCGTCGGCCCTTGAGTCCATCCGTGGCCGCCTTGACTCCCGCCCCGAGCTCGAAGAGTCGGTCGTCCTGGACCAGAAAGAGGCTGACGCTCTCGGTGACCTGGACCTGGAACCGGTCGACACCGTCATCATCAACTCGGTCATCCAGTACTTCCCCGACGTCAACTACCTGGTCCGTGTCCTCGAAGGGGCGGTGTCGCGCGTTGCCGACGGGGGACGGATCATCGTCGGAGACGTTCGCAGCCTCCCGCTGCTCGAGGCCTTCCACGCCAGCGTCGAGGCGGCCCGCGCGCCCGAGACCATGACGCGCGAGCAGCTCTGGCAGCGGGTTCAGCACCGGGTGCGCCAGGAAGAAGAACTGACCCTCGATCCGGCGTTCTTCCGCGACTGGGCCGCCGACACCGGTGCCATCTCCCGGGTGGAGGTCCGGCCCAAGCGTGGCCGCTATCTCAACGAGATGTCGATGTTCCGCTACCAGGTGGTACTCCACGTCGGAGGCGCCCCCAGCGGTGAGGCGGACCGATCCGCCACCCCAGAGCTGGACTGGACCGCCGAACGTCTCACCCTCTCGACGCTGCGCGAGACGTTGGCCGGCGACCGGCCCGAGCGGCTCCGACTGCGCAATGTCTCGAATTCGCGCGTCGAAGAGGCGACACGGACGCTGCGGTGGCTCAAGGAAGAGTCCGACCTGGAGACGGTCGAGGCATGGCGTGCGCAGGCGCAACCGGTGACGGGCGTCGCCCCGGAGGACGTTCGGGAGCTCGCCGAGGAAGTCGGCTACCGAGCCGACATCGACTGGAGCCGCCACACCTCAGAGGGGAGCTACACGGTTGTGCTGACTCGCGCCGGGGTCGAGCCCAGCCCCGATGAAGAGGAGCTCATCACTCCCTCCGCAGTCGAGCGTAGGGTCCGCGACTGGTCGTCCTACGCCAACCAGCCCCTCAAAGCCGAAATCCAGCACCTCCTGCTGCCGCAGCTCCACACCTACCTGGCCGAGCGGCTCCCCGGCTACATGGTGCCGTCCGATCTCGTCGCGCTCGACGCATTGCCCGTCACCTCCAGCGGCAAGCTTGACCGGCGCGCGCTGCTGCTCCCTCAGGCGTCCACCCCCGCTGGGACGGGCACATGTGTCCCCGCGCGCAACACCACCGAGGCGCTGCTCGTCTCGGTGTGGGAACAGATCCTGGGCCGCGCGCCCATCGGCATCTTCGACAACTTCTTCGAACTCGGCGGGCACTCGCTGCTGGCCGTGCAACTGGCGACCCGGATTCGGCAGGTGTTCTCGCTGGAGGTGCCGGTGCGCCTCTTCTTCGACCTTCCGACGATCGCCGAGGTCGCGCGTGAGCTACAGCGGCGCCAGGAAGAGGCGCAGCCACTGCAACTGCCCGCACTCCGCCCAGTCTCCCGAGACCGCTCGCTACCGGCCAGCTTCGATCAGCAGCGGCTCTTCTTCATCGATCGGCTCAGCCCCGGCACCACCTCCTACACCGTCAACTGGCTCATCCCCCTTCCGAGGTCCATCGAGACGACGGTCCTGCGGGACGGGCTGGCGGAGATGATCCGGCGCCACGAGCCGCTGCGCACGACCTTCCGCGAAGAAGACGGTCAGGTCTGGCAGGTCATCGCCGATGACTGGCAGGTCACGCTGCCGACAGTCGACCTGTCCACGCTGCCTGAGGAAGAGCGCGAGCAGCGTGCCCAGGACGAGATCCGTCGGTGGTGGGACCAGCCCTACGACATCGGCAACGGCCCCCTGCTGCGGGCTCAACTCGTCACGCTGTCGGAGACCGAGCAGGTGTTGGCGCTCAGCGCTCACCACACGGTCTTCGACGGCTACTCGATCGGCCTCTTCGGCCAGGAGTTCCTCCAGATCTGCCGGGCCTTCTCCGAAGGAGAGCCCTCCCCCCTGCCGGAGCTGGAGGTGCAATACGCCGACTATGCGGTATGGCAGCAGAACTGGCTGGAGGAAGACCGACTCACGTTCCATCTGGACTATTGGAAAGCGCAGCTCGCTGAGGCTCCGGAACTACTCACACTGCCCACCGACTTCCCGCGGCCCGACGCACAGAGCTTCAAGGGCGACTTCCTAAGGCGGCAACTGTCCGCCGACATGACGCGCCAGGTCGCGCAACTGAGCCGCGAGTATCAGGTGACGAACTACATCACCATGCTCAGCAGCTTCGCGGTTTTCCTGTCGCGGTACAGCGGGCAAGACGTCGTCGTCATCGGGGTGCCGATCGCCGACCGCAACCGGGCCGAACTGGAATCCATGATCGGGTTCCTGGTCAACACGGTTGCCATCTGTGTGGACCTGCGCGGAAACCCCAGCTTCGAGGATGTGCTGCTCCAAGTTCGCAGGCAGCTCTTCGACGCGCAGAGCCACCAGGAAATCCCGTTCGAACGGCTCGTCGAGGCGCTGCGGCCGACGCGCAACCTCGGCTACAACCCGGTCTTCCAGGTGATGTTCGCCGACGAGAGCCTTCCGTTCCTGGAGCACGAGTCGGCTCTGGCACAGCCGAAACCGTGGATGTACAGCCTGGTCGAACAGGGGATGAGCGTTGGCGTATCCCGATTCGACCTCACCCTCATGATCCAAGCCGCCCCCGAAGGCATGCGCTTCGGGTTCGAGTACAGCACTGATCTGTTCAGGGAACAGACGGTCGCGCGCATGGCCGACCACTTCCAGGTACTCCTGGAATCGGTGTTGACCGCCCCCGGGAAGGGGGTTCAGCAACTTCCGATCGTCGACGAGACCGAGCACCGCCACATCGTCGAGCGCGGGTACGGGACTCGCAACGCGGCGGCCCTCGATCCGGCGTCGTTGCATGAGCTGTTCGGGGAGCAGGTTCGTCGGTGCCCTGATCGTGTGGCTGTTGCCTTCGATGACCGCCAGTTGAGCTATGCGGATGTGGACCGGTGGTCGAACCGGCTGGCTCACCTGTTGCGCGACCGCGGGGTCAGACGGGGAAGCCTGGTCGGACTGTGTGTCCCGCGCTCCCCGGAAATGGTCATCGGCCTGCTGGCGATCCTCAAAGCCGGCGGCGCCTACGTCCCACTGGACCCCTCCTACCCGGCCGAGCGACTAGCGTTCATGGTCTCCGATACCGGGATGCAGATCGTGGTGGCCCAACGCGCGGTGGCTGAGGTGCTGCCCGAGTCCGATGCACACGTGCTGACCGTAGAGGACTTCTGGTCCGACCTGCGAAACTGGCCGGACACTCCTCCGGCGTCGGACGCAACCGGCGACGACCTGGCCTACGTGATGTACACGTCGGGTTCCACCGGCCGCCCCAAGGGCGTGGCCGTGACGCATGCCGATGTGGCGGCGCTGGCGCTGGACAGTCGTTTCTCACAGGGCCATGAGTGCGTGCTACTGCACTCGCCACAGGCGTTCGACGCCTCGACCTACGAACTGTGGGTGCCGCTGCTATCGGGCGGCCGGTCAGTGGTGGCTCCGCAGGGATCGATGACGCCGGATCTGTTGCGGGAGTTGGTGGCGACGCACGGGATTTCGGCGATGTGGCTGACCGCGGGGTTGTTCCATCTGTTCGCTCAGGAAGATCCGGAGTGCCTGGCCGGTCTGGGCGAGGTGTGGACCGGTGGGGACGCCGTGAAGGCGGATGCGGTGCGGCGGGTGCGTGCAGCGTGCCCAGGGCTTGTGGTGGTGGACGGCTACGGGCCGACGGAGACGACGACGTTTGCCACCACCTATCGGATGGAGCCGCAGGCGGAGATCCCCGCGGCGGTGCCGATCGGCCGGCCACTGGACAACATGCAACTGTTCGTGCTGGACGAGTTCTTGCAGCCGGTCCCGACCGGTGTTGCCGGTGAGCTTTATATCGGTGGGGCCGGGCTTGCGCGGGGCTACCTGGGCCGGCCCGAGCTGACCGCCGAGGCGTTCATCGCCAACCCCTTCAGCGAGGAGGGCGGCAGCCGCC
>NZ_BAABDD010000036.1:0-40313 GCF_039539445.1 Salinactinospora qingdaonensis
AAACGCGGCAGCCAAGGGCCAAAAAACAAGGCACAAGAAAAACAAACACGCGCTGTTGAGTTCTCAAGAAACAACCGCCCAACCCCCACAAGCCAAAAACCAGCTCTTCAAGGAAGACGGCGTCCCACATCTTTAATAATTTTTGGTTTCCCTGACTGCCAGCCTACCAGAAGCAGACCCACATCCAGGACAACCCTTTAATCTTACTCCGCCACAGCTCCATGTCAAGTGACTCGGAGTTGTTTCCGGAGTGTTTCCACCCTACCGCTTGTCTGCGAGTGTTCAGACCATCGGCTGGGTGGGAAGGCGTGCTCGTCCATCGGGGGCTTCCCGATGTCCGGTTCGCTACGCCCAACCAGTTTACCTGCTCAGCTTCACAGCTTCGTACAGGTTCCGCTGGTTCGCCGCCGTGGCGCCCGCCCGGATGACGTGTTCCGTTCGGTTCGCTCCCTGGCGACGTCGAAGACTCTAACCCATGTTCGCAGTGTTGACGAACCGGACCTCGGGCCATCTCACGAGAGAAAGCTCGCCGCCAACAGAGCCTACAGTCGCTCGATCGGCGCGAACTTCACCAGGAAATCCTTCTCCCCGATGTCGGCACCGAAGTCGATGCGGGCTTTCGTCTTGTCGCCGGCACCATCAACCAACACGACCGTCCCCACTCCGAAGGAGTCGTGGTTGACCTTGTCCCCCCGGTTGAGGACCGGCACCTCCCGCTGCGAGCCGCGCGCGGGCGGAGTCGAGGGGGCCCGCGACGGCCCGCCCATGACAGTGGACTCGGCGCGCTTCCAATCGACGAGATCGGCAGGGATCTCTTCGAGGAAACGCGAGGGCGGGTTGTACGACGGCGCTCCCCAAGCGCTGCGTACAGCAGCCCGGCTGACATAAAGACGTCGCTGGGAGCGGGTGATACCGACATAGGCGAGCCGACGTTCCTCTTCCAACTCCGCACGCTCGCCGAGAGTGCGCATATGGGGAAAGACACCGTCCTCCATACCGGTGAGGAACACGACCGGGAACTCCAGTCCTTTGGCGGAGTGCAGAGTCATCAACGTGACCACACCGCCGTGCTCGTCGGTGTCGGGGATCTGATCGGCATCGGCGATGAGGGAGATCTGCTCAAGAAAGTCGGTCAGGGTGGGAGCACCAGTCTCCCCGACCGGCTCACCGGACGCTTCTTCCTGCTCATCGTCGACGTCTGCCCCAGTCAACGGGCCTGTGAAAGTGCTCTCGAACTCCCGTGCCACATCGACGAACTCCTTGAGATTCTCCACCCGGCTCTCGTCTTGGAGGTCGGTGGAGGCGGCGAGTTCGGAGAGGTAGCCCGTACGGTCCAAGACCGCCTCAACGATCTCAGCGGGGGCGCTCGTCGGAACCAGCGCCTGCAACTCATCCAACAGCGCCGTGAACTCGCGAACCGCTTTCAGGGAGCGAGCGGCGATACCGGGGGCCTCCTCGGCACGGCGCATCGCCTGGGAGAAGGAGACACGCTCGCGTGCTGCCAACACCTCGATCGCGGCTTCGGCACGATCGCCGATACCGCGTTTGGGAACGTTGAGGATACGTCGCAGGCTCACCGTGTCCTCTGGATTGGCCAGCACCCGCAGATAAGCGAGGACGTCGCGGATCTCCTTGCGCTCGTAGAAGCGCAGCCCGCCAACAATCTTGTAGGGCAGGCCCGCCCGGATGAACACGTCCTCGAAGACACGTGACTGGGCGTTGGTGCGGTAGAAGACGGCGACCTCGCCGGGGACGCACTCGCCCTCGTCGGCGAGCCGGTCGATCTCACCGACGACGAACGCCGCCTCGTCGTGCTCGTTGTCGGCGACGTAGCCGGTGATGATCGGCCCTTCGCCTTGCTGGGACCAGAGGTTTTTGGGGCGTCGAGCCTCATTTTTGGCGATGACCGAGTTGGCGGCCGAGAGAATGTTGCTCGTCGAGCGGTAGTTCTGTTCCAGCAGGATCGTGCGGGCCTGTGGATAGTCGCGCTCGAACTCTAAGATGTTGCGGATCGTGGCGCCGCGAAACGCATAGATGGATTGATCGGCGTCGCCCACGACGCACAACTCCGCTGGGGGAACCTCGGCGGTGGGGTCAGCGGCTCCCCCCACCAGCTCACGCACCAGCACGTACTGGGCGTGGTTGGTGTCTTGGTACTCGTCGACGAGGACGTGTCGGAACCGGCGCCGGTAGTGTTCAGCCACGTCGGGGAAGGCCTGGAACAGGTTGACCGTGATCATGATCAGGTCGTCGAAGTCCATGGCACCGGCCTCGTGCAGACGCTGCTGGTACAGCGTGTAGGCCTCGGCGAGTTTCTTCTCCTGCTCGGTCTGAGCCCGTTCAGCGAACGTGTCGTAGTCGACAAGTTCGTTCTTCAGGTTGGAGACCTGAGCGGAGAAGCTCTTGGGTGGGAAACGCTTGGGGTCGAGGTCCAGTTCGCGGCAGACAAGCTGCATGAGGCGCTTGGAGTCGGCGGCGTCGTAGATGGTGAAGCTGCTCGGATATCCCAGTCGGCCCGCCTCACGGCGCAAGATGCGGACGCAGGCGGCGTGGAACGTCATCACCCACATGGCGTTGGTGACGCGGGCGCCGAGCAGGCTTTCGATACGCTCCTTCATCTCGGCCGCAGCCTTGTTGGTGAAGGTGATCGCCAAGATCTCGTTAGCGCGTGCTATCTGCTCAGCGAGGAGGTAGGCGATGCGATGGGTGAGGACTCGGGTCTTGCCCGAACCGGCCCCGGCGACAATGAGGAGCGGGCCACCGCTGTGGCTGACAGCGGCACGCTGGGATTCGTTCAGACCTTCGAGGAGCGACGCTTTGGAGGACACGTCACCAGGGTACGAGTGACGGCGTCGCCGGGGTCACCGTTCAGTGCCTTCGGATGCCAGTGAGCGGCCAATTATGGTTGAGCCCCGGTTGGCGAGGATTTTGGGAGAGTGGGGAACGTGCCGGTTTTCGTCGACTGTGACCCCGGAATCGATGACGCTTTCGCGTTGGCTTATCTCGCTGCGCAGCCAAACGTTGAGGTGGTCGGTGTCGGGACGGTCTTTGGCAACACCACCGTGACGGCCACGACGGACAATGCGCTGCGCCTGGTGGAGCTGTTCGGTTTGGACGGGGTTGCGGTGGCGATGGGGGCGAGCCGGCCCTTCGTGCAGCCGCCGCGGTTGGGCCAACGTGTGCATGGCGGCAACGGTCTGGGCGGGGTGGAACTCGCCGCGCCGACCGGTGGAACGATTGCGGAATCGGCCGCTGAGCTACTGGTGCGGCTGGCCCGTTCGGCTCCAGGCGAGTTGGATGTGCTCGCGGTGGGGCCGCTGACGAACCTTGCGCTGGCGCTGGGGTTGGAGCCCGAACTGCCCACCTTGGTTCGGCACCTGGTGATCATGGGCGGAGCGGTACGGGTGCCGGGCAACATAGCGCCGCACGCCGAGTCCAACATCTACAACGACCCTGAGGCCGCTGAGATCGTCCTGGGGGCTGGGTTCAACGCGACGCTGGTGGCCCTGGACGTCACGATGCGTACGCTGGCGCGCAAACCGTGGCTGGAGAAACTGGCGGCGTTGGACAACGAGCGTGCGCAGGTGTGCAGCCGCTTCCTAGAGCATTACGTTGAGTGGTATGCCAGCATATTCGGGGAGCGGGTGTGCGCCATGCACGACCCGTTGGCGGCGGCGATCCTGGTGGATCCCTCGTTGGTCACCGAGTCCGTTGACGTTGCGGTGCGTGTGGAGTTGCGCGGGGAGCACACACGCGGAGCGACAGTCGCCGACCTGCGTGTCAGTCGAGACTTCTCCGACGAGCGGCCACAACTCAACCTGCCGGGAGAGGTCGCCAGCGAGGAGTTTTTGCAACGGATGCTAGCGGCGATGCGGTGAACCGAGGTCAGCGCGGCAGAAGCGGGCGCGGCTCCCACCTTCAGAGCGGGCGGGGGAGGGACAGCAGCGCTGCGGCGGTGGGCAGACTTCGGCACCGCTGGCTGCCGGCGAGAGGGCAAGACACGTGGAAGTTCCCCGTTGTGGCCGAGGATCGGGTAGACGGCGGGTCAGACGAGTTTGCGCGCCGTAGCCCAGCGGCTGAGTTCGTGCCGGTTGGAGAGTTGGAGTTTGCGCAGGACCGAAGAGACGTGGGTCTCTACGGTCTTGACCGAGATGAACAGCTCTTTGGCGACTTCCTTGTAGGCATAACCGCGCGCGATGAGGCGCAGCACCTCACGTTCGCGTTGGGTGAGCCGGTCGAGTTCGGGGTCCATGGCCGGGGCGTCGGTGGCGGCGAAGGCGTCGAGGACGAAGCCAGCCAGGCGGGGCGAGAAGACGGCGTCACCGTCGGCGACTCGGATGATGGCGTTGGCGAGTTCCTTGCCGGAGATGGTTTTGGTGACGTAGCCGCGCGCTCCCCCGCGGACGACACCGATAACGTCTTCTGCCGCGTCGGAGACCGACAGGGCGAGAAAACGGACCTCGGGGTTGTGGGGGAGGACGCGCTTGAGGACTTCGGCCCCGCCCCCTCCGGGCAGGTGTACGTCGAGCAGGACGAGGTCGGGGGCGTGCTCGGCGATGACGCGAACCGCGCTGTCGACGTCGCCGGCTTCACCGACCACCTCGACGGCCTGCCCTAGTTCGCCCCTGACTCCACTGCGGAAGAGTCTGTGGTCGTCCACGATGACGATGCGCGGCGCGGCGCCGCTGGCGGCAAAGGTGTTCTCATCTTCCACACGTTGGACTCTACCCAGAGACAACGGCGGCGAGGCGTGCACCTCGGTATCAGCGGTCACGATGGGACCGCCACCAGGGACGAAGCGGGCGGTGGCCGGTTTCGGTCGCTGGGTGAGGCGGGGCGGCTTGTCATGGGGAAGGCTCGCGTGGCATGCGCAACTGCACCTCGGTGCCTTCGCCGGGTGCGGTACGGACGCGGGCACTACCGCCGTGGCGCTGCATCCGGCCGATGATGGAGCCCCGGACACCCATGCGGTCGGCAGGAACCGCGTCAAGGTCGAATCCGACCCCGCGGTCACGGACGAAGATCAGCACCTCTTCGGGGTCGACCTCGCCGAAGACGGAGATGCTGTCGGCTTGGGAGTACTTGGCGGCGTTGACCATGGCTTCGCGTGCGGACTGCAAGGCGGCGCGGATGCCGTCGTCGATGGGGCAGTCGCCCACGCACACTGCCTCGATGGGGGTGCCGTGGGTCTCCTCGATGTTGGCGGCAAGGCGCTCCAGGGCCGGGGTCACGGTGGTTTCGGCGTCGGCGGGACGCTGGTAGAGCCAGTTTCGCAGTGCGCGCTCCTGGACGCGGGCCAAGCGCTGGACCTCGCGCGGGTCGTCGGCGCGTCGCTGGATGAGGGTGAGCGTTTGCAGCACCGAGTCGTGGATATGAGCGGCGAGTTCGGCTCGTTCCTGGTTGCGGATGCGTTCGCGGCGTTCCCGGTCGCGTTCGCGGACGAGACCGATGGTCCAGGGGGCGACGATGAGGGTGAGGCCGGCGAGCATGGTGAGTGCGAAGGTGAGGCCGGCCCGCGCTTCCTGGAGTTGCTGCTGGAAAGCGAGGAAGCCGATGACGCCGATGACGATGAGCAAGATGCCGGCACTGGCGCGGACCCAGCTTCTGCGGTTGCGGAAGACGGGGGTGTTGACCCACTCCTCGCGTTGGGCGGGGTTGGCCTGCTGCCAGAGGATGGCACCCCCGAGGATGCCGAAGAACAGGAACCACAGCAGGGGGTTGAAGACGCGGCCGAACACGGCGAGGAGCACGCCAAAGCAGGCGCCCAGTGCGAGGTAGGCCAGGAGTTGGCTGAGGTCGCGGCCTTTCCTGGCGGTACGGGCGTCGGTGGCTCCGGGGGCTTCGACGTCGGAAGGCTCTTCTGGGCGTTTGGGGACGAAGAAAACGAGGGCGATGTAGATGGCGATACCGATACCGCCGATGCCCAAGGCGAGGAGGGCGAGCCGGGCCACGACCGGGGCGATCCCGAGGTGGCGCGCAAGGCCGGCACCGACGCCGGCCAGTAGCCGTTCATCGGTTTCCCGGTACAGCCTCGGCGGTGGGTTCGCCGCTTCCGTCACCGTCTCCCCTCGCCTTCTCGCCTCTTTGTTCCAGGATGGCGCTCCTGTAGGAGGGAGGGTATCCGGGGCGTTCCCCTGTTGGCCCCGCAGCGCTGGTCAGGGTGTGTTCAGGGTGGTCCCGGATGGCGGTGGGGGCACGTGGCGGGAGACGATGGGCACAGCGGGCAAGGAGGCAAGGAGGAGGGTGCGCCTGTAGTCCCGTGGTTATAGCAGGACGCGGCGGGGTCTTCGCGTCCGGATGGAGGAACTGTCGGCGACCATGAGCATGCAGCGGGAACCGGAAAACGGCGACAGCGGCCGGGATGATCGGGCGACGGTCGGCGCGGAGTCGGAGCCGCACCCTTACGGCGACGAACTCCACAAGAACGACACCACCGGTGTGCTCGCCGGAGTGTGTGCGGGGCTGGGTGACTACACCCGTACCGACCCCATCCTTTGGCGGGCGGCGTTCGTGTTGACCGGGCTGGCTGCCGGCACGGGCGTATTCCTCTACATCGCGATGTGGACAACGATGCGGGACTCCGCTGGGGGGCCCGCCATGGCTGAGCAACTGCTCAACCGTCGCCTGAGCGCTGAGGTCGTGTTGGCGCTACTGGCGCTGATGCTGGGTGCGGCGACGGCGCTCAGCCTGGTCGGGGGGTTCAGTGGCGGGACGCTGGTGCTGGCTACCCCGCTGATCTTGGGCGTGCTCACGGCCCACAATCGCGGAGTGGATCTACAGCGGGTGATGCGTGACCTGCCGACACAACTCAAGGACAAGGAACCGGCCCCCAACACGCCTCCCCCCGAGCCGGCGCCGACCTACTACAACCCGGCGCAGCCATGGGCCGTGGCGCCGAGCGGGCCGATCGATCTGGCGGTGGTTGCCGAGCGAAAGATCGACGAGGAGGCGTGGGGGGAAGGCCCCCCTGAGGCGGCCGAGGGCACCGAGGACGAGGAGACGTGGAAACGAGACGGGGAAAGCTCCTCGCAGCCAGCAGCGCCGGAAAGGGGCGAGTCGCCGCCGCAGTGGGGTGAGGGGGCCCAAATCCAGCGTCGCGGCATGGTGTTGCTCCTGCCGCTGCTGGGGGTGAGCGCGCTCGGGGCGGTAGTGCTTGTGCTGGCCGGTGGGGTATCACCGGTCGCGCTGGTGGGGCCGACGATCGGGCCGATGTTCCTGGGGGGCGTCATTGCGCTGGTCGGCGCGTTCCTCATCGTCGGGGCGTGGTGTGGCAACAGTAGGGGGTTGGTCGGACTAGGGGTGGTGCTGACCATCCTGGCGGTGGTGACGGCTTCGGTGAACCTGCCGCGGTGGTGGCCCTCCGATGAGACGTGGCGGCCGGCGAGCGCGAAGGAAGCATCTCAGGGCTACGAGTTGCGGGCCGGTTCGGCCACGCTTTGGCTGACTGATCTGGAGTTGACCGCCGGACAGCGGGTCACGGTCGAGGCGTCGGTCAACTATGGGGCCCTGCGGGTGCTGGTTCCCGAGACCGCCCGGGTGGTCGTGCATGGGCGTACGGATCTGGGTGAGATCTGGGTGGGGGATTTGAGGCGGACCGGTTCCGAGATTGAGGTGCGTCGGACACTGGAGCCGGTCGAGCGAAGGTCGGACAGCGCCGGCGACGCCGGTGCTGAGTCGGGTGTTCCCCCCACGCTGGTCGTGAATCTGGTTTCCGAGGCCTGCGATATGGAGGTGCGGCGTGTCTCGTCGTAAAACCGACTGGGGATCACTGGTAGCGGGGCTGCTGTTCATCCTCCTTGGACTCGCCTTTGTCGTCAGCGGAACGGCGGACTGGGGATTTGCGGCCGTGTGGATTCTGCCGGTGTTGGCGATCGGGTTGGGAGTCGCCGGTTTCGCGCGGGCCTTGGCTCGCTCGCGCGACCAGTCGTCGCGCTCCGGTGGTGAGTAAGCCGTTCAACGGCGGTGACCGATGAGGCATCGGCCGCTGCTCGGCGGAGTGCACAGGAGAACCAGCTTTCCCTGCCGTATCTCCTGAACGCACACCTCTCGTTTTCGGACGCACGTTCGCCGCTATTCACATTGTGAATAGCGGTCGGCGTAATGTGCGGCCAAAATATTTCCCACTTTTTCGGATTTTTGATAATCGCGGGAACGGAACCCTAGTTAAACGACGGCTCCATCACTTACTTTGGCCCTACCTCTGCTGAAGTTTGCGAGGCCGACGCTTCGGGAGGTCACGGCCCATGCCACATATCCGCGTAACCGTCGACGGCGTACGCTACGACGACGAGATCGAAGCGCGCCGTCTACTCACCCACTATCTGCGCGACACGTTGGGCAAGGTCGGCACCCCCATCGGGTGCGACACGTCCAACTGCGGAGCTTGCACCGTCCTCATGGACGGGATGTCGGCGAAGAGCTGCTCGGTGCTGGCCGTTCAGGCCGACGGGCACGAAATCACCACTGTTGAAGGGCTCGCCTCCAACGGCACATGGCACCCGGTGCAGCGAGCCTTCCACGAGAACCATGCCCTACAGTGCGGCTACTGCACCCCTGGCATGATCATGGCGACCCTGGACCTGCTCCAGGAGAACCTCGACCCCTCCGATGAGGAGATTCGGGAGGGTCTTGAGGGCAACCTGTGCCGTTGCACCGGCTACAGCAACATCGTCAAGGCCGTGCGCACCGCGGCGGCGGAGATCCGCGCGGCGGAGAGCGCCCCGACGGTGATGACGGCCTCCGGCGCTGAGGAGGTACCTCGGCAGGCGGCCGGCGAGCCTAGGCGGCCTATGGCGAAGGGAGGAGGGACCTCATGACGATCGCACCCGAAGACCGTCAGCTCGGTCTGCCCCGGTTGCGCAAGGAGGACGCCCGCCTCATCACCGGCCAGACGAACTGGACCGACAACATCCAGCAGGTCGGGACGTTGCACGTGGCGTTCCTGCGTAGCCCGGTCGCTCACGCTCGCATCTCGGGGCTCGACGTCTCCGCCGCCCAGGAACAGCCCGGCGTCATCTCGGTGCTGACCGGGGCCGACTTCGGCGAGGAGCAAGGCAGCCTGCCGTGCGCCTGGCCGGTGACCGAGGACATGGTGCTTCCCGAGCACCCGCCGATGGCGGTCGAGGAGGTCAGATTCGTCGGTGAGGCCGTGGCGTGCGTGGTGGCCCGCGACCCCTATACGGCTGTCGACGCGCTCGAAATGATCGATGTGGACTTCGAGCCCCTGCCGGCTGTGCTCGACATGGAGGCGGCGCTGACCGAGGACGCCGACCTGGTGCACACGGCGGCCGGGACCAACAAGGCGTTCGTGTGGCCGATGTCCAACGGCGACGTCGACGCCGCGTTCGACGGCGCCGAGGTGGTGGTCACGCGGCGCTACCGCCAGCAGCGCCTCATCCCGGCGGCCATGGAACCGCGCTCGGTGGTGTGCAGCCCTGACGGTGACACGTTCACCCTGTGGTCGGCCACCCAGATTCCGCACATCCTGCGGGTCATGCTGGCCATGACCACCGGCATCCCTGAGCAGAAGATCCGCGTCGTCGCGCCCGATGTCGGCGGGGGCTTTGGCTCCAAGCTCCAGGTGACAGCCGAGGAAGTGCTGACGCTGCTGCTGGCCAAACGGCTGAACAAACCGGTGAAGTGGACCGAGACCCGCTCCGAGGGGTTCCAGACCACCCACCACGGCCGTGACCAGATCCAGGACGTCTCCATCGCCGCCGACGCCGACGGGCGGGTCCGTGGCCTCAAGGTGGACCTCATGGCCGACATGGGGGCCTACATGATGCTGGTGACGCCCGGTGTCCCGTTGCTGGGCGCGTTCATGTACCCGGGGATCTACAAGATGGACGCCTATGCGTTCTCCTGCACGGGTGTCTTCACGACCAAGACCCCCACCGACGCCTACCGGGGCGCCGGGCGGCCAGAGGCCACCTACGCCATCGAACGCATCATGAGCGAACTCGCCCACGAGTTGGGCATGGACCCCATGGAGCTGCGGCGGCGCAACTGGATCAACCATGACGAGTTCCCCTACACCAGTATCGGGGGGCTGACCTACGACTCCGGCAACTACGAGGCGGCCACAGCGCGGGCCATGGAACTGTTCGGCTACGACGCGCTGCGTGCCGAACAGCGCGCCCGCCGGGAACGCGGCGACACCGTGCAACTGGGGCTGGGGATCTCCACCTACACCGAGATGTGCGGGCTCGCGCCGTCGCGGATGCTGGGTGGCCTGTCCTACGGGGCCGGTGGCTGGGAGCACGCTTCAGTGCGCATGCTGCCCACCGGCGGAGTCGAGGTGGTCACCGGGACCACGCCGCACGGCCAGGGGCACGTGACCGCGTGGAGCCAGATCGCCGCCGACTATCTCGGGGTGCCCTTCGACGACGTTCAGGTACTGCACGGGGACACGCAGGTCTCGCCCCAGGGCATGGACACTTACGGGTCGCGTTCGCTCGTGGTCGGCGGGACGGCCGTGGTGGAGGCGTGCGGCCGAGTGGTGGAGAAGGCCCGCAAACTCGCAGCGCACATGCTGGAGGCCGCCGAGGGAGATGTCGAGTTCTCCAACGGCAGATTCCGGGTGCGCGGTACCCAGGAGCCCTCAGCCGGTATCCAAGAGTTGGCGCTCGCGGCGTTCACCGCTCACGATCTGCCTGAGGAGATGGAGGCGTCGCTGAACGCCGAGGCAACGTTCGACCCGGAGAATTTCTCCTACCCGCACGGGACCCATCTGTGCGCGGTGGAGGTCGACACCGCGACCGGTCGGGCGTCGATCCGCTCCTATGTGGCCGTGGACGACGTGGGCACCGCGGTGAACCCATTGCTGGTCGAAGGGCAGGTACACGGCGGGCTCGCCCAGGGCATCGCCCAGGCGATGTTCGAAGAGGCCGTGCACGACGCCGAGGGCAACCTGGTCACCTCGACGATGGCCGACTACCTGGTGCCATCGGCGGTGGACCTGCCCGAGTTCACCACCGACCGCACCGAGACGCCGGCCGTCACGAACCCGATGGGCGCCAAAGGGGTCGGTGAGGCCGGCACGATCGCCTCCACGCCCGCCGTGGTCAATGCGGTCGTGGACGCACTGCGGCCCTTCGGTGTGGACGACGTGCGCATGCCCTGCACCCCTGAACGGATCTGGCGAGCCATGGCACAGGCGGGGGCCGGCGGCGATACCGCGCCGGGAACGCCCACCAGTCTCGCGGCCAGCTCGGAGGAGTCCACCGCTGCGGGCACGACACAGACCGGCGAAACCGGCGGGGAAGGAGCAACGCAGTGATTCCTCCGCAATTCGAGTACGTGAAACCGAACAGCGTCGCCGAGGCAGTCAGCGCTTTGGGCGAGAGTGAGGAGGCCAAGGCCCTGGCCGGCGGCCAGAGCCTGCTGCCGCTGCTGCGCTTCCGGCTGGCCTACCCCGATGTCGTGGTGGATCTGGGCGAGCTGGCCGAACTGCGGGGAGTGCGCGACGAGGGCGACGCTGTGTGGATCGGCGCTATGACGACCCACTACGACGTGGTAAACGACCCCGTCATCGCCGAGCACTGCGAACTGCTGGCCATGGCCACCCGCACCGTCGCCGATCCCGCGGTGCGCCACCGGGGAACGATCGGGGGGTCGCTGTCCCACGCCGACCCGGCTGGTGACCTACCGGCGGTAGCGCTGGCGCTCGAGGCTGAATTCCTGATCTCGGGGCCGGAGGGGGAGCGTACCGTTGCGGCTCCCGACTTCTTCGAGGACTACCTCACGACGACGCTGGAGCCCGAGGAGATCCTCACCGGCATCAGAGTGCCCAAGTGGGAGGGGTGGTCGTTCCACTACGAGAAGTTCGCGCGTACGGCCCAAGCATGGGCGATCGTGGGAGTGGCGGCGGGCACGCGACGCCGTGAAGGCGAGATCGCTGAGGCACGGGTCGGCCTGACCAACATGGGGCCGACGCCGATGCGGGCCCACGCCGTGGAGGAAGCACTCGTCGGTGTTCCCGCCCAGGCAGGGTCGGTTCGTGCCGCCTCGGCAACGGCCGACCAGGGGACCGCCCCGCCCAGTGATGTCAACGGCCAAGCCGACTACCGCCGCCACCTGGCCCGGGTCCTGACCGAACGCGCCCTAGAACAGGCCGCGGGGATCTGACCGGCCGAGCACGGCCGTGGCCGCCCCGGGGTGGCCACGGCCGGTTTCAGCAGCGCACCCTACGGGCAGCGTCCCAGCCCCGGGCTGGACGAGGAAGGCGGCACACCAACGATGAGCACGCAACTGAACAACGAGTTCACGGTGCCCGTGCCGATCGAGCGGGCGTGGGCGGTCCTGCTGGACGTGGAACGGATCGCTCCCTGCATGCCGGGAGCGACCTTGGAGTCGGCCCAGGACGACACGTTCACCGGGCGGGTCAAAGTGAAGGTCGGCCCCATCACGGTGACCTACCGCGGTCAGGCCCGCATCATCAGCGCCGACGAGTCGGCGCGGCTCGTGACCGTCGATGCCGAGGGCAAGGAGTCCCGCGGCACCGGGACCGCGGCAGCCAAGGTCACGGCTGCCCTGCGAGCCGAGGACGGCACGACACGGGTCACGGTGGACACTGACCTCAACGTCACCGGCCGGGTCGCGCAGTTCGGGCGCGGTGTCATGGCCGACGTCAGCGCCAAACTGGTCGACAAGTTCGCCGCGAACCTCGCGGCGGAACTGGAGCGTGCGGAAGGCGCGGAACAGCCCGCGGCTGCCGTACCGGAACCGCGCGCTGAGGCGGGAGCCGCTCCGCAGGAGCAACCCGCGCCGGTAGCCCAGGAAGGGGCGGCGGCGCCCGTGGCCGAAGGCGAACCGAAGACACAGCCCCCCGCCGAGGCACCGGGACCGGTCCCCACCCGCCCGGCGGCGGAGCGCGAAGGCGCCGACTCTTCACTCAACCTGTTCGACGTCGCGGCCGGACCACTGCTCAAACGCGCCCTGCCCGCTATCGGGATCGCGGCGGCGCTGGTCGCGGTGGTGGTGTGGTGGCGCAAGCGGCACACCGCGGCCGACGAGCGTTACTGAAGCGAGCGGCCCGTTCCTTACTCGTGGGCGCTCCAGTGAGGGTGTTCGGCAAGGAAGGCGTCCAAAACCTCCGACAGCACCTGCCGGTACTCGTGCCGGTCAGCGTGGTGTCCAGCACAGACCCCCGCAAGGAAGGCCACGAGCTGATCGTCGGCGAGAGCGTACTCATAGCCATCGGAGGTGGTGATCGAATGCAGCCGGTCGTCGCTGGTGGAGTGGCGTTCGATCACCCCCTCCCCGGCGAGATTCAGCAGGATGTCCGATATTCGCACCAAGGCGCGGGAGCCTTCCGGGTCGCGGATGGGTGAGGTGGGGCGGTCGGCGGCATGGGGTAGCAGGTGGATGGGAGAAACGTGCCAGAACGGCGTGGGCTCGGCGATACCGCTCACGCTCGGAGCCTCGGCGCGGGCGGCGGGGTCGTCCCATGTTTGGGGGACCAACCCGTCGAGGATGGCTTTGAGGTCGTCTACTCCCCGTTGATAGAGCCCGTGGTCGCTGTCGACCCGGTCTCCGGCGCACACGCCTAGCAGCAGGGGGGCGATGTCGTGGTCACTGAGGATCAGCCCGTAGCCCGCCATGGTCTGCACCTCGTAGCCGCCGTTGGGGCCGGTACCGTCGAAGGTGAGAACGGCGTGCTCGTTGAGCCTGCTCAGAATGTCGAGAGCGCGCGCCGTGTCGCTGGAGCCCTGCCGGGCACCGCCCCACGCGGTTTGAGCCACCTCGACAAGCTGCATCTGTAACCCGGACAGCCCCTCGCCGTGCTGGAGCAGCTCCGCGCAGCACAC
This sequence comes from Salinactinospora qingdaonensis, assembly GCF_039539445.1. Taxonomy (NCBI): domain Bacteria; kingdom Bacillati; phylum Actinomycetota; class Actinomycetes; order Streptosporangiales; family Nocardiopsidaceae; genus Salinactinospora; species Salinactinospora qingdaonensis. The sequence goes on from NZ_BAABDD010000036.1 coordinate 13,809, forward strand.
CCCCAGCAGCAGGGCGGGAACCTCATTGCTCCGGAGCACCACTTCGTAGTTGTTGGCCGTTCTGACCAGGTAGCCCTCTCCCTCTTTGACCCGGAAGTAGTCGAGGACACTGTGATTGGTCAGCGCGACCAGGACGTCAGTGGCAGGGATCATGCCGAGGTCTCCGGATAGGTGGCTGGTGGCGGCATATCCGACACCGGAACACCAAAGAAAGAGGTGTCCCGGTCAGCGGCACACTTTATCGAAAACCGGCGCCGCCTCGTGTCCGTTTCTCACGACACGAACGCCCGGCGGTCCGGTCGGAAATAGGGGTCGCTGCTGAGGCGCCGCCACGGCCACACGGGCGAAAACCGCGACGAATCTGCCGGTGAGCAGGAACGGGGGTGCGGGCGGCGGGACGGGAATCGGTCCACACCCGATCACGCGCTCGGCGACAAAAACCCGGCAGCGGCGACAGCGGCGGGGCCGGAGCGGCGTAGTTCTCCCCACCGCGCGCGAGCAGCAGTCACCGCTGCTCGCCGCAACCCGGGTGCCGCGGTCACTCCCATTCGATAGTGCCGGGGGGCTTGCTGGTGACGTCGAGGGTGACGCGGTTGATCTCGCGCACCTCGTTGGTGATGCGGTTGGAGATGGTGGCTAGCACGTCGTAAGGCACGCGGGACCAGTCGGCGGTCATCGCGTCCTCGCTGGAGACGGGGCGCAGCACCACCGGGTGACCGTAGGTGCGGCCGTCGCCTTGCACGCCCACGGAATGGACGTCGGCGAGGAGCACTACGGGGCACTGCCAGATGTCACGGTCGAGCCCGGCCCGCGACAGTTCTTCGCGGGCGATGGCGTCGGCTTCGCGTAGCACGTCGAGACGGTGCCGGTCGACCGCGCCGATAACGCGGATGGCCAACCCCGGACCGGGGAAGGGGTGGCGCCACACCATCTCGGCGGGCAGCCCCAACTCTTCGCCGACCCGGCGCACCTCGTCCTTGAACAGCTCGCGCAGCGGCTCGACGAGGGTGAACCGCAGATCCTCAGGAAGGCCACCGACATTGTGGTGCGACTTGATGTTGGCGGTTCCGGTGCCGCCTCCCGATTCGACGACGTCGGGGTAGAGAGTGCCCTGGACCAGGAACTCCACCTCCTCGCCCGCGGCACCGGCCTCGGCGACCACTTCGCGGGCGGCCTGTTCGAAGACACGGATGAACTCCCGCCCGATGATCTTGCGCTTGTCCTCGGGGTCGCTTACCCCCTCCAGCGCTGCAAGGAAGCGATCCTGGGCGTCGACGACCTTCAAGTCGGCGCCGGTGACGGCGACGAAGTCCTTCTCGACCTGCTCCGCCTCTCCTTTACGCAGCAGGCCATGATCGACGAAGACGCAGGTGAGCTGCTCCCCCACCGCGCGCTGCACCAGCGCCCCGGCCACGGCGGAGTCGACTCCTCCGCTCAGGCCGCAGATGACCTGCTTGGAGCCGACTTGGGCGCGGATGCGCTCTACCTGCTCGTCAACGATGTTGACCATGGTCCAGTTGGGGCGGCAGTGGGCAGCCTCGTAGAGGAAGTGCCGCAGTACGGCCTGGCCGTGCTCGGTGTGCAGCACCTCGGGGTGGAACTGCACTCCGAAGAGGCCGCGATCGGGGGCTTCCATGGCCGCGATCGGGGAACTCTCCGTGGCTCCGACGACGCGGAACCCGTCGGGGGGCTGCGATACGGCGTCGCCGTGTGACATCCACACCAACTGGTCCTCGGGAAGCCCATTGAAGAGGACGGTGTCGGTGGTGGCGCGCAGTTGGGTGCGTCCAAACTCTGAACGGCCCGTGTGGGCGACGGTGCCGCCGAGTGCCTGGGCCATGCTCTGGAAGCCGTAGCAGATACCGAAGGTGGGCACCCCTGTGTCGAACAGCTCTGCCGGTGGCCGGGGGGCGTCGTCGGCATAGACCGAGGCCGGTCCGCCCGAAAGGATGATGGCCTTGGGTTTCTTGGCGAGCATCTCCTCGACTGGCATCGTCGAGGGAACGATCTCGCTGAAGACATGACACTCGCGGACGCGCCGGGCGATCAACTGCGCGTACTGGGCGCCGAAGTCGACGACGAGGACAGTGTCGAACGTGGAGTCGGCGGCACCGGCAACGGACACGTAACGGCCTTTCCGCAGCTAAAGATGAATCTGTTCCAGTCTAGCCAGATCCGGCACCGGTGGTGCCGGATCTGGCCCAGGCTGCGATGGCGTGGTGGCCGGCGGTGGTGCGCGCAGTTGGCGGGGTGGTCGAAAGGTGGCGCCCTCCCAACTGCTGCACTCCGTGCTCGGGCCACGCCCGCAGCCCAGGGGCGGTAACGTCCAGCGGGTTCCGTACGGCCGTACCGTCCGGGGCAGAGCTGGGTGGGTCAGCGGATTCGGAGTCGTTTCATCCACCGAGCGCCCGCGGTCATGGCCCGGGCCAGCGTCTCGCCACCCATTCCGGGCGGGCCGCCTAGCCCCACGTAGTGCTGGCTGGCGATGGTCTGCGCCTCGGTGTAGCGCAGCAGCCCCTCGGCGGCGTGTCGGCGTCCCACGCCGGAGTGTTTCATCCCGCCCATGGGAGCGCCGTAACTGGCGAATGCGGCGCCGTAGCCCTCGTTGACGTTGACGGTGCCGGCGCACAACCGTTCGCCGATGCGCCGGCCGCGGGCCACATCGCGCGTCCACACGCTGGCGTTGAGGCCGTAGTCGGTGTCGTTGGCCAGATCGATGGCCTCGTTCTCGCTGGTGACTCGGTAGAGGGAGACAACCGGGCCGAAGGTCTCCTCGGCGCAGACCGGCATGTCGTCGGTCACGCCGGTCATGACGGTGGGCTCGTAGAAGAGCGGGCCAATGTCGGGGCGCGGGCGTCCCCCGGTGTGGATGTGGGCGCCCTTCTCGCGCGCCTGTTCGACGTGCTCGGCGACCCGGTCGAGTTGGCGCTGGTAGGTGAGCGAGCCCATGTCGGCCGAGAAGTCGAGGGCGGTGTTGAGTTTCATGGCCCGCACCGCTTTGGTGAGGCGGTCGGTGAAGTCGTCGTGGACGCTGTCGTGGACGTAGATGCGTTCGATGCTGACACACAACTGGCCGGCGTTGCTGAAACAGGCGCGCAGCGTGCCCTCGACAGCGCGGTCAAGGTCGGCGTCCTCGCACACGATCATGGGGTTCTTGCCGCCGAGTTCGGCGGAGTAGCCGATGAGGCGGCCGGCCGCGCGCTGGCCGATGCGCGCGCCGACCGCCGAGGAGCCGGTGAAGGCCACGTAGTCGGCGTGGTCGATGAGGGGGTCGCCGATCTCTTCGGGCTCGCCGATGACCGCCTGCCATAGTCCCTCGGGCAAGCCGGCGGCTTCGGAGAGCAGGTCGATGGCCCATAGCCCGCTCAGCGCGGTCTGGGTGTCGAGCTTGGCCACGACGGCGTTGCCGGCGAGGAGGGCGGGAATGGCGTCGGCTACCGGCAGGACCAGCGGGTAGTTCCACGGAGTGATGACGCTGACGGCGCCCTTGGGTTGGCGGTGGACGTAGGTGCGGGTGGCCCCGGGGACGGCTCCGATGCTGCGGCGCCGGCTGAGCATACCCGGCGCGCGGCGGGCGTAGTAGAGGGTACCGGCGGCAGCGTCGTAAACCTCCTCGAAGGCGTGTGTGCGGGCCTTACCGGTCTCCCACTGCAACAGGTCGAGAATCTCGCGCTGGCGATCCAAGACGAGGTCGTGGAAACGCAGGAACGGTTCGACGCGCTCGCGAGGCGCGGTTGCGCCCCATGAGCGCTGGGCCTGACGGGCACGGGCGAACGCTTCGGCGACATCGGCGGCCGAACTGACGGGCAGTTGCGCCAAGGGGCGTCCGGTGAACGGGGCGGTGGTGGTGACGGTGCGTCCCGACGAGCTGACCACGTGCCGGGCGATCCGGGCGGTCAGGTCGGGGGCAAGCGGGCCGGTCGCGGTGGTGCTCGTCGTGACGTTACTCATGCGCGAAGCCTAGTTCGCTCCCCACCCCACTGGCTACCTAGTAGTAACAAATGCACTGCCAGGATGTTCGTCTTCAGCGACGAAAAACCATCCATACGTCGTGCGCCGCGCGCATCCCCGGCGCCGGCGATCAATCGCCGCTCCCCCTTGCGTGGCGGCTCTCGACGAGGTTGTATTTCATTGGTTGTTGAATTAAGAGGCGATCACGTTCTTGGAGTCGCAATGACGCGAAACACGAGCACCACCTGTGCCATCTCCGGCGGCGGCCCCGCCGGCATCATGCTCGCTCTGCTCCTAGCCCGCGCCGGAATCGACGTCACCGTTTTGGAGAAGCACGGGGACTTCCTGCGCGACTTCCGCGGCGACACCGTGCACCCCTCGACTCTGGACCTGCTCGACGAGCTGGGGCTGGTCGACGAGCTGTACGCAATGCCCCACCGCAAGATCGACGACCTCGCCATCGGTACCGCCACCGAGACGATCGTGCGCGCCGACCTCAACAAACTGCCCGGGCCACACCGCCACATCGCGATGATCCCGCAGTGGGACTTTCTGAACCTGCTCACCGAACACGCCCGCCGCTACCCCGGCTTCCACCTCCTCATGAACGCCGAGAGCACCGGACTCATCGAGGAGAACGGTGCGGTGCGCGGCATCCGTTACCGCGACGACGAGGGCGAGCACGAACTGCGCTCCGTGCTGACGGTGGCCGCCGACGGCCGACACTCCGCGCTGCGCGATGCCGCCCGACTTCCCCTCGTCGACTTCGGCGCCCCCATGGACGTGATGTGGCTGCGGGTGCGCCGCGAGGAGACCGACCCCAGCGGGCTCAACGGCCGCATCGGCACCGGCGCCATGGTCGCCGCGATCGACCGCGGCGACTACTGGCAGATCGCCTACCTGATCGCCAAGGGGGCCCAGGAGGAGGTGCGCTCGGCCGGCATCGAACGATTCCAGGAGAGGCTGCTCGACCTCCTGCCCTTCCTGGGTGAGCGCGTACGCGAAATCGACGGTTGGGAGCGCGTCGCCTTCCTCCAGGTCGGGCTGAACCGGCTGTCGCAGTGGTACCGGCCCGGCCTGCTGTGCATCGGTGACGCCGCCCACACCATGACACCGGTGGGCGGAGTGGGCATCAACCTCGCGGTACAGGACGCGGTGGCGACCGCGAACCTGCTCGCCGACGCGCTACGGCGGGCCCAAAGCGACCCGGCCCGGTTCGACCGTACGCTCAACCCCGCTCTGCTCGCCCGCGTCCAGCGGCGGCGCTGGCTGCCCACCGTGGGCACACAGGGGGTGCAGCAACTGCTCCAGCGCCAGATCATCGGCCGCGCACTTGCGGAGCAGGAGGCAGTCCCGCCTGCACTGAAGGTGATCGTAGGCACGCAGGCGTGGTCACGCCTAGTGGCTCGGGTCATGATGTACGGCATCCGGCCCGAGCATGTCCACACTCCAGAAGCCCCGACCGACGCGGCCACCTGAAGACCTCCAGCGCGGTCGCTTCGCGAGGAGAGGAGCGAAGCCGTCCCGCGCACAGGCGGCGCCTGCCTCTCCCCGCCTTCCGCGGCCGAGGTGCCGCCTCACCGGCTCGGCCGCGCCCCCGGCGGGCCGGGAAAGTCGACCGCGGCCAACTTGCTCAGCGGCTCCGGCAGGGTGACGCTCTTGCCGTGGCACCCGCTGGGCGGCGGCGTAGTCGTCGCCGCCCGGCTCAAAGAACAGCGTCACTGTGGGACCGGAGCAGCCCCACGCATCGACGAGAGCAGGTAGAGGGGGACCTCCCCCGCGCGTCCCCCTCACGCTTCTCGCCCCGGTCCTCGGCGGCGTTGCCCTTGGAGGTGATCTCCACGGCCCGCTCAGGGATGGCAATGCCCATGCCACGCCACTCTATAGAGTAGAAATATTACCCAGAGTGACTATTCGGCGTTCGGATCTTCCACATTAGCCGGGGAAATCCAGCGGGGAAGCACGTCGCCGCCCGGTCGCCGGCGACCGAACCGGCAGAGCCGGGGCCGGCCGAGCGCGGGAAGGCTCAGGCGTCGCGGTAGCCGTTGGGGTTGGCCGACTGCCAGCGCCAAGCGTCAACGCAGGCCTCGGCGACGGTCTTGCGGGCCTGCCAGCCCAGCTCGGCGTTGGCACGGCTGGGGTCGGCATAGCAGGTGGCGATGTCGCCGGCGCGGCGGCCGACGACGACGTAGGGGATCGGCGTGCCGCAGGCGCGCTCGAAGGCGGCCACAGCCTCCAGCACCGACGTTCCCCAGCCGGTGCCCAGGTTGTAGACGCGGGCGCCGCGCCGGCCGTCGAGGTGGTCGAGGGCGGCGACGTGCCCTCGCGCGAGATCGGTGACGTGCAGGTAGTCGCGCACGCCGGTGCCGTCGGGGGTGTCGTAGTCGTCGCCGAACACGCTGAGCTTGTCAAACGTGCCGGCGGCGACTTTGGAGATGTAGGGGAAGAGGTTGTTGGGAACGTCGTTGGGGTCTTCCCCGATCAGCCCGCTCTCGTGGGCGCCGATCGGGTTGAAGTAGCGCAACAGCGCGACGCGCCATGAGGGGTCGGCGGCGGCGAGGTCGGTGAGGATGCGTTCCCCGAAGAGCTTGGTGGCGCCATAGGGGTTCGTGGCGGTGAGCGGCGCGGTCTCGGTGATGGGCACCGTCTCCGGGTCGCCGTAGACGGTGGCCGAGGAGCTGAACACCAGCCGCCGCACCCCCTGCTCGTGGGCGGCCTCGCACAAGGTCAACAGCGCGGTCAGATTGGTGCGGTAATAGCGCAGCGGCTGTTCGGTGGACTCCCCCACGGCTTTGAGACCGGCCAGATGCATGACCGCGTCAATGCCGTGGTCGACGAGGATGCGGCGCACGAGCGCGCCGTCGGTGCAGTCGCCCTCGACAAGGGGAACGCTGCGGCCGGTGATGCGCTCGACTCGGCGCACGGCCTCGTGATGGGAGTTGACCAGGTTGTCGAGGATCACCACGGCGTGGCCGTCTTCGATCAGCTCCACCGCCGTATGGGAGCCGATGTATCCTGCTCCTCCGGTCAACAGGATGTTCATATACCTCACCCGATCGTGGGCGCTGAACCGCGTGGCCGACCGATCTGCTACGCGCAGCCCATTGCCTACCGCTTCCTCCCATATTGCCAGGTGCAGGCGGGAGGTTGCTGGGGCCGTTCGCCCTCGCCGAGAGCGTTGGTCAGGGCTCTACGTCGTCGATGTTAGAGGGCAGGCCGACACCGAACGTGCCATCGTCGTCGATGAGGTATTCCTCGCCTTCCTCGTAGGGAGCGCTTTCGTACCAGTCATCCGGTTCCGGGGGCTCCGGCGACGGCGGGCGGGCGAGCATCAGGCCCTCCTTAAGGCCGAGCCCCGTCGGCCCTGGAGACGGGCTGGGGACAGCCACGGGAGGCTCCACCCCGTCGGTACGGCTCGGGGCTCTGGGGGCGCTTCGCTGGCGTCGAGGGTCACGGGGAACACTCTCCCTGCGCAGTGGCTGGTGGGGAGGCCAGAGGTGACGGCGTCCGTTTCACGATGCGGGCAACAACCTTGCCCGCATCGAGGGGCAGAGCTATGACATGAACGCCTCGTCGACCTGGCTCTAGGCCGCGGGTACCGCGTCGATCTCGCCGAACGCCTTGATGACCTCGTGTGATGTTGTCAGCAGCGGGCCTGGCACGGTCCCTTCCGGATCGTAGGCAACGAACAGCACAGGTCACCCAACGCTAAAGAAACTGGGCACAAACGAAAATTAACTAGCAACCAGAACAGCGGTGGCCAGGAAGCAATCTTTGTTTTCGGTGAGGCAGCGACGTCGTATCGACGTGCGGCCGGCCCGATCGATCTCCGCTGCCCGCGCTGACGGGGGCCTCCCATACTCGGCCCACCGCCCCGGTGGGGTGGTGCGGAACTGTCGAACCGGCCAAGGCACTGCGGGCTCGCGCCGCTGCCCGCCCGTCTCGGGCGAAGACGGTGGTGGAGCGCGTCACTTCGCCAGCACGTGAGCCTCAGGCACGATGTCAGGGGCGCCGTGCTGGATGGCGTCGGCCTCGTGGTCGTTGTCGCGCTCTTGGGCGGCCCGCTCGGCCTCGACGCGCTTACGGTAGTGCTCCACCTCGCGCCGGGTCCACGTCGCCTCCCACCCCAGCGTCTCCGCCATGAGGCTGGCCGCCTCCTCCGCGGCGGCCAGCCCACGGTCCCAGGTCTCCAGCGAGATGTGGGTGCGCCGCGACAGCACATCGTCGAGATGCTGGGCACCCTCGTAACGCGCGGCGTGGACGATCTCGGCGCGCAGGTAGTCATCGGCGCCCGTCAGCGGCTCCCGCAGGTCCGGGCGGCGCGCCATCAGGTCGAGCAGTTCATGGCTCAACGAGCCGTACCTGCGCAGCAGGTGGGCGATCCGTGACACGTGCACACCGGCTTCCTTAGCGAGCCGGCGGCGCTGGTTCCACAGTGCGACGAAACCGTCGGCGCCCACCAGCGGAACCCGGTCGGTCACCGAGTCGGGAACGCCGCCCCCCAACCCGTGCGCTACGGCGTCGACGGCGTCTTTGGCCATGACACGGTACGTGGTGTACTTACCGCCCGCGATGAGCACCAAACCGGGCACGGGGTGGGCGACAGTGTGCTCCCGCGACAACTTGGAGGTCTCCTCGGACTCCCCCGACAGCAACGGCCGCAACCCCGCATACACCCCCTCGACGTCATCCCTGGTCAGCGGGACCCGTAGCACCTTGTTGACCGTGTCGAGAAGGTAATCGATGTCGCTGCGGCTCGCGGCGGGATGGGCCTTGTCCAGCTCCCAGGCGGTGTCGGTGGTGCCGATGATCCAGTGCCGGCCCCATGGGATGACGAACAACACGCTCTTCTCAGTACGCAGGATCAGCCCGGAAGAAGCCTGGATTCGGTCGCGGGGCACCACCAGGTGGATGCCCTTGGAAGCACGGACGTGGATCTGGCCACGGCCACCGACCATCTGCTGGATGTCGTCGGTCCACACCCCCGTGGCGTTGACGACCTGCTTGGCCCGGACCCGAATCCGCTCACCACTGTGCATGTCCAGCACGCGCGCACCAGTGACGTGCTCCCCCTCGCGCAGGAACCCCTCGACGCGCGCGCGGGAGGCGACCTTGGCCCCGTAGGTCGCGGCGGTCCGCACGACGGTGATGACGAAGCGGGCGTCATCGACCTGGGCGTCCCAGTACTGTACCGCCCCCACCATCGCGTCGCGCCGAAGAGCGGGAAACAACCGCAGCGCACCGCCGCGCGTGAGGTGACGGTGCCGTGGTAGCCCACGACCGCCTCCGATGGACATCGCCAAGGTGTCGTAGAGGGCGACCCCGGTGCCGACGTAGGCGCGCTCCCAGCCGTGGCGCTCCAAGGGGTACAGGAAGGGCACCGGCCGTACCAGGTGGGGTGCGAGGCGTTGCAGCAGCAGCCCGCGCTCGGTCAGAGCCTCCCGAACCAGCTCGAAGTCCTTCTGCTCCAGGTAGCGCAGTCCGCCGTGAATGAGCTTGCTGGACCTGCTCGATGTACCGGAGGCGAAGTCGCCGGCCTCCACAAGCGCCACGGAAAGACCGCGTGAGACCGCGTCCAGTGCCACACCGGCACCGACGATGCCGCCACCGACCACGAGAACGTCGAACTCGTCGCGAGCCATGTGTACGAGCGCTTCAGCTCGCTCCTCGCCGCCCAACCGCGCTGCCGTCATCTCACGTCCTTACCGATACGGGGTCCTACCTGGCGATTACCCACTTGCGAACCCGAGCATCAGGCTATACCGGCAAGTAACTTTTGGCAGGCAGAGACCTACCGTCTCAGCGGGGAGAAGACGAGTGTTGTTTCAGATCAATGTGAGGCGACTCACCACCCGAAACCACGGCAGTGCGACGATCACGGCTGACTCGCAGCGTTGGCGTAGCCCTTGGCGGTTTCGAGTACGTCCTCGCCGTACTCTTCGGACTGGTTGTACGACAAGATCGCATCCCACCACCCCTCGCGCGTCGTGAGATCGCGTCCGTCGGCGCAGAGGTAGCGGGCGGCTGCGAGCGAAGCGTCGTCGATGTCGTGCGGGTCAGCCGTGCCGTCGTCACCGGCATCGGCCCCCCACCGTTCCCACGTGGTGGGAATGAACTGCATGGGTCCTACGGCGCGGTCCCAGGTGGTGTCGTCGTCGAGAGCGCCGCCATCGGTGTCGGTGATGGCGGCCGTGCCGTTCTCCCCATTTAAGGCGATGCCGATGATGTCGACCGTGGTGCGCCCATCCGGGCCGATCTCGCCACCGGCGTAGGTTCCGTGGACCGACTCCACGGCTCCGATACCCGCCAGGGTGGGCCAGGAGATTCTACAGTCAGGTTGCTCAGCAACCAGGTATAACTGCGCCATCGCATAGCCTTGCAGCGCCCGACGCGGAATCCCGGTGCGTTCGGAGACCCGGTCGAGCCAGGCCGGGCTGATGTCGGGGACAACCTCGCCGTCGTCGGGAGAAAGGTGCTGATCGGCCGCGCTGGCAGTGGACGCGCTCAGCGTCGCGGCGCCGAGCGTGTCGACGAGTCCCCCTTTGGCGTTGGGCCCTGGCGGCATCATCTCGGGGGCAGCCGAACCGGCGACACCGGCAACAGCGGTCAAGATGGAGCCGGCAACGGTCATCGTCGCCATGACCGCGATCGTGGCCACCGCTGCGGGCCGGGCAGGCGGGCCCGAGCTCGATGACGGAGGCTGGTCAGCGTTATCGGCCTGATCGGTTTGTTCCGAGGGGCTCTTGGGCGGAGGGGGTACGGTCACAGGAACCTCACGTACGTGACGGGGGGACGGTCCGCGGCCACGAGAGAACAACCTACTGGACAAGAGCGCGCATGGACAGGGGTGGATCACAATTCAGCTACAACGAACCAACGTTAGCGCCCCGACTCGTCTCCTAAACCGACAGCTAGCGGCCTGCTGACCAGCCATTCGCTATCGCAGTGGGCTCAGGGGCTCAGTGGGGAGCAACGACGACCTCCACCCGCTGGAACTCCTTGAGGTCGGTATAGCCAGAGGTAGCCATGGTGCGACGCAGCGCACCCATGAGGTTCATCGAGCCATCGCTGGTGGCGGCCGGACCGTGCAAGATCGAAGCGAGCGAGCCGATCGTGCCCACGCCGAGGCGCTCACCGCGCGGCAACTCGTGGTGGTGGGCTTCACTGCCCCAGTGGTAGCCACGGCCGGGCGCCTCCGCGGCGCGCGCCAGCGGCGAACCCACCATCACCGCGTCGGCCCCGCACGCCAACGCCTTGGAGATGTCGCCGCTACGGGTCATACCGCCGTCGGCGATCACATGGACGTAACGTCCCCCCGACTCGTCCAGGTAGTCGCGGCGCGCGGCGGCGACGTCACCGATGGCGCTGGCCATCGGCACGGCCACCCCCAATACACTCCGAGTGGTGTGGCCCGATCCGCCACCGAAACCGACGAGCACACCGGCGGCGCCGGTACGCATGAGGTGCAGTGCCGCCGTGTAGGTAGCACAGCCACCCACGACCACCGGCACGTCCAGGTCGTAGATGAACTGCTTGAGGTTGAGTGGCTCGGCACGGCCGGACACGTGCTCGGCGGAGACGGTGGTCCCCCGGATCACGAACAGGTCAACACCAGCGTCAACGACAGCCTTGTGGTACTGCGCGGTGCGCTGCGGGGATAGCCGAGCGGCAGTCACCACGCCGGCCTCACGGATCTGCTCGATGCGCTGACCGATGAGTTCCTCGCGGATCGGAGCCGCATAGATCTCCTGAAGCCGCAGGGTGGCAGCCGCGTCGTCGAGCTCATTGATCTCAGCCAGCAACGGCTCGGGGTCCTCGTAGCGCGTCCACAACCCCTCCAAGTCGAGGACACCTAGCCCACCGAGCTGACCGATCGCCACAGCGGTCGCGGGCGAGACGACACTGTCCATAGGGCTGACCATCAACGGCGTCTCGAAGCGGTACGCATCGATCTGCCACGTAATCGAGACCTCTTCAGGATCGCGCGTGCGACGGGCCGGCACGATCCCGATCTCGTCGAGTTCGTAGGCACGACGCCCACTCTTGCCCAGCCCGATCTCCACCTGAGCCAACGCTTCGATCCCCTTCTGAAGTAACCGTGCCGGCGCCAAGCCGGCTCACCGTGCCGTCGCGAGTGTACCGCCGGCTCCGGAAACGGGACCGCACAGCCACCGCCCACCGCGCCGCCATAGAGCCGCTGCCTTTACCGGCCCATGGGATGCAAGGCTGTCAGGACCGCGCCAGAGCCGGAAAACGCGAGGCTGGGAAGCAGCGGAGCTCCGTCGCTGGAAAGAGCGCCAGGGGCAGCCCCGACCAAGGCCGGCTTGCGCTACCGGCGCCCTTCACCGTTGGACACCTCGACCGTCATTCGCAGCACCGCCAGGGCCCCCGTTTCAACCGCCGCCCCTGTCATCGCCGCCCTTCATAGTTGGGCGCCTCGACCGTCATTTGGATATCGTGGGGGTGACTCTCGGCAAGACCGGCCGCGGTGATCTGCATGAGTTGCCCCCGCTCGCGCAACTCGGCAACGGTGCGCACGCCCGCGTACCACATCGACTGACGCAGGCCGCCGGTGAGCTGGTGCGAAACCGCCGAGAGCGGACCACGGTAGGGGACCTGCCCCTCGATGCCCTCGGGGATGAGCTTGTCCTCGGTGGTGACGTCGGCCTGCGAGTAGCGGTCCTTGGAGAAAGAACCACCGCGCATGGCACCGAGCGACCCCATCCCGCGGTAGGCCTTGAACTGTTTGCCGTTGATGAAGATCAACTCGCCAGGGCTCTCCTCGACACCGGCGAGCAGACTGCCGACCATGACGACACTGGCACCGGCGACGATGGCCTTGGCGATGTCGCCGGAGAACTGAAGACCACCATCGGCGATGATCGGGACCTCGGCGGGACCGCACGCCTTGGCCGCTTCCATGACTGCGGTTACCTGGGGAGCCCCCACACCGGCGACGACGCGCGTGGTGCAGATGGAGCCCGGCCCCACGCCGACCTTCACTGCGTCGGCTCCGGCGTCGATGAGCGCCTGAGCCCCCGCGCGGGTCGCGACGTTGCCACCGATGACCTCGACGCGGGTGTTGGCCTTGAGTTTGGCGATCATCTCCAGCACGCCGATGGAGTGACCGTGGGCGGTGTCAACGACGATGAAGTCCACGCCGGCGTCGATCAGACCTTGGGCGCGCTTCTCGGCTTCGAGACCGACTCCGACGGCCCCACCGACGATGAGCCGGCCGTCGGAGTCCTTGGTGGCGTCGGGGTACTGCTCGCTCTTGGTGAAGTCTTTGACGGTGATCAGGCCGCGCAGCCTGCCGCGGTCGTCGACCAAGGGAAGCTTCTCGACCTTGTTGGCGCGCAGCAGCTTGAACGCCTCATCGCGCGTTACCCCCACCGGAGCGGTGATCAGCGGCATGGGGGTCATCGCCTCGCGCACGGGCCGGCCGCGATCATCTTCAAAGCGCATGTCGCGGTTGGTGACGATGCCGAGGAGATGGCCCTCGTCGTCGGTGACCGGAGCGCCGGAGATGTGGTAGTGAGCGCTGAGCCGCTCGACGTCGGCGAGGGTGTCGTCGGGGCGGCAGGTGACCGGGTCGGTGACCATGCCGGCCTCAGAGCGCTTGACCAGATCGACTTGGGCGGCTTGGTCCTCGGCGGAAAGATTGCGGTGAAGCACCCCGGCGCCCCCCTGCCGGGCCATGGCCACAGCCATGCGTGCCTCAGTGACCGTGTCCATCGCGGCCGAAAGCAGCGGGATACGCAGGTCGATATTGCGAGACAGACGGGTCCCCGTATCGGCCTCCCCCGGCTTGAGATCGGAATAGGCCGGAACCAGCAGGACATCGTCGTATGTCAGGCCGGGCGGCAGCAGTTTGTCGCTCGCCCCCGATAGATTCGTCATGACACCTTCCAAGCACATGGCTGCCGTGTGTTCATCCTAGAACCTTGTGCGCCATGAGTTCGTGGAATGCCCTGATACGCCTTCCGACGACTGTAGGCGTGTCCAACGTCACGCACGAGCGCCGTCGGTGCGAGACGAACCGTTAGAAGAGGCGACTGGCCACGGCCATCTCCCGAAGCCGGGCTAGGGCACGGTGCTGAGCCACTCGCACCGCACCGGCTGACATCCCCAGCACGTGCCCGGTCTCGTCGGCCGACAGGCCGGCGACGACACGCATCACCAGCAGCTTGCGTTGCTGTTCGGGCAGTTCGCGAAGGAGCGCCCGAGCCCGCTCTGCCTCAACGGTGCGCACCGCCGCCTCCTCGGGTCCGGGCCCTTCGTCGGGACAATCGGGCACGGAGTCGATGGGGACGTCCGCAGGTCTGGCGCCCCGGAGGGCGTCGGCCACTTTGTGCGCGGCGATGCCGAACACGAAGGCCACGAACGGGCGGCCCATGTCCTGATAGCGCGGTAACGCCGACAGCAGGGCGATACACACCTCTTGGGCGACGTCGTCGGAAGTGTGAGCGTGCCCCGAAACCCGGCCCAGGCGCGCTCGACAGTAGCGGACCACCATGGGACGGACCTCTCGAAGGAGCGAGTCGACCGCACCGCGGTCGCCTTGAACGGCTCGTGAGGTCAGGTGGTTCAGCTCCGTGTCTTCCGCTCTCGGCTGGGAGGCAGGCCGCTGTGCGAGTCCCCCCGCGACGCGTAGATCCGTCACATATCGAATGATGCCCGCACTCGCAGACTTACACGTCACGATCAGAGGCAACAGAATGGTTACATTAGGGCGATTTGCTCCCTACATATGCGTGTGTCCCGGGCAGTTCCCGGGACACACGTGGTAAGGCTCACTCCCGCCGTGGTGCGGGACACATTCGACTAGTGGCCGTGACCGTGACCGCTGCTGTCTTCTTCTTCCTCCTCCGGCTTGTCGACGACCAGTGCCTCGGTCGTCAGCAGCATGCCGGCGATGGACGCGGCGTTTTCCACCGCGGAGCGGGTGACCTTGACGGGGTCGATGATGCCCTGCTCCATCAGGTTGGTGTACTCGCCGGTGCTGGCGTTGTAGCCCACACCGTTGCCCGTCTCAGCGACCTTGGTGACGACGACGTAGCCCTCGGCGCCGGCGTTGGTGGCGATCCAGCGGGCCGGCTCCGACAGAGCGCGACGCAGGATCGCGGCACCGGTGGCCTCGTCGCCCGACAGACCGAGGTCACCGAGCTGGCCGGCGGCGTGGATCAGCGGCGCGCCACCGCCGGAGATGATGCCCTCCTCGATGGCCGCGCGAGTGGCCGAAATGGCGTCCTCCAGGCGGTGCTTCTTCTCCTTGAGCTCCACCTCGGTGGCCGCGCCCACGCTCAGCACGCAGACACCGCCGGCCAGCTTGGCCAGCCGCTCCTGGAGCTTCTCGCGGTCCCAGTCAGAGTCGCTGGCCTCGATCTCCTTGCGGATCTGGCGGACGCGGTCGTCGACCTCGGACTGGTCGCCGGCGCCGTCGACGATCGTGGTGTCGTCCTTGGTGATCGTGATGCGACGGGCCTGACCCAGCGTGTCGAGCTCGGCGTTCTCCAGCGTGAGGCCGACCTCCTCGGCGATGACCTGACCACCGGTGAGGGTGGCGATGTCTTGGAGCATGGCCTTACGCCGGTCACCGAAGCCGGGCGCCTTGACAGCCGCGGCGTTGAGCGTGCCACGGATCTTGTTGAGCACCAGCGCGCCCAGCGCGTCGCCCTCGACGTCCTCAGCGATGATGAGCAGCGGCTTCTTGGTCTGGAGAACCTTCTCCAGCAGCGGCAGCAGCGACTGGAGGTTGGAGATCTTGCCCTGGTGGATCAGGACGAGAGCGTCCTCCAGCACCGCTTCCTGACGCTCGTTGTCGGTGACGAAGTAGGGCGAGGTGTAGCCCTTGTCGAACTGCATGCCCTCGGTGAAGGCCAGGTCCATGCCGAAGGTCTGCGACTCCTCGACGGTGATGACGCCGTCCTTGCCGACCTTGTCGAAGGCCTCGGCGATGAGGTCACCGATCTGCTGGTCCTGGGCGGAGTTGGTGGCCACGTAGGCGATGTCGGAACGCTCGCCGACCTCGCGGGCGCCCTCGACGAGCAGCTCGGAGACGCGCTTGGCAGCGGCGTCGATGCCGCGCTTGAGCGACATCGGCGAGGCGCCGGCGGCCACGCTGCGCAGCCCTTCGCGAACGAGTGCCTGGGCCAGCACAGTGGCGGTGGTGGTACCGTCACCGGCAGCGTCGTTGGTCTTGGTGGCGACCTCCTTGACGAGCTGGGCGCCCAGGTTCTCGTAAGACTCCTCCAGCTCGATCTCACGCGCGACGGTGACGCCGTCGTTGGTGATGGTCGGGGCGCCGAACTTCTTGTCGATGACCACGTTGCGGCCCCGAGGGCCCAGCGTGACCTTGACCGCGTCGGCTAGGCGGTCGACGCCGCGCTCCAGGGAGCGCCGCGCGGTGTCCTCGAATTCCAGAATCTTCGGCATAGGTGGAAATCCCTCAGTCCGTTACGTGCGTCGAAAAGAAAAGGCCGTCCCGGCCCGGCAGTGGGCCGGCCGGGACGGCAGGTGTTCAGACGTGTCCTGTGGACTACTTCTCGACGACCGCGAGCACGTCGCGAGCGGAGAGGACGAGGTATTCCTCGTTGTCGTACTTGACCTCGGTGCCGCCGTACTTGCTGTACAGGACGACGTCGCCGACGTTGACATCCACGGTGACGCGGTTGCCCTTGTCGTCGAGACGCCCCGGACCCACGGCGAGAACCTGTCCCTCCTGCGGCTTCTCCTTGGCGGTGTCCGGGATGACCAGGCCGGAAGCGGTGGTCTGCTCAGCCTCAAGCTGCTTGACGACGATACGGTCCTCAAGCGGCTTCAGCACGGTCTTGCTTGCGGTGGCGGTCGACACGGTGTGACCTCCCCCTTCAAATTCAAAGATCCGAAACGACATGCTGGTAAAAGGGGCGACCACGGGCGGCCTGTCGTCGCGGGTGCCAGACCGGCCTCGTCGCGATTAGCACTCTACCTTCGCGAGTGCCAATATGAAACATAGCCGGGCCCATGAGGCGCGTCAAACAACAGGTCACGGGGGAAGAAGAAGGTGTCGAACGAGCGGATCGCGGCTTTTCACGCCCTCCTCACACCGGCCGGCCAGCGGCTTCTCCGCGGGCTGGACCGCGCCGAGATCGACACCGACCCGCTCGCCGTGGCGACCCGACTGCGGCGCGAACTGGCCACCTCGGACGCAAACGAGACCGAGGAGTTCAGCGGGGTCGGCGCCGCCGACCTGGTCAACGCGGCCATGACCCAGGCGCGGCTGCGTGGGCGGGCGCGCGCGAAGTTCGGGGAACGCGCCGAATCGATGTACTTCACCACAACGGGGGTGGAACAGGCCACCCGTGCCAGCGTGGCCCGTTACCGGGCCGCACGGCTGGCCGCCACGCTCGACGTGGGGGCTGTGCCAGAGTCGCCGCACGTAGCGGACTTGTGCTGCGGGGTGGGGGCCGATCTCATCGCCATGGCCGAGGCGGGGTTGACGGTCACAGGGCTGGACGCCGACCCGTTGACCGCGGCCGTGGCCCAAGCCAACATCGACGCGTTGGACTTGGGCGATCGGGCCCACGCTCGCGAGGCCGACGTCGTGGGGGTCTCCCCCGGCGAGTGGGCGGCCGTGTTCTGCGACCCGGCGCGCCGCAGCGGGCGCGGCCGGGTCTTCGACCCCGACGACTACTCCCCGCCGTGGCAGGAGGTGGTGGAACTGGCCCACGGCGCTCCGGCCGCCTGCGTGAAGGTGGCCCCGGGGATCGACCACGAGCGCGTCCCCGCCGACGCCGGCGCGGAGTGGATCTCGGTGGACGGCGAGGTCAAGGAAGCGGCGCTGTGGTTCGGTGCTGCCGGCAGCGATGGGGCCGGCCCCCGAGCGACTCTGCTCAGCGAACGCGGCGGCGACCCGGTGACGGTGAGCGCCGCCCCCGATCTGGACCCCCCACCGGTGGCGTCCCCCGGGCGTTACCTCTACGAACCCGACGGGGCCATCGTGCGCGCACACTTGGTGGCCGAGGCGGCGGCGGCTGTCGAGGGGGCGCTCCTCGATCCGGCCATCGCCTACATCACCGGCGACCGCTTGATTGACACTGCGCTGTGCCGTGTCTACGAGATCCAGGAGGTCATGCCGTTTTCCGGAAAACGACTGCGTTCGGCGCTGCGGGAAAGAAGGGTCGGCAGCGTAACGATTAAGAAACGCGGCTCGGCCGTAGACGTGGAAAAACTACGCCGCGACCTCAAGCTGAGCGGCCCCAACTCTCTCGTTGTCGTCCTGACTCGTATCGGCACTCGCCCCATAGCGCTGCTGTGTTCCGAGGTCACAGACGTAGAGCTCCAGAAAGGGACAGCTCAGGCGCAGGAAGCCCCACACGCCGCAGGCTAGGAAAACCGTGATACGCCGCATATCGACCAATCGGGAAATACCAGCTTATTCGCCATAGCACTGCGGTATACCGGGTCGATGTCGCTAGACTGAGCCCGCTGGACCCTTTTCCTCCTTCTCGTGGGTTCACTTGGTGACTCGTACGAGCCGCTCGGCATTTGGACCGAGTCGCGGCCGTTCAGCCGTAACCTGCACACCTACAGCCAGTAGGCGAGTTGCCGCCACATGTAACGCTTGTGTTGCCACATATCCCCTTTTCATCGTTCGAGCACCTTGCCAGACTCACCGCGAGAACACCGCCCATCCCCAGTGGAAACGGATGGGAGGGGCTACATCAATAAGGAGCACCTCGGTGGAACCGACTAACCACAACTTCCTCAATGGGGGAGGTCAGACCGGGATCTCCGACCGTATGCGGGACCTCCTCTCTCAAGCAGCCCAAGAGCACGTCTCCGAACAGAAGTCGCAGGGCGCGATCACCGAGGAGATGCGGCAGCGCCTTGAGGGCATGGAATGGCTGCTTCGCGAGTTTCGCGAACGGGAGCTGACCGCGCTCAGCGAAACCGTGACCGCGATCCAGTCCCGGGTCGACGAACTGGCCGCACGACCTCCGCAATGGGCGGAGACGCTGGCTGAGCACATCGAACAGGTCGGAGAACGGGTCAAACCGCTCTCGGAGCTGCCCAGGCTTCACTCCGACGTGAGTGGGCTCGCCGATAACCTGCAATCCGCGCAGAGCAAGCTCGACTCGCTCTCGGACACGGCCCTGCACACGGCCGGACAGGTCGACTCCCTCAGTGAGCGGATGGAGACGCTGGCGAGTAGCGTGGACTCGCGCTTCGCCCGCATTGACGAAGCCCTGGAGTCGCTGGCGGCACGGGCCCAGACACTGGAGTCGGCGATCGCCGGCGTCAATGAGCGCGTCGACGAGCAGGCCCAGGCCGCACGGGACCTGGCGGGCGAGCACCAGCAGAGCCTCACCACAGCCATCACCGAAGGCCGTGACGCGGTCACAGGCGCGCTCACCGAACGCCACGACGCTTTGGAGAGCCGTCTCAACGAGCACCACGAAGCCCTCACCACCAAGGTCAACGAGGGCATCACCGCGATCTCGACCAAGACCGACGAAGCCGTCACCACCCTCACCACCAAGGCCGACGAACACCGGGACGCCGTAGAGAACCGTCTCAACGAACACCACGAGACACTGCGCACCACGGTGACCGAAGGCGTAGAAACACTCACCACCACAGCCAACGAGCACCACGAAGCCCTCACCACCAAGGTCAACGAGAGCGTCACCGCGATCTCGACCAAGACCGACGAAGCCGTCACCACCCTCACCACCAAGGCCGACGAACACCGGGACGCCGTAGAGAACCGTCTCAACGAACACCACGAGACACTGCGCACCACGGTGACCGAAGGCGTAGAAACACTCACCACCACAGCCAACGAGCACCACGAAGCCCTCACCACCAAGGTCAACGAGAGCGTCACCGCGATCTCGACCAAGACCGACGAAGCCGTCACCACCCTCACCACCAAGGCCGACGAACACCGGGACGCCCTGAACAAGAGCGTTGACCTGCTCTCCACGCAGGCCGACGAGAACCACGCCGAGGCCACGGCCGCCGTCGCCGATGCCAACAGCGCCGTGGTCAAACTGGCCGAGTCGGCCGAGGAGCGGTTCGGTGAGCTGCGCTCGCAACTGGAACGTCAGCGCACCGAATTCAGCGAGCGGCTCGACGCGCAGCAGGCCGAGACCCGGGAACGCGACGAGACCCAACACGCGGAACTGCGCGAGCACACCGATTCCCAGTACGAGCGGCTAGCGGCCAGGCTCACCGAGGTCGCCGAGAACCTCCGCGCCCGCGCCGAGGAGGAGCGCGCCGAAACCGTCGCCTCGATCGCGGAGGTCAGTGCCGCGGTCTCTCGGGCCGACAGTGGCCTCAACGAGCTGGCGGATAAGAACGAGGCCCGCTTCGGGGAGCTGCGGCAGGAGCTGGCCGACAACGTCCAAGCGCTGACAGCCAAGACCGACGAGCAGCACACCACAGTGGTGGAGCGACTCGACGAGCACCGCGAGTCGGTCAACGACCGCCTGGAGCGCCAGGAGCGGGAGCTGACCAGCAAGGTGGACCAGCACCTCTCCACGGTCACCGGCAAGATCGACTCCCAGCACGACACGCTCACCGGCAAGTTCGAGCATGGCTTGGGGCGGCTCAGCGACCGCTTCGACACCTTCGAGGGACACTTCGACGGCAGTTTTGAAGGGATCGAAGGCAAGATCGACGGAGTGGACGGCCGCCTCGACGGGCTCAACGGCCGTCTCGACGGCGTCGACGGCCGTGTGCTCGGGGTTGAGGGCAAGTTCGACGGTGTCCACGGCCAGTTCGAGGGCGTGGACGGTCGACTCGAAGCCATCGACGACCGGTTGGAGGCCCTGAACCAGCGGCTGGGGCAACTGCCGGCCTCGCTGGAGGTCACTGAGATGCACCGTCGCCTGTCTGAGTTGGTGGAGCGGCCCGTGATCGACCACTCGGAACGGTTCGACTCGCTCGACGCCAAGCTGGTCGAGTCTCTCGAACCGCTGGTGAGCGAGGTGCGGTCGCGCCCTGACCGTCACGAGTTCGAAGAGACCATCAACGAGGCCGTGGAAACCTCCCACGACGACGTCACCAAGCGGCTAGCCTCGCTGGAGGAGACCATGCTCGCCTTGGCGGAGGCGCTGCTGCGGCCGGGGCGTGACGGCAAGAAGAAGCGCCGCGCCGCCGACGTCGACGACGAGGACGACGAGTAGACGCAGCTCTTCCCCGCTGCGCCTGTTCGTTTCCGAGCAGGACATGAACCGGGTGAGGGTGGCCGTGGGCTGCCCTCCCCCGGTTCGTCTGCCACGGGCTCGCCTGGCTGTGACACAACGGCCAGGCGAGGTGGTGAGCGAGCCACGACGCCCGCAGTGGTCTCTGCCGGCGCGCAGCCCCTTCTCCTTGCGCGGTCACACACGCCTGCGGGGTGGCCGGCGTGGATGCCGATATCGCCGGCGCTGCCGCAGGTGGCAGCAGCGCTGACGTAAGGCGCCGGTCAGCCGGCGAGGACCTGGCTCACCGGCAGGGAGGTGTCGCTGGCCAGATCCAGCGTGGCGGGCGGCAGCCCCGCCGCCACAACCTCGGCGCCCAACGCGGCGATCATGGCGCCGTTGTCGGTGCACAACCGTGGACGCGGCACGCGCAGCTCGACCCCGGCTTCGGCGCAGCGCTGTTCAGCCAGGCCGCGCAACCGCGAGTTGGCTGCCACCCCACCGCTGATGACCAGGGTGCCCACCCCGTGCTCACCGCAGGCGTCGACGGCCTTGCGGGTGAGGACGTCCACCACAGACTCTTGGAAGGCCGCGGCGATGTCGGGCACGGACAGCGCTCGGCCGTCGCGTTCACTGTCTTCCACCCACCGGGCTACCGCGGTCTTGAGGCCCGAAAAAGAGAAGTCGTAGGTGCCGTCCCCCCACTTGCCGCGCGGGAACCGGATCGCGGTGGGATCGCCGTCGCGCGCGGCCCGGTCGATGGGCGGACCGCCCGGATAGGGCAGGTCCAGCAGGCGGGCCACCTTGTCGTAGGCTTCACCGGCGGCGTCGTCGACGGTGTCGCCGAGCATCATGACGTCGGTAGCGACATCGCGCACCAGCAACAGCGACGTGTGGCCGCCCGACACCAGCAGCGCCACGACAGGCTTGGGCAGAGGGCCATGTTCAAGCTGGTCGACCGCGACGTGGCCCACGAGATGGTTCACGCCGTACAACGGCTTGCCCAGCGCCAACGCGTACGCTTTAGCTGCCGAGATCCCTACCAACAGGGCTCCGGCCAGCCCTGGCCCTGCCGTCACCGCGATGGCGTCGACGTCGGCGAGCTTGACGCCGGCGTCGTCGAGCGCGCGACGCAGCGTTGGTGTCATCGCTTCCAGGTGGGCCCGGCTGGCGACCTCCGGAACCACGCCGCCGAACCGGGCGTGCTCGTCGACGCTGGAGGCTACGTGGTCGCTGAGCAGTTCGCAGCCGCGCACCAGCCCCACGCCGGTCTCGTCACACGAGCTTTCGATCCCCAAGATCAGGGGCAGGTCACCACTGTTCATGCGTTATCTCCTCGGGTGGGGCGAGTCGCCGCATGACGACGGCGTCAGCGTCGGCGTAGTAGCCACGGCGCACCCCGATCTCGACGAAGTCGAAACGCCGGTACAGCTCCTGGGCTCGCGGATTGTCCGAACGCACCTCCAGGAACACCGCTGCGATGGCGCGCCGAGCCGCCTCAGCGAGCAACTCGGTGAGTAGGGTGGCGCCGATCCCCCGGCCCCAAGCGTCAGGGGCGACGGCGATGGTCTGCACATCGCCTTCGGGTGGCACGGCCCGCAGCCCGGCGTAACCGACGATGCGGCCACCCTCGCTGGTAGCGCTGTCGTCGTCCTCTCCGGGCTCGGCGACGATGTAGTAGCGATCGGGCGCGGCCAGTTCGTCGCGCAGCATGCGCTCGCTCCACGCATCGCCGGGGAACAGCGTGCGCTCTAGCTCCATGACGGCGGCCACGTCCTCATCGGCCATGGGGCGCAGCCGCGGCGGTACAGTCACGCTTGCCATTGCCGCACCCTCTTCGGCGCCGCCGGCACCTGAGCGTCGGGGCGGCGCAGGTAGATGGGGCGAGGAGCGGGCAGGTGCCCGCCGGCGCGCAGCCGGCGCGCAGCGACCTCGCCCAGGGCCGCGGCCGTGGGGTAGAGGGGGGCAGCGGTATCGGGCTCCTGTCCGAACGCCACGGGGTACAGCCATGCGCCGTGGCCGATGACGGGGAGGCCAGCAGTGTCGATGTGGTCGGGACGAGCCACAGCGATCTCGCCGACACGGGTGAGAGCGTCGTCGTAGCGCGCCCAGAAGACCTCTTTGCGGCGGGCGTCACTGGTGGCGATAAAGGGGCCGGACCGGCCGGAGGCGAATGCGAGAGCGTCAAGCGTGGCCACGCCATGACAGGAGAGGTCCAGGGCCTCCGCGAGGGCGTGGGCGGTGGCGAGCCCGACCCGCAGGCCGGTGTAGGGGCCGGGGCCGATACCCACAGCGATGTCAGTGAGATCGGTCAGCGCCACGCCCGCGCGTTCGGCTACGGCGGCGATGCCGGGGGACAGTAGCTCGCCGTGGCGGCGGGCGTCCTCGGAGGAGGTCTCAGCGAGTACCCGCACATCGGTGTCAGCGCCGGCTTCGCAGATGGCGGCGGTAACGGCGGGCGTCGCGGTGTCGAAAGCCAGAAGGAGCACGATCACTCAGCTTAGAGGTGTTGTTATTCGGGTTGTCCGGCGTCGATGGGCAGTTCGCTCCAGCGGTCACCGAAGCCGACCAACCGAATAGTGCGGCTGTCGTCGGGGCGGCGGTCGAGCACGATCCACAGCCGGTCGTCGTTGAGTTCTTCAGCGACGCCTTCGCCCCATTCCACGACGGTGACGGCGCTGGGGACAGTGGCGTCAAGGTCAAGGTCGTCGACTTCGGCGGCGCTGCCCAACCGATAGGCGTCCGCGTGCACCAGGTCGGGCCCGCCCTCCAACGCCGGATGGATGCGGGAGATGACGAAGGTCGGCGACGTGATGGGGCCGCGCACCCCCAGCCCTTCGGCGAGCCCTTGGGTGAGGGTGGTCTTTCCCGCTCCGAGCGGTCCCGAAAGGATCAGCAGATCGCCGGCGCACAGCCGGGCGCCAATACGACGGCCGATATCGCGCGTGTCGGCGTCGGTGGCCGCGACCAGCGTGGCCGTGGCGACAGCGGTCGTTTCAGGTGGGGTGGTCTCAGTGGTGTCGGTCATAAGCAGCGGTCTCAGGACTAGGTGGCGGCTGTGGGGCGATCGGTGGGACACTGCACGCTCCCCTGCGCCCGCCGGCGCGAGCAATGGGCCGACGCCACCGGGGCGCGGATGGACCGGCGCGAAGCGGCGGAGCGGGTGAACCCAACCGCCTCGGAGCCTCTCCTGGCCACGCACCGGGGCCGCCCATTCCCAGGATAGGCGCAGCGGGAAGGGGGCCGGACCGACGGCCGAGGATCGAGCGACGCGCGGTGGGACGTGGGGACGGCTACGGGCCGGGAGCCACGTTTTCCCCGGGGAGGATGCCGGTCTCCTGGTCGGGAGTGCCGATGTAGACCCGGGGCACCCGTGGTGCGACGCGCGTGACGATCTCGTAGGAGATCGTGTCCAGCACGTCAGCCCAGTCCTGGGTCGTGGGGGTGTTGTCGTCGCCGGGGCCGAAGAGGGTCACCGGGTCACCGGCCGCCACGGGAGTCTCACCGACGTCGACGACGAACTGATCCATGCAGACCGTTCCAGAGATCGTGAAACGCCGCCCGGCGATGCCCACGGGAGCACGGTTGGTGGCCGCGCGGGGCACCCCATCGCCGTAGCCCAGCGGTACGAGGGCCAGCGTGGTGGGGCGGTCGGTGACATAGCGGTGCCCGTAGGAGACGCCGTGACCTTCCGGGACACGCTTGGCCACCGCGATCCGGCTGGTGAGAGTCATAGCGGGGCGCAGCCCAACATCTCCGAGACTGGGGATGGGGTTGAGGCCATACGCGGCGATACCGGTGCGCACCAAGTCGAAGTGTGCCTCGGGCAGCGTGAGGGTCGCTGCCGAATTGGCCATGTGACGCAGCTCGGGGCGCAGCCCGGCCTTGTCGGCGGCTGCGCTGGCCTCGTGGAACGCATCGAGTTGAGCGGCGATGGAGGGGTGCCCCGGCTCGTCGGCGCAGGCGAAGTGGGAGAACAGGCCGACGACGCGGAGCAAGCCGGCAGCCTCGAACCGCGCGGCCTCAGCGAGGGTGGCATGCCATTCGTCGGCCGTGACGCCGCCACGGTTCAGACCGGTGTCGGCTTTGAGATGCACGCGGGCGGGCCGCCCCGTCTCCCGGGCGGCCGTGGCGATCTGGTCGATGAGCCAAGCCGCGCTTACGCCAAGGTCGATGTCGGCGGCGATCGCCTCGGCGATCGGAGCTCCGGGCGGGAGAATCCAGGCGAGCACGGGCGCGGTGATACCGGCCCGTCGCAGTTGGAGGGCTTCTTCGATAAACGCCGTGCCCAGCCACGTGGCGCCCCCGGCGAGCTTGGCGCGCGCGGCGGCAATTATGCCATGGCCGTAACCGTCGGCCTTGACTACCCCCATGAGCTGGGAGTTGGGGGCCCGCTCCTGGAGCAGAGCGATGTTGTCAGCGATCGCACTGACGTCAACGCGGGCTTCGGCGAAAGGAGGCATAACCTTCAGTTTGGCACGCTCGAACAGGAAAAGGACCAATGTAGCCAGCGAGAGCAGCGTAGTGAATGCCGACCCGCGGCCAAAGAACGCGCCGTCCCTGTTGAGTGGCTCCTGATCTGTTTAGGTCTTCCGCAACAAGTCTCCGTGGTCGAGAGACGCCACATACCTGATGGTTTGAGCTCCAGGCTAGGAGACGAGCTGGTGAAGCGAGCGGCGGCGAGGACGGGCGGTGGGCAGAGGCGGCTCCGAGTCGATGCTGTTGGCGGGGGTGAAGGGCGGCGACGGAAGGCGGCGAGGGGCGGGGGTGGTGGGTTTTTCTAGGGGTGGAGGCGGGGTGGCTGGTGGGGTGTGGTCGCTGCGAGGGGTGGGTGTTCGGCGGTTTTCGTGGCTCGGGATCGCCGTTGGGCGATCCCGGGGGCGATCTTGGCAACATCAAGCGCAGCTATCGGCCAGGTGGTGCCCGTTTTGGTGGGCCATGTCGGTTTCCCATCGGGGGAGAATGTTGATTCTCGAACGAGTGTCTCGCCTGTTGGGCGTTTACGCCGCGACTGCGGAGCGCTATGGGGGCTTTGTCGCTTTTATGGGGACGGTTGTGACGTGTTTGCACGCTCAGTGGTGCGCTACCCCCAACGCTGGACGTAACCCCCACATCCACCGTCTCGCCTAGTGAGACGCGGGCCGGTGTGTCCCTCCCCGCCCGAGAACCGCCGCACGCGCGGGACGCGGGGGGCTTGCGGGACGTGTTGGATGGCACCGCTGGGGCGAGGGCTCGAAGGGCTCGTGCTTCCCGTGTTGTCAACGTCGCCCGAAAGTGGACCACTGGGCGACGGATGAATGTTGACCACCCTCCACCACCAGTTTCTTCTCATCGCTTGGTCGTCCAGGCTCAGGTGCGGTTTCCGCCTGAGGGAGGTATCCGG